>NZ_JBFIKK010000097.1:0-13349 GCF_041600255.1 Nocardioides sp. | reverse complement strand
GGGGCAGTTTCACAGGTTAACCAGTGAATCTTCGGACCGAACGGGCCTCGTAGCGACGATCCCGACCCCATGAGCATCCTGCGTCACAGCGCACCCAGATAACCCGCACTTCACCCAGAGAGTTACCTGGGTGAAGTGCGCAAATCACTGGTTAACCAGTGAATCCCTCACGCCAACGCGTCGGCGACCAGCGGAGCGATCTCGCGCAACGCCCGCCCCCGGTGCGAGATCCGGTCCTTCTCCTCCGCGCTCAGCTCCGCCGAGGTCCGCTCGGGGTCGGTGTGCTCGTCGGCCACGAACAGCACGTCGTAGCCGAACCCGCCGTTCCCCCGCTGCTCGCGGATCACGCGACCGTCCATCCGACCGTGCACGACCAGCTCCCCGCCGGGGTGGCAGAACGCCACCGCGCAGGCGAAGTGCGCCGTACGACGCTCGTCCGGCACGTCGTCGAGCTGCTCGAGCAGGAGCTCGTTGTTGCGCTCGTCGGACTTCGCCCGGCCCGCCCACCGGGCCGAGAGCACACCCGGCATGCCGTTCAGCGCGTCCACGCAGAGCCCCGAGTCGTCGGCCAGCGCCGGCAGGCCGGTCGCGGCCAGACCGGCCCGTGCCTTCAGCAGCGCATTGCCCTCGAACGTCGGCTGGTCCTCGACCGGCTCGACGTACCCCTCGATGTCGTCGATCCCGAGCACCTCGATGCCCGGCGCGTGCTCGCGCAGGATCCGCTCCATCTCGGCGATCTTCTTGCGGTTGCGCGAGGCGAGGAAGACGCGGGTCACGGCCGGCTCACTGCGAGAGCGCCTCGGACTGCAGCTGGGTCAGGTCGGTGCAGCCCTTCTCGGCGAGCGCCAGCAGGGCGTCGAGCTCGGACCGGTCGAAGGCGGCACCCTCCGCGGTGCCCTGCACCTCGATGAACTTGCCGTCGCCGGTCATCACGACGTTCATGTCGGTCTCGGCGCGGACGTCCTCCTCGTAGGGCAGGTCGAGGCGCGGTACGCCGTCGATGATGCCGACGCTGACCGCGGCCACGGAGCCGGTCAGCGGGTCGCCCTTGACCAGGCCCTGGGCCTTGAGATGGGTGATCGCGTCGGAGAGGGCGACGTACGCCCCGGTGATCGCGGCGGTGCGGGTGCCGCCGTCGGCCTGGAGCACGTCGCAGTCCAGCACGATCGTGTTCTCGCCGAGGGCCTCGTAGTCGATGACGGCGCGCAGCGACCGGCCGATCAGCCGACTGATCTCGTGGGTGCGGCCACCGATCCGGCCCTTGACCGACTCGCGGTCCGAGCGGGTGTTCGTGGCTGCGGGGAGCATCGCGTACTCCGCGGTCACCCAGCCCAGCCCGGACCCCTTGCGCCAGCGCGGCACGCCCTCGGAGGCGGAGGCCGCACACAGCACCCGGGTCCTGCCGAACTCCACCAGCACCGACCCCGCCGCGTGGTCGAGCCAGTTGCGGGTGATCGTGATCGGGCGGAGCTCGTCGTCGGCGCGCCCGTCGGCGCGGGTGCCCTCGGCAGAAGTCGTCATGGGGCCGACCCTAACCGTGGGCACCCGAGCGTCCTACTTCACCTCGGCGCGCAGCACGCGCCACAGGCCGATGGCCAACGGCAGCCACAGCCAGACCACCCCCGACACCGCGAGATGCGCCCAGTCCTGACCGGTCATCGAGGCGTCGACCAGCGGCGTCTGGGCCGAGTTGAAGTCGATCCACGGCCGGAGGTCGCCGAACCACCCGATCAGGAAGCTGCCGAGCTGGAAGAGTGGCGGCAGGACGAAGGAGTAGACCATGTAGACCACGATCGCCGCCGCCGAGTTGAGCAGCAGCGCCGCCAGGGCGAAGCCGGTGAGCATCCCGATGACCTGGATCAGCAGGAACCCCAGCACTTCGGCCAGGGACAGGCCCCACGTCGCCGGGACTCCCTCCAGGGCGCCGTAGAGCAGGTTCGCCCCGGCTCCCAGGAGCAGCGCGACGACCACCGCGAGGGTGGCCAGGATGCCGCCGACCAGCAGCTTCGCGACGATCACCCGCCACCGGCGCGGCTCCAGGCTGAAGGTGATCATCGCCGTTCGCTGACCCCACTCGCTGGTGAGCAGCAGGATCCCCAGCACCGGCAGCAGCAGGGCGATCGAGAAGCTGGTCGAGGTCATGAAGGCGGCGTAGTCCACCGAGATGTCGTTGACCACGACCACGGCGAGTTGGATCGCCATCACCACCGCGGTCAGCGCGGCCATCGCGATCAACAACCACAGCCCGGCCCTCGTGTCATGGGTCTTGCGGAGCTCGACGCGCACCAGGCGTCCCAGCGGCAGCGGGGACGTGCTCGTCACGTCGAGGCTGTGCCCGAGGGTCGGCGGCTGGGTCGTCGCACTCATGACGCCACCCCGGTGGCCGCGGGGTCCCGCTGCGTGTCGGAGGTGAGCTCGAGGAACAGGTCCTCGAACCCGCCGTCGGCCGGGCGCAGCTCGGTGAGGGCCACCGCAGCGGCGAGGGCCACCCGGCCCACCTCGACCGGCTCCGCCGCGACCCGCAACGCACCCCACTGGGGCGTCACGGCGAGACCTGCCCGCGTCAGCGCCTCGGCGAGCCATTCGTTGTCCGACGAACTCACCAGGCAGGCCGCCGAACCGGCGCTCGCGAGCAGCGACTCCTTGTCACCGTGAGCCACGATCCGACCGTGTCCGATCAGGATCATGTCGTCGGCGATGATCTCGACCTCGTGCAGCAGGTGACTGGAGAGCAGCACCGTGCCACCCTGCTCGGCGAACCCCTGGAGGAGCCCGCGCATCCACCGGATGCCGGCGGGGTCGAGCCCGTTCGCCGGCTCGTCGAGGATCAGCACCGACGGGTCGCCGATCAGTGCGTGGGCGATGCCCAGCCGTTGGCGCATCCCGAGCGAGTAGTGGCGCACCCGGCGTCGTGACTCGACCGGGGTGAGCGAGACCAGGTCCAGCATCTCGTCGACCCGGCGGTCGGGCAGGCCCATCGTCCGCGCTCCGAGGGTGAGCACCTCCCGGCCGGTGCGGCCGGCGTGCTGGGCCGACGCGTCCAGCAGGACGCCGACGTGCCGCCCGGGGTTGGGGATGTCGCGGTAGGCGTGCCCGCCGATCGTCGCGCGGCCCGAGGTGGCCGGGGTGAGCCCGACGACGACTCGCATCGTGGTGGTCTTGCCGGCACCGTTGGGGCCGAGGAAGCCGGTGACCCGGCCGGGCTGGCAGGTGAAGCTGACGTCGTCGACGGCGAGGAAGTCGCCGTAGCGCCGGGTGAGTCGTTCGACGGTGATCATGGGCGCCACCCTGCCCGATCACGGCGGCAGCCGCACCGGCACGTCCACAGGGGCCGAGGCCCCGAAACGGCTCAGACCTGGTGGACGGCGCCCTCGACCGCCAGGTCGATCGGCCCGTCGTACTTCGCCCGGGCCTCGGCGAGCGCGGCCGATGCCTCGAACCAGGGCGGGATGTGGGTGAGCAGCAACCGTCGCGAGCCCATCCGCGCGGCCACCTCCCCGCAGTCCGAGCCGGTCAGGTGCAGCCCGGGCGGATTGGTCGCGCCGCTGAGGAACGACGCCTCGGCCAGCAGCAGGTCCGCGCCGTCCGCGATCGCGTCCAGCCCCGTGCACGGACCCGTGTCACCGCTGTAGCCCAGGGTCACGCCGTCGGCGCTGACCCGCATCCCGTACGCCGGCACCGGGTGGTCGACCGCGATCGGGTCCACCTCGAAGGGCCCGATCCGGATCGGACCGTCCCAGGTGCGGAAGTCGAACTCCTCGCTCATGCCCGGCTCGGTCGGCAGGTCGTAGGCGCGTGCCATCCGGTCGGCGGTGCCGATCGGACCCCACACCGGGAGCTGGGGCTGGTGCCCGCTGGGGTGATAGCGGCGCAGCACGTAGTAGCCGCACAGGTCCAGGCAGTGGTCGGCGTGCAGGTGACTGAGCAGGACGGCGTCGATCGAGAGCGGGTCGGCGTAGCGGTGCAGGACGCCCAGGGCGCCGCTGCCGAGGTCGAGCAGGATGCGCCAGGTCCGCTGCCGGCCCGCATCGTCCACGTGCTCGGCCTCGAGCAGGTAGCAGCTGGCCGCCGCGTCCGGGCCCGGATAGGAGCCCGAGCATCCGACCACGGTCAGCCTCACACCCGCCTCCTCACGCCATTCCACCGATGAACTGCGACGCTGCCACCATCTCCGGACCGAGGAAACGGCGGCCGATCTGCTCGAACTCCTCGGGCAGCCCCGTCGTCAGGAACGTGTACGACGGGTCACCACCTTCGCGCATCAGGCCGCTGCGGGCCAGCATCTTGTAGACGTCCTTGGCACATTCCTCCGCCGAGCTGACCAGGGTGACCTGGTCGCCCATCACGTAGGAGATCACGCCGGTGAGCAGCGGGTAGTGGGTGCAGCCGAGGATGAGGGTGTCGATCCCGCGTGCGGTCAGCGGGTCGAGGTACTCGTGCGCCGCCGCCAGCAGCTCGGGTCCGCCGGTGACACCGGCCTCGACGAACTCCACGAACCGCGGGCAGGCCTGGGTGACCAGCTCGATGTGCGGAGCGGCGGCGAAGGCGTCGTCGTAGGCCATCGACTCGGCGGTGGCCCGGGTGCAGATCACCCCGATCCGGCCGTTGTGACTGGCCGCCACGGCACGCCGGGTGGCGGGATAGATCACCTCGACGACGGGGACGTCGTACCGCTCGCGGGCGTCACGCAGCATGGCGGCACTGGCGGAGTTGCAGGCGATGACGAGCGCCTTCACGCCCTGCGCGACCAGGTGGTCGAGGCATTCGAGGGCGTACTCGCGGACCTCGCCGATCGGCTTGGGTCCGTAGGGCTGGCGGGCGGTGTCACCGACGTAGACGATCGACTCGTGGGGCAGCTGGTCGATCACCGAGCGCGCGACAGTGAGACCACCGAACCCCGAGTCGAAGATGCCGACGGGGGCATCCTGGGCAACTGCTTGCACAGCGGCACCCTAGGGGGTCGCCTCGCGGGCGCGTCAGGCGACGCCCCGGGAGAGACCCCGGTCACTCCGGCGTCCCGGGGCCGGATCGAGCATCGGTTCGGGTCCCGCGGACGGAATCGCTGGGTAGGGTCGAGGCCATGCGTCCGTTCGCCCGTACCGCTCGTGCCCGGCTCGCCGTCCTCCTCCTGACCGCGGCTCTCGCCGCCTCGGGGGCGTCTCCGATGGGGGGACCCGCCGTCGCGGCCACGGCGCCGGGAGACCTGTCCGAGCGCGGCGATCGGGGCAGTGCTCGCGTGCTGGCGATCTCCGTGGACGGACTCAACCCGGCGGCGCTCAAGCGCCTGGGTCGCGAGCGCGCCCCGGCGTTCCACCGATTGCTCGACGAGGGAGCGTCCACGCTCAACGCGCGCACCGTGCGGGAGCTGACGTTGACCCTGCCGAACCACACCAGCATGGTCACCGGCCGACGGGTCAAGAAGTCCCGGGGCGGCCACGGGGTGACCTGGAACGACGACCGCCGCGGCACCGTGCAGCAGGCGGCCGGGCACTCGGTGGCCTCGATCTTCAGCCAGGTCCGCCGAGCCGGCAACGAGAGCGCCCTGTTCACCACCAAGACGAAGTTCCGCCTGTTCCGGCGCTCCTGGCCGGCCGGGATCGACCGGTTCACCTACAGCAGCGACCAGACCCGGGTGGTCCGCAAGGCCCGCAGGGACCTGGTCCGCAACGACCGCGACTTCACCTTCGTGCACACCTCCCTGCCCGACGTCACGGGTCACGAGCACGGCTTCATGTCCGCGAAGTACCTCGACGCCGTGGCCCGCACCGACCAGCTGCTGGGGTCGATGCTCCAGACCATCGACAACCACGCCGACCTGACCAGTGACCTGGTGGTCATCCTGACCTCGGACCACGGCGGCAAGGGCGACGGCCACTACGACGCCAGCAAGCGCTTCAACTACCGGGTGCCCTTCATGGTCTGGGGCCCGGGCATCTCACAGGCCGACCTGTACGACCTGAACCCGACGTACCGCGATCCTCGCCGCGGTCGGCCCGGCTATACCGGAACGCAGCCGATCCGCAACGGCGACCTGGCCAACCTGGCCGCCGACCTGCTCGGTCTGACGGCGGTGCCGGGCAGTCGGTTCAACCGCGACCAGGACCTCCAGGTCCACTGAGGCTCAGCGCGGTGTCCGGCTGGCCAGCTCCGCCCCGGTCGGCCACGGGTTGAAGCGACAGCCGTTCAGCCCCTTGGACTGCTGCATCATCACGGGCGCCGGATTGCCCCTGCCCGAGCATCCCGAGTGGCCCAGCCCCAGCCAGTGCCCGGTCTCGTGGTTGACCACCATGTGGCGGTAGTCGCGCAGCGATCCCTGGGCGGCGTTCCACGCGGGTGAGGCGAACTTCCACCGGTCCTGGTTGATGATCACGTAGCGGCCCACCCGGCAGCTCCAGCTGCTGGAGCAGGCCGACGAGAAGCTGGGCACCCGGCCGGCCTGGGCGAGCACCAGGGTGAAGCTGCCGCCTGTGGCCACCGGACGGAACCGGACCCCGGCGCCTCGCCAGCCCCGGGGGTCGGTGAAGGTCTGCTGGGCCTGGCGGCGGAACTCGCGCAGGCTGGTGGTGATCGTGCCGCGGGTCTCCACGCGGTAGGTGACCGTGCGTCGTACCCCGACGCGGTGGCCGACCCGGCCCAGCCGCTCGGACTTCGCGGCGGCGTGGGAGTACCCGGGCGCCTTGACCGAGACCAGGACCCGCACCCGGCGTCCGACGTCGCGCGGGACGAAGCGGTAGGCGGCCTTGGTCGCACCCTTGATCGGTCTGCCGCTGCGGAACCACTGGTACCGCACCCGGGTGGGCGAGGCCGACCAGCGCCCGGGGGTGGCGCGTACGGTGCGGGTGAAGCGGGTGACGCCCTCCACCCTGGGCAGCCGCTTGCTGCGCAGCTCGGCCCGCCGGACCCGCGGCGTGGGCTGGGAGGTGGCGCTCGCGGACTCCCCGCTCGCCTCGTGGGTCGCGGTGACCACCACCGCGATCCGAGCACCCAGGTCGTCCAGACCCAACCGGTACGACGCCCCGGTGGCGCCGGCGATCGGCCGGTCGTTGCGCAACCACGCGTAGGTGTGGGTCACCTCGGCCGGCTCCCAGGTCCCGGGACGGGCCCGCAGGAGCTTGTCGAAGACAGCCTGCCCGCGCACGGTGGGCGGTTCGGCGTTCACCACCACGACCGTGCCGGCAGCACTGCCGAGCGGGGTGAGCAGGACGACGGCCAGCAGGCCAGCGATCAGCTGGCCGAGGACACGCAGGACACGCATGGGCTCTCCTCCGAACAGGGAGGCATCAGCCTAGGCCCAGAGCTGGCCCTCGAGGCGGTCTTCGGCCTGGTCGATGGTGCCCTCGTAGGCGCCGGTGGAGAGGTACTTCCAGCCACCGTCGCAGACCACGAACGCGATGTCCGCGGGCTCGCCCGCCTTGACCGCCTTCGCGGCCTGACCGAGGGCGGCGTGCAGGATCGCACCGGTGGAGACGCCGGCGAAGATGCCCTCGAGCTCGAGCAGCTCGCGGACCCGACGTACGGCGTCCCGGGGGCCGACCGAGAAACGCGAGTCGATCAGGTCGGCGTCGTACAACTCGGGGACGAAGCCCTCGTCGAGGTTGCGCAGGCCGTAGACGAGCTCGCCGTACCGCGGCTCGGCCGCGACGATCTTCACCTCGGGCTTGGCGGTCCGGAAGAAGCGGCTGACGCCCATCAGGGTGCCGGTGGTGCCCAGGCCGGCGACGAAGTGCGTGATGGAGGGCAGGTCGGCCAGGATCTCCGGGCCGGTCCCCTCCTGGTGCGAGAGCGCGTTGGCGGCGTTGCCGTACTGGTAGAGCATCACCCAGTCGGGGTGCTCGATCGCGATCTGCTTGGCCACCCGGACGGCCTCGTTGGAACCGCCGGCGGCATCGGAGGAGACGATCTCGGCGCCCCACATCCGGAGCAGTTGGCGGCGCTCCTCGGAGGTGTTCTCCGGCATCACGCAGACGATGCGGTAGCCCTTGAGCTTGGCCGCCATCGCCAGCGAGATCCCGGTGTTGCCGGAGGTGGGCTCGAGGATCGTGCACCCGGGACGCAGGGTCCCGTCCTTCTCGGCCTCCTCGATCATCCGCAGCGCCGGCCGGTCCTTGATCGAGCCGGTCGGGTTGCGGTCCTCGAGCTTGGCCCAGAGCCGCACCTCAGGGGTCGGCGACAGCCTCGGCAGGCCCACCAGCGGCGTGTTGCCGACGGAGGCGAGGAGGTTGTCGTAGCGCACGAAGGATCAGCCTCCGGCGACCGCGGGCAGCACGACGACCTGGTCGCCGTCGCTGAGCTCGGCGTCGAGACCGCCGATGAAGCGGACGTCCTCGTCGTTGATGTAGACGTTGACGAAGCGACGCAGGTCACCGTCGTCGATCAGACGGT
This sequence comes from Nocardioides sp., assembly GCF_041600255.1. GTDB lineage: Bacteria > Actinomycetota > Actinomycetes > Propionibacteriales > Nocardioidaceae > Nocardioides. The sequence goes on along the minus strand of NZ_JBFIKK010000097.1, from coordinate 4,967 downwards.
CCTTGATGCCGGGGTGGTTGGCCTCCAGGTCGTCGATCAGCGCGCTCAGCTTGGCGCCGGCGCCGCTGACCGCCTTCTCGCCGCCGGTGTACGTACGAAGGATCGTGGGGATCCGGACCTCGATGGCCATGTGTGACTCCTCAGTCGCTGATCAGCTGGGGGACGACGGCGACGTCCTCTTCGGTCACGTTGCCGTCGATGATTCTGTAGGACCTGAACTCCACAGGGCCGTCGTTATTCCCGTGCTCCCTGGTGCTCACCAGTACGTAGTGTGCCCCGGGCTCGCTCGCCAGCCCAATGTCGGTGCGGCTGGGGTAGGCCTCGGTGGCGGTGTGTGAGTGGTAGATCACGACGACCTCCTCGTCGTTGTCCCACATCTCCTTGTAGAGCGCGAGCAGCTCGGTGGAGTCGAACTCGTAGAACGTCGGGCTGCCGGCAGCGTTGACCATCTCGACCAGCCGCTCGGGCCGGTCGCTCCCCTCGGGGCCGGCCACGATGCCGCAGGCCTCGTCCGGGTGGTCGCGCTTGGCGTGCGCGACGATCGCGTCGTACGTCGCCTGGTCGATGGTCAGCACACCCACCAGCGTATTTGGCCGGTTCGCCCGCGTCACACCGGCCCACCATGCAAGACGTGGCCGGCAGCCGGCTCAGTCGGTGGTCAGCGCCTCGACCAGGGTCTCCTGGAGGTAGCCGACCCACTCGTAGATGTCGTGGGCCTGGGCCCGCGGGTCCTCGTCGGGCAGCGCCGCCCAGACGTCGTCGTCACCGTCCTCGACCCCGAGTCGGCTGGCCAGGGCGAGCCGGACGTCGGTGAAGGACCGCAGCCAGATCTCGGCGGTCGGCTCGTCGAGCTCGACGTCGATCATCAAACCGTCCTCGGTGAGCTCCGGGGGCAGCCCGGCCTCCTCGAGTGTCTCGATGATGGTCACCGCAGCGGTCGCCTTGCCGTCGCGCAGGGCGCCCTCGGTGAAGCGGCGGAACTCCGAGGCCGCCTCCTCGTCGTCGGGGTACGCCGTGGGGAACAGCCGCGCGAGCACCGGGTCCTCAGGCTCGGTGGTGGGCCCGGAGAAGTCCATCATCGCCTCGAACGGGTCCCGGTCGTCGGACGGGACGGCCGCCTCGTTGCGCAGCAGCTCGACGAGCTGGGAGGCGAGCGAGCGGAGCAGGTCGGCCTCGAACCCGGTGAAGTTCGCGATGATCAGGCGGCTGCGCCGGTGGCGGGCGAAACCGCTCACTCGGACTTGTCCATCGTGGCCCACAGGCCGTACTCGTGCATGGCCTGGACGTCGCGCTCCATCTCCTCGCGCGAACCGGTGCTGACCACGGACTTGCCGTCCTCGTGCACCTCGAGCATCAACTTCTCGGCCTTCTTCTTCTCGTAGCCGAAGTACTTCTGGAAGACGTACGAGACGTAGGACATCAGGTTCACCGGGTCGTTCCACACGATGGTGACCCAGGGGGTCGCCATCTGGGTGAACTCGTCGGAGAACGTGGTCGGTTCGACCTCGACGGGACTGGCGGCGGACACGACTCCATCGTGGCACACGAGCATCGTCGGCACGGACCTAGGCTGACCCCCGTGACCCGGCACCGATCGACCGCACTGCTCACCGACCACTACGAGCTGACGATGCTCCAGGCCGCCCTGCGCGCGGGCACCGCACACCGCCGTGCCGTCTTCGAGCTCTTCCCCCGGCGTCTGCCCGAAGGCCGTCGCTACGGCGTCGTGGCTGGGGTGGGGCGGGCCCTGGACGCGCTGGAGGAGTTCCGTTTCGACGACGAGGTGCTGGCCGCGCTGGACGGCGTGGTCGACCGGTTCACCCGCGACTGGCTGGCCGACTTCCGCTTCAGCGGGGACATCTGGGGCTACCCCGAGGGCGAGACCTACTTCGCCCACTCCCCCCTGCTCGTGGTCGAGTCCACCTTCGCCGAGGCGGTGCTGCTGGAGACGCTGCTGCTGTCGATCTACAACCACGACTCCGCGATCGCCTCGGCCGCCTCCCGGATGACCAGCGCTGCCGGCGACCGCCCCTGCATCGAGATGGGCTCGCGGCGTACCCACGAGGAGGCCGCGGTGGCCTGCGCCCGCGCGGCGTACGTCGCGGGCTTCGAGGCGAGCTCCAACCTCGCCGCCCGGGCCCGGTACGGCGTGCCCAGCACCGGGACCAGCGCCCACAGCTTCACGCTGCTGCACGACACCGAGAAGCAGGCCTTCACCGCCCAGGTCGACTCCCTGGGCCGGGGCACGACCCTGCTGGTGGACACCTACGACGTCGCCGAGGCGGTCCGGCTCGCGGTGGAGGTGGCGGGCCCGGAGCTCGGTGCGGTCCGGCTCGACTCGGGCGACCTGGGCGTTCTTGCCCACGAGGTGCGCGCCCCGCTCGACGTGCTGGGCGCCACCGGGACCCGGATCGTGGTGACCAGCGACCTCGACGAGTTCGCGATCGCCGCCCTGGCCGCCGCCCCGGTGGACGGGTACGGCGTCGGCACGCAGCTGGTGACCGGCAGCGGACACCCGACCTGCGGGTTCGTCTACAAGCTCGTCGCCCGCGAGGGTCGCGCCGACGAGATGGTCTCGGTCGCCAAGCGCAGCCACGACAAGATCTCCGTGGGGGGCCGCAAGTACGCGCTGCGCCGGCTCGACGCGCACGGGGTGGCCGAGACCGAGGTGATCGGCGTGGGGCGCCCACCCTCGGACGACGGCAACGACCGCTCGCTGCTGGTGCCGCTGGTCTCGGAGGGCAAGGTGGTGGGACGCGAGCCGCTCGAGGTGGCCCGGAGCCGGCATGCGGCGGCCCGCGCCGAGCTGCCGGTGGCGGCCCAGCAGATGTCGAAGGGCGAGCCCGTCATTGCGACGCGGCACATCTGACACGGGTTAGTGTCGGTCCCATGAAGCGGGCACTGATCGTGGTCGACGTCCAGAACGACTTCTGCGAAGGCGGATCGCTGCCGGTCGCCGGCGGCGCCCAGGTCGCCCACGACATCGCCGAGGTCCTGCACCACTGGGTCGCCCAGGACCCGAAGGCACCGGACTACGCCCACGTCGTGGCGACGAAGGACCACCACGTGGACCCGGGCGAGCACTGGTCCAGCACCCCGGACTTCGTCGACACCTGGCCCAAGCACTGCGAGGTGGGCACCGACGGCGAGGCCTTCCACCCGAACCTCGACCCCCAGCCCTTCGACGCCATCTTCGTCAAGGGCGAGCACGCGGCGGCGTACTCGGGATTCGAGGGCCACACCCAGGACGGGGTCGGCCTGGCCGAGTGGCTGCGACGCCACGACGTGCAGCAGGTCGACGTCTGCGGGATCGCGACCGACCACTGCGTGCGTGCCACCGTGCTCGACGCCGTGAGCGAGGGCTTCGCGGTGCGTCTGCTCACCGACCTGTGCGCGGGGGTCGCGCCGGAGACCACCGAGGCTGCCCTGGTGGCGATGCGCGAAGCCGGCGTCACCGTTGGCTGACCTGGAGGTGCGCCTGGACGAGGGCGCGCTCTGGCTCACCCTGAACCGACCCGAGGTCTTCAACGCCCTGACCGCCGAGATGGCCGACGACCTGGCCCGGTACCTGGTGGAGGCGACCTCGCGCGACGACGTCCGCGTGGTGGTGATCACCGGCGTCGGCACGGCGTTCAGCACCGGCGCCGACATCTCCGGGGAGGACGCGCACGAGCACTTCGACGTCACCGCACTCGACCGGGCCAACCGGATCATCCGGGCGATCACCGGCCTCGACAAGCCGGTCGTCGCGGCCGTCAACGGCGTCGCCGTGGGCGTGGGCTGCTCGGCTGCCCTGGCCTGTGACCTGGTGGTCGCCGCGGAGTCGGCGGGCTTCCTGCTCGCCTTCGCCCGGATCGGACTGATGCCCGACGGTGGCTCGACCGCGACCGTGGCCGCCTCCATCGGACGGGCCCGGGCGATGCGGATGGCACTGCTGGCCGAGCCGCTCGGCGCCCGCGCGGCGTACGACGCCGGGCTGGTCACGCACGTCGCCGAGGACGACGACTTCGCCGAGCTCGTGGCGAGCGTGGTGGGCCGCCTGGCCGTCGGCCCTCCGCTGGCGTTCGCGGCCACCAAGAAGGCGATCAACGCCGCCACCCTGAGCCAGCTCGAGCCTGCGCTCCAGCGCGAGCGAACCGGGCAGAGCCTGCTGTTGCAGACCGACGACGTGGCCGAGGGGATGCGGGCGTTCGGCGAGCGTCGCCGCCCCGAGTTCCGCGGCGAGTGAGCCGGACCCGACAACCCCCCAATAACTCCTTGACAGTTCGGGAGGGCGTCGGTCAAACTCCCCAATAACTCTTTGGGAGGCCCTGATGACCGACGACCGGATCGCGTCGCTGCGCTCCACCGCGCACCCGCTGCGGCTGCGGATGCTGTCGCTGCTGACCGGCTCCGCGATGAGTGCCGCCGAGCTGGCCCGCGAGCTCGACGTCTCGCACGCCAACGCGTCGTACCACCTGCGGATCCTCGCCGAGGCGGGCGAGGTGGTGGTCGACAGTGAGGAGAAGATTCGCGGTGGGGTCGCCAAGCGCTACCGACACCCGTGGGAGCAGGGCTTCCAGCGGAGCCAGGACCCGTCCGACACCTTCGACCCGACCGGGTCCTCCCCACCGGTACGGGCCATGACGATCGAGCTGCTCCGGCGCTTCGAGCAGCGCACCCAGCCGTCGAGGACGTTCCTGTGCGACGCAGAGCTCTGGGTCGACCCCGAGACCTGGGAGCGCGCCATGGCGCTGGTGCGAGAGGCGGCGTCCGTGGTGCACGCCGAGGCGCGCAAGCCGCACAGCGACGGATCGGTGCACGTGAACCTGACGATGGCTGCGTTCGCCATGCAGGACGACCCCCGCGCGCCCGCGCAGGAGGATCGATGACCTGGTCGGCATCGCTCGCACCCCTGCATGAGCACAACTTCCGGTGGTACTTCTACGCCCGCAGCGTGAACCTGGTCGGCACGACGATGGGGACGG
>NZ_JBFIKK010000096.1:0-13376 GCF_041600255.1 Nocardioides sp. | reverse complement strand
GGGCTCGTCCTACGGAGCCCACGAGAACTACCTGATGCGCCGCTCCACGCCGTTCGTGGACATCGTGCGTCACCTGACGCCGTTCTTCGTCAGCCGCCAGGTGGTCTGCGGCGCCGGCAGGGTGGGGATGGGCCAGGACGGGCGCCAGCACGGCTTCCAGGTCAGTCAGCGCGCCGACTTCTTCGAGGTCGAGGTGGGTCTCGAGACCACCCTGAAGCGGCCGATCATCAACACCCGCGACGAGCCACACGCCGACCCCGAGAAGTATCGGCGCCTGCACGTGATCATCGGCGACGCCAACCTGTCCGAGGTCTCGACCTACCTGAAGGTGGGGACGACCTCCCTGGTGCTGGCGATGATCGAGGACCGGTTCATCACCCGCGACCTCAGCGTCGACGGCCCGGTCGCCGCCCTGCGTGCGGTCTCGCACGACCCGACGCTCCGTCACCTGGTCACGCTCCAGGACGGTCGCCAGCTGAGCGCCGTACAGCTGCAGATGGAGTACCTCGACCTCGCCCGCAAGTACGTCGAGGACCGGCTCGGCGCCGACGCCGACAGCCAGACCGTCGACGTCCTCGAGCGCTGGGAGTCGGTGCTGACCCGGCTCGAACGCGACCCGATGCTCTGCGCCACGGAGCTCGACTGGGTGGCCAAGCTCAAGCTGCTCGAGCAGTACCGCTCCCGCGACGGCCTGGCCTGGGACGACGCCAAGCTCCAGCTGATCGACTACCAGTACTCCGACATCCGCCCCGCCAAGGGCCTGTACCACCGCCTGGCCGGCGCCGGCCGGATGGAGCGCCTGCTCGACGACGCCGCCATCGAGGCAGCCATGCACGACCCGCCCGCGGACACCCGGGCCTACTTCCGCGGCCGCTGTCTGGAGAAGTACGCCGCCCACGTCGCGGCCGCCTCCTGGGACTCCGTCATCTTCGACCTGCCCGGTCGCGAGTCCCTGCAGCGCGTGCCGACGATCGACCCGCTGCGGGGCAGCAAGGCCCACGTGGGGGAGCTGCTGGACCGCTGCGACACCGCGGCAGACCTGTTCGCCGCACTCACCCACTGATTTCCCGGGACAGTCCCGCGTCCGGGAACCACGCACTCGCTAGGGTCGGACCATGGCACAGGAGCAGAAGCAGCCGCGCAAGTCCTCCGAGAGCGAGGAGACGACCGAGGTCGCCCCCGAGACCGACGTCGCCGAGCGCAAGGAAGTCCTCGACGACGACGTGGACTCGATCCTCGACGAGATCGACGAGGTCCTCGAGTCCAACGCCGAGGAGTTCGTGAAGTCCTTCATCCAGAAGGGCGGGGAGTGACCCGATGACCTCCGACAGCCCCCGGCTGCCGGCGGCCTACCTGGTGCCCGGCACGTCGTCGTTCAGCGACTTCCTCGCCGTCCAGGCGCCTGACCTGCTGCCCTCGCGCCGCGCCCTGCCGCAGGGCCACCTCGGCGACCTCGCTCCGCACGGCACCACCATCGTGGCCGCCACCTTCCCCGGAGGCGTGGTGATGGCCGGCGACCGACGAGCGACGATGGGCAACATCATCGCCCAGCGCGACATCGAGAAGGTGTTCCCCGCCGACGAGTACTCCGCGGTCGGCATCGCCGGGACCGCCGGGCTGGCCGTCGAGATGGTCCGGCTCTTCCAGACCGAGCTCGAGCACTACGAGAAGATCGAGGGCAACACCCTCTCCATGGACGGCAAGGCCAACCGCCTCGCCGCCCTGATCCGCGCCAACCTCGGGATGGCCATGCAGGGCCTGGCGGTGGTGCCGCTCTTCGCCGGGTTCGACCTGGTCCACGGCAACGGCCGGATCTTCAGCTACGACGTGACCGGCGGCCGTTACGAGGAGACCGCCTTCCACTCGGTGGGCTCCGGGTCCCTCTTCGCCCGCGGGTCGCTGAAGAAGCTCTACCGCGAGGACTTCACCGCCGAGCAGACCGTGCAGGCGGTCGTCGAGGCGCTCTACGACGCGGCCGACGACGACTCGGCCACCGGTGGTCCTGACTTGGCCCGCCGGATCTTCCCGGTCGTCCAGGTGATCACCGCCGACGGCGGACGACGGATGCCTGACGCGGAGGTCGCCGAGATCGCCGACCGGGTGATCGCCGGCCGGATGACCCGGCCCGACGGCCCCGGTGCCGCACTCGACGGGGGGACCCAGCGATGAGCACGCCGTTCTACGTCTCGCCCGAGCAGCTGATGAAGGACCGGGCCGACTTCGCCCGCAAGGGCATCGCCCGGGGCCGTTCGGTGGTCGTCGTCCAGTACGCCGACGGCGTGCTGTTCGTCTCCGAGAACCCCTCCCAGGCGCTGCACAAGGTCTCGGAGATCTACGACCGGATCGCCTTCGCGGCCGTCGGTCGCTACAACGAGTTCGAGAACCTGCGGATCGCCGGGGTTCGACTCGCGGACATGCGGGGCTACGCCTACGACCGCCGCGACGTGACCGGTCGTGGGCTGGCCAACGCCTACGCGCAGACCCTGGGCACGATCTTCTCCAGCGGCGGGGAGAAGCCCTACGAGGTCGAGATCTTCGTGGCCGAGATCGGCGACGACCCCGCCGACGACCAGATCTACCGGTTGACCTACGACGGCCAGGTCGCCGACGAGCACGGCTACGCCGTGATGGGCGGAGCGGCCGACACGGTGGCGGCGTACCTCCGGGAGCACTACACCCCGGCAGCGCCGCTGAGCGAGGCCCTCCACGTCGCGGTCGCCGCCCTGGGGCACACGGCCGACGACCGGGGCGAGGCCAGCGACCGGGTCATCCCGGCCGACGACCTCGAGGTCGCGGTCCTGGACCGCAACCGGAGCCAGTCCCGGAAGTTCAGCCGAGTCCGGCCGGCACGGATCTCCGAGCTGCTCGCGGACCGGGGACCGGAGGGCCCCTCGGAGGTGAGCCCGGCAGGACCGGCGAGCACCGCCGACCAGCCGTCGGAGGGCGAGCCACCCGTGGCCCCGCCCCCCGCCGGCTGAGCGAGCGATCAGCCCTCAGGGGTTGATCGGCTGGCCCGCGCTGTTCTTGATCTGGTTGCGGTACTTGTAGCGCTCCAGGGAGAACGAGAAGAGCTTCGCCTTGGTCGGTACGACGACGCGCATCTTGCGCTTCCAGGTGCCGGCGTCGATGCACGGCGTGGGGATGTGCTTGGTCTTGACCGCCGTGAACATGTAGCCACGCATGTACAGGCGCCAGCGCCAGTGCACCTTGCGCGAGACCTCGCCGCTGTGGGTGGTGAAGGTCTGGGTGACGGACTTGCTGGTGGTGGTGCTCCGGTTCCACTGACGGTCGTACTTGGCCGAGGCCTCGCCGATCCCGAACTTGATGCCGGCCGAGCCACCCACGGTGTCGGCCGATCCCTTGCTGGTGGCGCTCAGCTCGCCGTCGGAGGCCGAGAGCGACTGGCTCCCACCCCACTGGAACGGGCCGGCGGACCGGCTGCTGGGCACCCAGACCGTCTGCCCCTTCGTGGTGGTCTTGCTGTACTGCGGATCGCACCCGTTGCGGTGCCCTTCGGCGGCGACGGCCGGGGCGTGGACTGCCCCGCCGGCCAGCACTCCGAGGGTGGTGCCGAGCACCAATGACTTCCTGACTACGGACACACGTACTCCCATGTTGCGGTGGTGGAGGGAGTCCCTGCGAGTGCGAAGGATCCCGAGATCGGCGAGGCGAGTTGGCTCGCCCCGGTTTTGCCGAGGGCTAGGGTAACGCCATGGACCGTCGGATCTTCGGGATCGAGAACGAGTACGGCGTCACGTGCACGTTCAAGGGCCAGCGCCGGCTCAGTCCCGACGAGGTCGCTCGCTACCTGTTCCGCAAGGTCGTCAGCTGGGGGCGCAGCAGCAACGTCTTCCTGCGCAACGGGGCTCGGCTCTATCTCGACGTGGGCAGCCACCCGGAGTACGCGACACCCGAGTGCGACGACATCACCGAGCTCGTCACCCATGACAAGGCAGGGGAGCGGGTGCTCGAGGGCCTGCTCCTCGACGCCGAGCAGCGCCTGCACGACGAGGGCATCGCCGGCGAGATCTACCTGTTCAAGAACAACACCGACTCCGCCGGGAACTCCTACGGCTGCCACGAGAACTACCTCGTCGGCCGGGCCGGCGAGTTCAGCAGACTGGCCGACATCCTGATCCCGTTCCTGGTGACCCGCCAGATCGTCGTCGGCGCCGGGAAGATCACCCAGACGCCGCGCGGTGCGACGTACTCGGTGAGCCAGCGCGCCGAACACATCTGGGAGGGCGTCTCCAGCGCCACCACCCGCAGCCGACCGATCATCAACACCCGGGACGAGCCGCACGCCGACGCCGAGAAGTACCGGCGGCTGCACGTCATCGTGGGCGACTCCAACATGAGCGAGACGACCACCATGCTCAAGGTGGCCAGCTGCGACCTGGTGCTGCGGATGATCGAGGAGGGCGTGGTCATGCGCGACCTCACGATGGAGAACCCGATCCGGGCGATCCGGGAGATCTCGCACGACATCACCGGTCGACGCAAGATCCGCCTCGCCAACGGCCGCGAGGCCAGCGCCCTGGAGATCCAGGGGGAGTACCTGGCCAAGGCACGGGACTTCGTGGACCGGCGCCAGATCGGCACACCGCTGATCGAGCAGGCGCTCGACCTGTGGGAGCGCGGGCTCAAGGCCGTCGAGTCCGACGACCTCGGTCTGGTCGACCGCGAGATCGACTGGGTGATCAAGTGGAAGCTGATCGAGTCCTACCGGGCCAAGCACGGTCTCTCGCTCGGCCACCCCAGGATCGCGCAGCTCGACCTGACCTACCACGACATCCACCGCGGTCGGGGGCTCTACTACCTGCTGGAGAAGCGGGGGAAGGTCGCCCGGCTCACCACCGACCTCAAGATCTTCGAGGCCAAGACCGTGCCGCCGCAGTCCACCCGGGCCCGTCTGCGGGGGGAGTTCATCCGCAAGGCGCAGGAGCGGCGGCGGGACTTCACCGTCGACTGGGTGCACCTCAAGCTGAACGACCAGGCCCAGCGCACGGTCCTGTGCAAGGACCCGTTCCGGGCCTACGACGAGAGGGTGCAGCGGCTCATCGACGGCATGTGATCCCCAGGCGGCACCGCCTGCGCGTGGTGGGTGCCCGGGGCGGATAGGGTGAACGGCGCTGTGCCGCGTGCCCGGCCGACCCCACCCGGAACTCTGCGAAGGTGAACCCCGTGACCCGACGTACCCGTCGTCTCCCGCTCGTCCTGATCCCGCTGCTGTTGGCAGGTGTGCTCACCTCGTGCGGCGACGACGCCGACGGCGGCCCGTCCACCGGCCTGGACGCGGTGAGCATCGAGGGCTCGGTCGGCGAGGCCCCGGAGGTCACCTGGGAGTCGGACATGAGCGCCGACGAGCTGGAGACCACCACCCTCGAGGAGGGCGACGGGGAGGAGGTCGAGTCCGGCGACCAGGTCTTCACCCACATCTGGATCGGGAACGGCTTCACCCAGGAGCAGTCGTTCAGCACCTACGACGAGGGCAAGCCCGAGCTGGTCACCGTGGACGACACCCTGAGCCCCATCTTCGGCGACGCGCTGGAGGGCCAGACGGTCGGATCCCGGGTGGCGGTCACCGCTCCCGCAGACCTGGCCTTCGGTGACGCCGGCAACCCCCAGCTCGGGATCGGCAACAAGGACACCGTGCTGGTCATCGTGGACCTGATCAGCATCAACGTCGTGCTCGACGGCCCCGAGGGCGAGCCGCAGGCCGCGCCGGCCTGGGCGCCGAGCCTGGTCGAGGAGGACGGCGACGTCACCGCACTGGACTTCGGCAAGGCCCCGGCCCCCGACGGCACCCTGCGCTCGGCCACCCTGATCCAGGGCACGGGTGCGAAGGTCAAGAAGGGCCAGACCGTGACCGTCGACTACCTCGGACAGGTGTACGGCGCCAAGAAGCCCTTCGACGAGAGCTTCAGCGGGGACAGCCCGCTCTCCCGGACCATCGGCGCCGGCGAGCTGATCAGCGGCTGGGACAAGACGATCGTGGGCGCCCGGGTCGGCAGCCGACTGATCCTCGGCATCCCGCCGCGCGAGGGCTACGGCAAGCAGGGCAACGAGCAGGCGAACATCAAGGGCACCGACACGATCTACTTCGTCGTCGACATCCTCGGCGCGAACTGACCGAGTCGGCGTGACGAGGAGGGTGGCATGACGGTCCGCAAGACCGAGCGACTGCTCAACCTGCTCATCATGCTGCTCGTGCAGCGGCACTACGTCTCCAAGGCGAAAATCCGCGGCATCCTCTACCCCGAGGCGTCCGACGAGGCGTTCGAGAAGATGTTCGAGCGTGACAAGGACGAGCTGCGCAGTCTCGGCGTCCCCATCGAGGTGGGCAGCATGGACGCCTTCTTCGACGACGAGCCCGGCTACCGGATCCGTCCCGACGAGTTCGCGCTGCCGGAGATCAGCCTGGAGGCCGACGAGGCCGCCGTCATCGGGTTGGCCGCCAAGGTCTGGGAGCACGCTCGGTTGGCCGAGGCCACCACGGACGCCGTGCGCAAGCTGACCGCGCTCGGGGTGCCCCTCGACGTGGCCGCGCTGGACATCGCCGAGCCCCGACTGACGGCCGACGAGCCGTCCTTCGACGTGTTCTGGGAGGCCACCCAGGAGCGGCAACCGGTGGAGTTCGACTACCAACGCTCCGGTGAGGCAGCTCCGGGTCGCCGCCACGTCCAGCCGTGGGGCGTCGTGCGCTACTCCGGCCGCTGGTACGTCGTCGGCCACGACACCGACCGCGAGCAGGAGCGGGTGTTCCGGCTCTCCCGGGTGGTCGGGGAGGCTCGCCGGATCGGTGTCCCGGGCTCCTACGAGGTGCCACCGGGGACGGATGTCCGCGCCGTCGCCCAACGCCTGGCGCCCCCGCCCTCCACCAGCCGAGCCGTCCTGCTGGTCCGACGGGGCTCCGGCCACGCCCTGCGTCGCAACGCGACCACCGTGACGGCAGACGTGCAGGGGCCGGACGAGCGGACCGCCTGGGACCGCGTGGTCATCGAGCGTGGGGGAGTGGGGATGGCCGACGACGTCCTGGGCCATGGTGACGACGTGCTGGTCGAGGAGCCCGCCGACCTGCGCCAGGCGGTCGTGGACCGGTTGCGCGCGACCGTGGAGGGGGCTCGATGACTCCGGTCTCGCTCGGGGCCAAGGACCAGGTCGCCCGCCTGCTGACCCTGGTGCCCTTCCTGCACGCCCACGGCCAGGTCCGCCTCGACGACGCGGCCGCAGTCCTGGGCGTGCCGGCCAAGCAGCTCGTCAAGGACCTCAAGGTGCTGCTGATGTGCGGCCTGCCGGGCGGCTATCCCGACGACCTGATCGACGTCGACCTCGAGGCGCTGGAGGACGAGGGCGTCATCCGCGTGTCGAACGCCGACTACCTCTCCCGGCCGCTGCGGCTCTCCCCGACCGAGGCGACCGCCATGATCGTGGCGTTACGGGCCCTGCGCAACGGCGCCCGCGACGAGACCCGCGCCGTCGTCGACCGCGCCCTGGCGAAGCTGGAGGCGGCCGCCGCCCAGGGCTCCGGTCACGGCCTCGACGCCCGGATCGACCCCGGAGACGAGCCCGAGTCCGCCGAGGTGGCCGGGCTGCGCGCCCGGCTGCAGGAGGCCGTCGACCAGCAACTCCAGGTGCGGCTCACCTACTTCGTCCCCTCGCGTGACGAGGAGTCCCGGCGCACGGTGGATCCGCGCGGCGTGGTCAGCGCGCAGGGCGTGGCCTACCTGGACGCCTGGTGTCACACCGCCGAGGCGCCGCGCTGGTTCCGCCTGGACCGGGTGCACGAGGCCGAGGTGCTCGACGCGACCGTGCAGACCCCTGCCGAGGCGCCCCGGGACCTGGGCGACGGGCTGTTCGCCCGTGCCGCGCAGACCCGTTCGGTGACGCTGCTCGTGGCGCCCGCCGCACGGTGGATCGTCGAGTACTACCCCGTGGAGGAGGTGCGGGCGGTGGCCGAGGGTCATCTCGAGGTGGACCTGTTCGTCGCGGACGAGCGCTGGCTGCAGCGGCTCCTGCTGCGCCTGGCCCCCCACGCCCGGGTGCTCAGCCCCCCGGAGTTCCACCAGACGTTCATCTCGTCCGCGCGGGCCGCGCTCGGTCTCTATGCCGAGACCCGGCGTACGATGAGGGATGACACGCCCAACCACGTGAGGACGTCATGAACCCGCTCATCGCTGGACTCGGCCCCACCGAGCTCATCATCATCCTTGCTGTCATCGTCCTGATGTTCGGTGCCTCCAAGCTCCCCGAGCTCGCTCGCGGGTCGGGCCGTGCGCTGCGGATCTTCAAGGCCGAGACCAAGGGCCTGATGGACGACGAGGACGACGACCCGAAGGCGACCCCCGAACAGCGGGAGCTCAAGGAGCGCCAGGCCCGTCTCGACGCCGAGACCGAGGCCGACCGCATCGCGCGTGAGCGCCGCGACGACACCACCGCCTGATCGTCCACGGTGGCCAGCTCTCTCCGCGCGACCGTGGGCGGCTTCGCCCGCCTGCTGCGTGGCACTCCGGTGCACCCGGTCGGAGCCGACGGCCGGATGGCGCTCTCCGACCACCTGCGTGAACTGCGCGCGCGGCTGATCAAGGCCGTCCTGTTCCTGGTCGTCACCTTCGTGGTCGCCCTGTTCTTCTACGACGTCCTGCTCCAGCTCGTGCTCGAGCCGTACAACGACGCCCGCCTCGCGCTCGACCAGAAGACCCAGACCACGGCGTACGTCGCCGGGGCGACCGGCCCGCTGATGCTGCAGCTGAAGCTCTGCGCGGTGGCCGCGCTGGTCGCCTCCAGCCCGTACTGGCTGTACCAGATCTGGGCGTTCATCGTGCCGGGCCTGCACGCCAAGGAGCGCACCTGGTCGCGGGTCTTCGCAGCCGTCGCCGGCCCGCTGTTCATCGTCGGGGTGGCGACCGGCTACTACGTGCTCCCCAAGGGGCTCGAGGTCCTGATCGGGTTCACCCCGGCCTCGCTGCAGAGCCTCGTCGAGTTCGGTGAGTACTTCAGCTTCCTGACCCGGATGCTGCTGGTCTTCGGCATCGCCTTCGAGATCCCGCTCTTCGTGATCATGCTCAACCTCGCCGGTGTGGTCTCCGGCAAGCAGATCGCCAAGTACCGGCCCTGGATCATCATCGGCACCTTCATCTTCGCGGCGGTCGCGACGCCCTCGACCGACCCGTTCTCGATGCTGATGCTCGCCACCCCGATGCTGCTGCTCTTCCTGCTGGCGGAGCTGATCGCCCGCACGGTTGACCGGCTGCGTCAGCGTCGCGCCGCCACGAGCGAGACCTGGGCCGACGACGAGCTGTCCCCGCTGTGAGCGCCGCCAGCTCCGGAGCCGTCGAGCTCGACCCCTTCGACCAGCCCGAGTGGCTGGGCGAGGTCGAGGTCACCTGGAGCGCCGACGTCGGCATCCGCACCGGGCACCACGTCCTGGGCCGGTTGACCGGCCCGGCCCAGGGCCAGGAGATCCCCTGCGACCTGCTGGCCATCGACGAGGCGTACCCCCGACCCGTGGCCGACGACGCGACCCGGCTGCGCGCGCACCAGGCCTGGCGACACGACCAGATCCTGCTGATCGCGCTGGGCGACGACCCGGAGGCCCGGCTCACCCTCTCCGTGCCCGGCACCACCTTCACCGCCGACCTCGTCCTCGACGCGCTCAGTCGGCTGGCCAAGGCCGTGGGCGCCACGCCGGACCACTACGCGGCACGGCTGCGGATCGGCGCGGACAACGCAGGTCGCGGCCGCTAGGGTCGGCCGCGTGCCCGCTCATCGTCGCGAGATCGCCCTCCTGACCAACCCCACCGCGGGCAAGGGGAAGGGCGCCCGGGTCCACGACGTCGTGGCCGGACGTCTGCGTGACGCCGGCTTCGCCGTACGGGACCTGCTCGGCCGCGACGCCGACGAGGGCCTCGACCTGGCCCGGGCGAGTGTCGCCGGGGGAGTGGAGTCCCTCGTGGTCGTCGGCGGCGACGGCATGGTCCATCTCGGTGTCCAGGCGGTCGCCGGCACCCCGACCGTCCTCGGGGTGGTGCCGGCCGGCACCGGGAACGACGTGGCTCGCTACTTCGACCTGCCGCGCCGCGATCCCCTCGCCGCCACCGACCGGATCATCGCCGGTCGCACGCGCACGATCGACCTCGCGCGCAGCGGCTCGAAGTACTTCGTGACCGTGCTCGCCGCCGGCTTCGACGCGATCGTCAACGAACGGGCCAATGCGATGCGCTGGCCGAAGGGGCAGATGCGCTACAACGTCGCGACGCTCGCGGAGCTGCGCACGTTCGAGCCGCTCTCCTACCGCCTCGAGCTGGACGGTGAGGCCCGGCGGGTGGACGCGATGCTGGTCGCGGTCGGCAACGGGCCGTCGTTCGGGGGCGGTCTGCGGATCACCGAGGGCGCCGTCCTCGACGACGGACTGCTCGACGTGGTCATCATCAAGCCGATGACCAAGCCCGAGCTGCTGCGCACCTATCCGAAACTCTTCAAGGGCACACACGTGACGATCCCCCAGTACGAGCACCACCTCGTCCGCTCGGTCACCGTCGCGGCCCCCGGCGTGGTCTCCTACGCGGACGGGGAGCGGTTCGGGCCGCTGCCCCTCACCGTCGAGTGTGCTCCCGGAGCGTTGACGGTCCTCGCCTAGGCTGGCGGGCATGAGGCCCACCCCGAGGTGCAGCAGATGAGCACGGCCGACGAGATGTCCCCCTCCGAGCGGTACGCCGACTACCGCACCGGTCGTGAGCACCCGGTCTTCCGCGAGTTCCAGAGCCTGTACTCCTTCCCGCTGGACGAGTTCCAGGGCCGGGCCTGTCGCGAGATCGAGGACGGGCGCGGCGTCCTGCTGGCAGCGCCGACCGGTTCGGGCAAGACGATCGTCGGCGAGTTCGCCGTCCACCTCGCGCTCGAGACCGGCCGCAAGTGCTTCTACACCACCCCGATCAAGGCGCTCTCGAACCAGAAGTTCCACGACCTGGTGGCGCGCTACGGCGCCGACAAGGTCGGCCTGCTGACCGGCGACAACGTGGTCAACGGCGAGGCGCCGGTCGTGGTGATGACGACCGAGGTGCTGCGCAACATGCTCTACGCCGGGTCCCGGACGCTCGAGGGTCTGGGCTTCGTGGTGATGGACGAGGTCCACTACCTCGCCGACCGGGCTCGGGGCGCCGTGTGGGAGGAGGTGATCATCCACCTGCCCGAGTCGGTGGCTTTGGTCTCGCTCTCCGCGACCGTCTCCAACGCCGAGGAGTTCGGGGACTGGCTCGCCACCGTGCGAGGCGAGACGACCACGATCGTGGAGGAGACCCGGCCGGTCCCGCTCTACCAGCACGTGATGCTCGGCAAGCGGCTGCTCGACCTGTTCGCGGACTCCGACGTCGATGCCAAGGCCGGCTTCGTCAAGGAGGGCGCCCCGGTCAACCGGGAGCTGCTCAAGATCGCGCGCGACGACTGGGCCAGCAGTCGGATCAAGGACCGACGCTCCCCGCGCGGCCGGTCCCAGGCCGGCGGCAAGGGCGGCAAGGGCGGCGCGAAGCAGGTCGGCAACGGTCGCCGGGTCTGGATCCCGAGCCGGGTCGACGTGCTCGAGGCGTTGCACCGCGGCGGTCTGCTGCCCGCGATCACCTTCATCTTCAGCCGGGTCGGCTGCGACGCGGCGGTCACCCAGTGCCTCAACGCCGGCGTCCGCCTGACCACGCCGGAGGAGCGCGACGAGATCCACGCCTTCGTGGAGCAGAGCTGCCGCCACCTGCCCGCCGACGACCTCGAGGTGCTCGGCTACCACACGTTCCTGGACGGGCTGACCCGCGGCGTCGCCGCCCACCACGCCGGCATGCTGCCGGCCTTCAAGCACTGCGTCGAGGAGCTGTTCCTGCGCGGGCTCTGCAAGGCCGTCTTCGCCACGGAGACGCTGGCGCTGGGCATCAACATGCCGGCCCGCACGGTCGTCATCGAGAAGCTCACCAAGTGGAACGGTGAGACGCACGCCGACATCACGCCGGGGGAGTACACCCAGCTGACCGGTCGTGCCGGGCGCCGGGGACTCGACACCGAAGGCCATGGCGTCGTGCTGTGGCAGCCGGGGATGAACCCCCAGGAGGTGGCCGGGCTGGCCTCCACCCGGACCTATCCGCTGCGCTCGTCGTTCCGGCCGTCGTACAACATGGCGGTCAACCTCGTGCACCACTTCGGTCGGGAGCGCTCGCGTGCCCTGCTCGAGCAGTCGTTCGCGCAGTTCCAGGCGGACAAGGCGGTGGTCGGGCTGGCGCGCCAGCTGCAGAAGAGCACCGACGCGCTGGAGGGGTACGCCGAGGCGGCGGCCTGCGACCGCGGCGACTTCATGGAGTACGCACGCCTGCGGCGACGGATCAGCGACGCCGAGAAGGGCGCCAGCAGGGCGCGGCGCAGCGACCGGCGCGAGGAGGCCCTGGCCTCGCTGGCCCGACTCAAGCCGGGCGACGTCATCCAGGTGCCGACGGGCAAGTTCGCGGGCTTCGCCGTCGTGGTCGACCCGGGCTTCTCGCCCGAGGGCCCGCGGCCGTACGTCGTGACGCAGGACCGCCAGGCTCGACGGCTGGCGATGATCGACTTCCCCACCCCGGTCGAGGCCGTGACCCGGCTGAAGATCCCGAAGAACTTCAGTGGTCGCAACCCCCAGATGCGACGCGACCTCGCCTCTGCGCTTCGGTCGAAGACGCACAACCTGACGCCCCCACCGACCACGTCGGCGCGCTCGGCCCGCCCACCGGTCGACAGCCAGGTGGAGGCCGAGCTGACCTCGTTGCGCAACCAGCTGAAGGCACACCCGTGCCACGACTGTCCGGACCGCGAGGACCACGCTCGCTGGGCCGAGCGCTGGTTCAAGCTGGACCGCGACTCGGCGACGCTCAAGCGGCGGGTGGAGCAACGCACCAACACGATCGCGCGACAGTTCGACCGGGTGTGCGACGTGCTCACCGCGCTGGAGTACCTCGACGGCGACACGGTCACCCCGCGTGGGCGCCACCTGCAACGGCTCTACTCCGACATGGACCTGGTGGCCGCTGAGTCGCTGCGACACGGCCTCTGGGACGCCCTGTCGCCCTCCGAACTGGCCGCCGCGCTCTCCGTGCTGGTCTTCGAGGCGCGCCGACCCGACGACGCGTCGTCCCCGCGCATCCCCGGGGGAGCGGTCAAGGAGGCGATCGGCGAGATGGTCCGGCTCTGGGCCGAGCTCGATGCCCTGGAGCGGGACAACAAGCTCGACTTCCTGCGCCAGCCCGACCTGGGCTTCGCGTGGATCGCCTACCGGTGGGCCGAGGGCGACGACCTCGACGACGTCCTGAGCCACACCGAGATGGCCGCCGGTGACTTCGTGCGCTGGATGAAGCAGCTGCTCGACCTGG
>NZ_JBFIKK010000095.1:0-13404 GCF_041600255.1 Nocardioides sp. | reverse complement strand
CGCCGCGTCCGCCAACGACTCGGTCGAGTGCATCCCCGCCCACGCCACCGCGGCCTGCAGCAAGTTCGCCTCGGCAACGTCGGCGACCGACCGCTGACCTCGCGCGAAGTCGAGCACCGCAGCAGCGGTGTCCACGTCGGCGAGCGTCTCGGTCATGGATCAATTCCAGCAGCGAGCACCGACAGTTTGGCCGCCAGAACCGGCCGATCTTCCACCATCTGGACAATGGATTTCCCGGGGCTCGTTCCAGCCGCGGCGTCAGCTCAGCGGGCAGCGGATGGTCGGTGCATCGCAGGCCGATCGGACCCTCACGAAAGGTCTCCCGCGTGCGCCAGTGCTTGTTGATCGACCTCGACGGAGTCCTCCGCCTGTGGGACACGGAGCGTGACGCCGCCCTCGAGCGACGGCACCACCTGCCCGAGGGAAGCATCCTGCGGGCGGCCTTCGGCGACGGCTCCGTGCTCCATGAAGCGGTGACCGGCCGCATCACGGACGAGCGGTGGCGTGCCGACCGGCCGCACGGGCGTCACCAGCACTGCGCGTCCTGCCCCCCCACCCCCTCAGACCCCGTACCCACCATCCACGTCGAGCTTCTGACCGGAGATGAACCCCGCCCGATCCGAGGCGAGGAAACAGACCGCCTCCGCGATGTCGGTCGCGGTGCCGAAGCGCCGCAGCGGGATGTTCCGGCGGGTGACCGCCAGGGCCTCCTCGCTCAGCTCGCCCGAGTCGATCAGCCGCGCGGCCATGCCGTCGGTCAGCATTCCCGGCCCGACCGCGTTGCACCGGACGCCGAAGCGCCCCTCCTCGGCCGCCAGGGCACGCACCAAGGACTCCACCGCGGCCTTCGGCGCCGACGACAGTCCGTCGCGCACGGGGTAGCGGGCGGTGGCGGCGGTGGTCACCGCCACCACCGACCCCTGGCTCGCGCGCAGGTGCGGCAGGGCGGGGTGGACGACGTTGAAGAAGCCGGCCGCATCGGCGGCCAGCTGGGCCGCCATGATCACCGGCGGCACGGTCGACAGGTGGGTCATCGGCACCGGAGGGCCGGCGGCGTAGACCAGCGTGTGCACGCCGTCGTACGTCGTGGCGACCTCCTCGACCAGCTCGGCGCAGTGCACGTCCGAGGTCAGGTCGAGCTCGTGCGCCGAGGCCCGGACTCCCCACTCCCGAGCCGTCTCCGCGGCGGCCTCCCCGGCCTCGCGACGCGTCCGGAAGGTGAGCGCCACGTGCGACCCTCGACTCGCGAGCAGCCGGGCCACCGCCAGGCCGAGACCCCCACTCCCCCCGACGACGAGGGCGACACCGGTGCGGTCGTGGAAGTCAGCGGTCATCGGCAGGCCTCAGGCTTTCGTCGCGGTGAAGTCCCGAGCATGCCACCCGGTGGCGCCGTCGGGGAGCACGTCCTGTTCGACGCCGGTCTGCACGCGGCCGGTCTTGTCGATCGCCCGCACTCGGACCACGTGGTCGCCGGGCTCGACCGTGACGGTCGCCGCCCACTGCACCCAGGTGTCGTCGCTGGGAGCGCCACCGACCTCGGCCGGCTGCCAGGCACCCCCGTCGACGGCGACCTCCACCGCACGGATCCCGGTGTGCTGGGCCCACGCGGTGCCACCGACGCGGACCTCGCCGGCCAGCACCTCGGCGCCCGAGCGCGGCACCTCGACCCGGGACGACATCTTCACCGGACCCCGCTCGCCCCAGCCGCGCTGGGTCCAGTAGGCCTCGATCCGGTCGAAGCGGGTGACCTCGTAGTCGACGACCCACTTGGTCGCCGAGACGTAGCCGTAGAGCCCGGGCACGATCGTGCGGACCGGGAAGCCGTGGTCGATCGGCAGGGGCTCGCCGTTCATCGCGACGGCGAGCAGGGCGTCACGCCCGTCGGTCATCGCCGCCAGCGGGGTGCCGCAGGTCCAGCCGTCCTCCGAGGTCTGCAGCACCGCGTCGGCGTCCGGGTGCACGCCGACCTCGGCGAGCAGGTCGGCGATCCGGACCCCGCTCCACCAGGCGTTGCCGATCAGCGGCCCGCCGACCGGGTTGGAGACACAGTTGAGGGTGATCCAGCTCTCCGTGAACCGGCGAGCCACCAGCTCCTCGTAGGAGATGACCAGTTCACGGTCGACCATCCCGTGGATGCGCAGCTGCCAGTTCACCGGCTCGATCGTGGGCACCACGATCGCGGTGTGGATCCGGTAGAAGTCCGCGTTCGGGGTCATCCAGGGCGAGACGCCCTCCACCCCCACCCGCACCTCGGCCGGCACCACGGCAGGCGTCGTCCCGTTCAGCCGGAGCAGCCGTCGGGTCTCCTCCACGTGTCGGCGCCCCCGACCGACCACCTGGCCGACGACCGCCGCCGTCGCGGCGACCGTGGTGATCACTGCGCCGCGAATCAGGACCGAACGTCGGGTGCTCGCCCCCAGCGTCGGCTCGGCCGTGCCGGCCTGCTCGGCCGCGACGGCCCGGCGCATCGGTTCGGTCAGCAGTGACAGGGTGATCAACCAGGTGACGAACCCGACCGCCACCGGCAGCAGGTCGGCGGCCGCGGCACCGCGCTGCACCATCACCGCCACCGCCCCGAACGCCGCCAGTGCGCCGTACACGATCGCGGGAGCCCACCATGCTCGTGCGGCGAGCCGACCGGCGTACGCGAAGAGGCCGAGGGTGATCAGCAGCACCATCGCCACGAGGAAGGGCTTGTCGGCGGTGCCGAGCAGCTCGATGGCCCACTCGGCCACCGCACCCGGGGTCAACCGGATCACGAGCTCGGCGACCGCGACGACCGGCGACTCGCGGATCGTCATCGCCATCGCGACGAAGTAACTGGTGGCAAGCCCGGCCACGCCGGCAGCCACACCGGCCAGCAACCACGGACCTCGGGATGTCCTCACAGCCCCGATTCTGTCTCAGGCATGCTTACGGGCGTGTCCCCACGCCTGAATCTGCCCCGTACCGGCATCGGTACCGATGTCCACCGCCTCGTCGACGGCGCCCCGATGCACCTCGCCGGCCTGACCTGGCCCGACGAGCCGCAGGGCCTGGAGGGCCACTCGGACGCCGACGTGGCCGCCCACGCGGCGTGCGACGCCCTGCTGTCCGCGGCCGCCCTCGGCGACCTGGGCTCGAACTTCGGCACCGCCGAGCCCGAGTGGGCCGGCGCCTCGGGCGTCACCCTGCTCGGCGAGACCGCACGCCGCGTGCGCGCGGCCGGATTCGAGATCGGCAACGTGGCCGTCCAGGTGGTCGGCAACCGTCCCCGGCTGGGCGCACGTCGCGCGGAGGCGGAGGCCGCCCTCTCGGCAGCGATCGACGCCCCGGTGAGCCTGAGCGCGACGACCACCGACGGCCTCGGCCTGACCGGTCGCGGCGAGGGCATCGCCGCCATCGCGACAGCACTGGTGGTCACCGATGCGGAGCAGTGACGAGGTGGCCGACCACGACGACCTCTCGGCACACGTGGACGAGGGACCGACTCGCCTGCTGCCCACCGGCCCCGGGGCGGTCCTGCCGCCTCCGGCCGAGCAGGAGCCCGCGTTCTTCATCGACCGCGCCGGGGACGCCCTGGCCCGCCAACCCCGGGTCCTGGCCCGGCGCGCGGCCGAGATCCCACCCCACCTGCAGGCCGTCCTCGCCGCGATCGCCGCGATCGTGCTGCTCATCGTCATCGCCGCACTCGCCGCCTGAGCCCCGCCCCCGGACCGTCCGTAGACTCCGCCCATGCCCGCTGCCGTCGTGATCCTCGCCGCCGGCTCGGGCTCCCGGGTGGGGGCCGGCGTGAACAAGGTGCTGCTCCCGCTGGGCGACGCACCCGTGCTGGCCTGGTCGCTGCGCACCGCGCTGGACCTGCCCGACGTACGACGGGTCGTGGTCGTGGTCCGCCCCGACGAGCGCGACGAGGTGGGTGCAGCGCTGGCGCCGTTCCTGGGCGACCGCGAGGTCACCCTGGTCGACGGAGGAGCCACCCGGCACGCCTCGGAGTGGCAGGCGATCCGCACCCTGGCCCCCGAGATCGAGTCCGGGGAGGTCACGGTCGTGGCCATCCACGACGGAGCCCGGCCGCTCGCGAGCGCCGCCCTGTGGGCGCAGACGTTGGCGGCCGCCGCCGAGCACGGCGGCGCCATCCCGGTGGTCGAGCTCGCGGGGTTGATGCGACGGTCGGCCGAAGCCGTGACCCGAGCCCTGGCCGGGGTGCAGACCCCGCAGGCCTTCCGCGCTCCCGAGCTGCTGACCGCCTACGGACAGGCGTCTCAGGACGGGTTCGAGGGCACCGACACCGCCGCGACCCTCGAGCGCTACACCGACGTGGCCATCGCCGCGATCCCGAGCGGCCCGGGCAACCTCAAGATCACGTTCCCGGAAGATCTCCGGCTCGCCACTCACCTCGGGTGAGCCCCTCCAGCACCCGGATCTCCTCGTCGTCGCCGACGCGACGCCCCTCGGGCGGCGCGAGCCGCAACTCCACCGGATGAGCGGCCCGCAACGTCGCGACCAGTTCGACGAAGTCCAGGGACGGGAACCCGTCGAGCCCGGCGACGACCCGGGCCGGCAGGACGACCGGCGAGGCGACCTGGACCAGGTCGGCCCGGTCCACCGTGGCGCCGACGAAGCCGTCGTCGATCTCCTTGACCGTGTCGGTGACCGGACGCACGGCCACCACGATCCTGTCTTGCTCGACCGCCGTCGCCACGCAGTCGGCGATGAACGACGCGGGCGTCATCGGACAGAGGGCGTCGTGCAGCACGAAGGGCTCGTCGGCGTCCACGATCCCGGCCCAGTTGGTGCCGATGTCGACCGGCATCACGCCGGCCTCGCCGAGCGCCCAGGAGGCGCACGCCACCAGGGCCTCGCCGTGGATCAGGTGGAAGGGAAGGGAGCCACGGCCCTCCTCCACCACCGAACCGAGGGCGGGTGGGCGGTGCTCGGCGTCGTACTCGTCAGCGCTCATGTCCCCTCCAACGTAGGGCGTGGGCGCTCCGAAATGCACGCAGCCCCCGGGGTGGACCCGGGGGCTGTGTGTCAGCTGCTGATCAGGAGGCGAGGACCTCGTCGAGGATGGCCTCGGCCTTGTCCTCGTTGGTGTGCTCGGCGAGCGCGAGCTCGGAGACGAGGATCTGACGCGCCTTGGCCAGCATCCGCTTCTCGCCGGCGGACAGGCCGCGGTCCCGCTCCCGGCGCCACAGGTCACGGACGACCTCCGACACCTTCATGACGTCGCCACTGTGGAGCTTCTCGAGGTTCGCCTTGTAACGACGCGACCAGTTGGTCGGCTCCTCGACGTGAGCCGCTCGGAGAACGTCGAACACGCGGTCGAGGCCCTCCTTGTCGACCACGTCTCGCACGCCGACCAGATCGAGGTTGCAGGACGGGACGCGAACGACCAGGTCCTGCTGAGCGACAATCCGGAGTACGAGGTACTGCCGGTCCTCTCCCTTGATGGTCCGCATCTCGATGTCTTCGATGACAGCGGCTCCGTGATTCGGGTAAACAACCGTTTCGCCGACGGTGAAAGTCATGTGTGAGGTACCCCTTCCTAGGTGACCATTCTAACACGTCCTTCCGGCGGCCCATTTCGCGTTTGCGCAGGTCAGAGGCGCAATCCCGGCTTGACAGATCGCCGTTGCGTATGGTGGGCGGCATCCGGCGGACTCGCGGGCACCTACCTCGACGCGCCCCCATGAGCGACGCGGAAGCCTCCGGTGGTTGATACTGCGAGACATGGCAACGACCAAGCGTTCAGGCAACGAGCACTCCGAATCGGACGCCACCTCGGGCATCGTGGGCGCCGACGAGACCGCAGTGCCCGCCCCGGGGTCGACGCCGTCCGGGGAACGCAGACGCTCGCTGCGCGAGCTCGGCCCGGTGCTGCTCTGGCGCGCCGCGCACCCCCGCCAGGCCCTGGTCACCGCGGCCGCCGTCGCGATCGCCGCCGCGATGACCGATCGCGCTCCGCGAGAGATCGTCCTCGTCTTCGCCACGGTCGTGGTGGGGCAAGCCATCCTCGGCTGGCACAACGACCTCACCGACCGCCGCCGCGACCTCAAGCACGAAGCCCGCAACAAGCCCCTGGTCCAGGGGCTGCTGGACCCGGGCACGGTGTGGTTCGCGGTGACGGTGGCGGTCCTGCTGGTGATCCCGCTCTCGATCAGCAGCGGGGTGACCGCCGGCAGCGCCTACCTGCTCTCCCTGGCCGCAGGGCTGCTGGCGAACGTCGTGCTGCGGACCGGCCCGCTCTCGTGGCTGCCGTGGGCCGTCTCCTTCGGCCTGCTCCCCGCCTACCTGTCGTACGGCGGCTGGGGCGGTGGGCAGGTGGCCGGGGATCCCCCGACCCTGCTGATGACCCTGCTCGCCGCAATGCTCGGCGTCGGCGTGCACTTCCTGCGGGCGCTGCCCGGTCTCGTGGCCGACCACGCGGACGGCTACCGCCACCTGCCGCTGCAGCTGGCCCTGAAGCTCGGGGCGACCCGGGTGCTGGTGATCTCCTCGCTCTACACCGCCGCGGTCGTGGTCGCGATGCTCGTCACGGGCAGCACGGTCGGACTCAGCCGCTGAGCCGGCAGTGGGACCGCTAGGCTGTGCCCCTGCCCCCGTACCTCTGGGTGACCGTCGACGACCTGCGAAGGCCTTGAACATGTACTTCCGCCGCAACACCGCGCTCGCCCTGAGCGCCCTCGTGCTCGCCGCCCCCGCCCTGTCGTCGTGCGGCTTCAACTACGCGACCGACATCGACTACACCCCGGCCGCCGGGGTGCACAACCGCGACGCCGTCGTGGACGTGCTCGGGGCCGTCGTGGTCTCGGCCCAGGACGGCTCGGGAACCTTCATCGCCTCGCTGTCGAACAACGACCAGCGCGAGCCGATGACGTTTGACTTCCTCGCCGGTTCCGGTGGGACCACGCTGACGGCGGAGGAGTTCGAGGCGATCTCGATCGCTCGCGGAGGGTTCGTCAACCTCGCCGAGGAGGGCGGCATCGAGTTGACCGGGGAGTTCGGCGCGGGCGACTTCGTCCCGCTGACGGTCGGGTTCGGCAACGGTGAGCGGGTCACGCTCCAGGTGCCCGTCGTCGACGACTCCGGCATCTACGACGGCCTCGACTCGTCCGGCAACCCCGCCGACGACGAGGACGACGCGGCCACCATCGACGAAGCCGGCGAGTGACCA
Source organism: Nocardioides sp. (assembly GCF_041600255.1). Classification (GTDB taxonomy): domain Bacteria; phylum Actinomycetota; class Actinomycetes; order Propionibacteriales; family Nocardioidaceae; genus Nocardioides. The sequence continues at coordinate 6,248 of NZ_JBFIKK010000095.1, read as the reverse complement.
TGACGTACACCCTGATCCTGCTCCGCCACGGCGAGAGCGAGTGGAACGCGAAGAACCTCTTCACGGGCTGGGTGGACGTCGACCTCACCGAGAAGGGGCGCGCCGAGGCGATCCGCGGTGGCCAGCAGCTGGTCGCTGCCGGTCTGCTCCCGGACGTCGTGCACACCTCGCTGCAGCGCCGCGCCATCACGACCGCAGCGCTCGCCCTGGACGCGGCCGACCGCCACTGGATCCCGGTGCGCCGCTCCTGGCGCCTCAACGAGCGCCACTACGGCGCCCTGCAGGGCAAGGACAAGAAGCAGACGCTCGAGGAGTACGGCGAGGAGCAGTTCATGCTCTGGCGGCGGTCCTTCGACACCCCTCCCCCGCCGCTGGCCGACGATGCCGAGTACTCCCAGGTGGGCGACCCCCGCTACGCCGACCTCGGCGACGAGATGCCGCGCACCGAGTGCCTCAAGGACGTCATCGCGCGGATGCTGCCCTACTGGAACTCAGCGATCACCGACGACCTGCGGGCCGGCTCCACCGTGCTCGTCGCCGCCCACGGCAACAGCCTGCGCGGAATCGTCAAGCACCTCGACCAGATCGACGACGACACGATCGCCGGCCTCAACATCCCCACCGGGATGCCGCTGGTCTATCGGCTCGACGAGGACCTGCGCCCGACCGTCGCGGGCGGGGAGTACCTCGACCCCGAGGCCGCGGCTGCCGCGGCGGCCGCCGTGGCCAACCAAGGTCGCTGACCCGACCTACGACCGCCGAGCCCCGCCCGCAGCCGCAGCCGCGGTCGCTCAGTTGCCGGTGATCAGTTGTCGGCGCGGGCCGGGTTGTGCCCGGTGACGACGAAGACGACCCGGTTGGCGACCGAGACCGCGTGGTCGGCGATCCGCTCGTAGTACCGCCCCAGCAGGGCGATGTCCACGGCTGCCTCGACACCGTGCTCCCAACCATCGCTCAGCAGTTCGGTGAAGCTGGTGCGTCGCAGCTGGTCCATCACCTCGTCGTCGCGACCCAGGGCGATCGCCGCCTCGACGTCGCGGCGGGTGATGATCGAGGAGACCCGGCAGACCATGTCCTCGGCGACCTCGCCCATCCGGGCCATCGTCGGCTGCACCTCGGTGGGCACGGCGACGTTCGGGACCCGCAGCCGGGCGATCTTGGCGACGTGGACCGAGAGGTCCCCCATCCGCTCGAGCTCGGAGACCATGCGCAGCGCGGAGACGATCGTGCGCAGGTCGCCGGCGACCGGCTGCTGCAGCGAGAGCAGGGAGAACGCCTTGTCCTCGACCTGCTCACGGGCACGGTCGATCTCGGCGTCGCCGCTGATCACCCGCTCCGCGGTGTCGGGGTCGCCGGTCATCAACGCCTCCGTGGCGAGCGCGACCGCGCGCTCGACCTTCTCGCAGATGCCCGCGAGGTCGTGGAAGACGGAATCGAGCTGTTCATGGAAGGCCTCACGCATGCGCCCACCCTAGAGGGTCCACGTGTCCGGACGGGGTCAGGCGGTGAACGAGGAGTGAACAGTCGCGACGTCGGGGCTCCGGACGCGAATCGCACCTGAACTCCTGCGTACGATCGCGGCGTGAACCCAACCACGCAGGCGTTCCTGGCCGCGCTCATCGGCGCCGTCGTCGCCGGCGCAGCAGTGCTGGCGTGGCACGTCAGCGACCGTCAGCAGCAGCGACCGACCACGGCCGAGGACCCGGTCGTCCCGCCCGGCGTCGCCACCGTCCTGTCGGTACTGCGCAGCAGCGCCGTCGTCGTCGACGCCGGGGACGTCGTGGTCAAGGCCTCGGCGCCGGCGTACGCGATGGGGCTGGTCAAGGGGGCGGACCTGGCCTCCCGGGAGCTGGCCGACCTGGTGCAACAGGTACGCCGCGACGGCCAGATCCGCGAGATCGAGATCCTGATGCCACGACCCGGAACCCCCGCCCGGCACGTGACCGCCCGGGTCGCCCCGCTCGGCTCCCGACTGGTCCTGGCGCTCCTCGAGGACCGGACGCGCGAGCGCCAGGTCGAGGCGGTACGCCGCGACTTCGTCGCCAACGTCAGCCACGAGCTCAAGACCCCGGTCGGCGCGATCCGGCTGCTGGCGGAGGCCGTGCACGACGCCGCCGAGGACCCCGAGGCCGTCCAGCGCTTCGCGGGACGGATGCTCACCGAGAGCGACCGCCTCTCCCGTCTGGTCCAGCAGGTCATCGAGCTCTCCCGCCTGCAGGGCGACGACTCCCTGGAGGCACCGATGGTGGTGAGCGTCGACCAGGTGATCCGCACGGCCGTGGACACCAGCGCGATCGACGCCGACTCCCGGCGCATCGCGATCGCCACCGGCGGCGTGACCGGCCTGGAGGTCTTCGGCAACGAGGAGCAGATCACCGCCGCGGTGGCCAACCTGGTCGCCAACGCCGTCTCCTACTCCGAGCCGGACTCGACCGTGCTGGTCACCACGAAGGTCGACGACGCGGCCGTCGAGATCTCCGTGGTGGACCAGGGCATCGGGATCCCCACCGACGAGATCGACCGGATCTTCGAGCGGTTCTACCGCGTGGACCCCGCCCGCCACCGCTCCACCGGAGGCACCGGCCTGGGCCTCTCGATCGTCAAGCACGTGGCCGCCACCCACGGTGGCGACGTGCGGGTGTGGTCGGTGGAGGGTCAGGGGTCTACGTTCACCTTGTCCTTACCCCGCAGGAACCAGGAGGCAGACCGGTGACCCGGGTACTCGTCGTCGAGGATGAAGAGAGCTACAGCGACGCGCTGGCGTACATGCTGCGCAAGGAGGGGTTCGAGGTGGCCATCGCCGCCACCGGCCCCGACGCGCTGACCGAGTTCGAGCGCAACGGCGCCGACATCGTGCTGCTCGACCTGATGCTGCCGGGGCTGCCCGGCACCGAGGTCTGTCGGCAGATCCGGCAGACCTCCAGCGTCCCGGTGATCATGGTCAGCGCCAAGGACGACGAGGTCGACAAGGTGGTCGGCCTCGAGCTCGGCGCCGACGACTACGTCACCAAGCCGTACTCCCCGCGCGAGCTGGTCGCCCGGATCCGCGCGGTGCTGCGCCGGGGGCACGAGGCCGACGTCTCGTCGCCCACCCTCGAGGCCGGCCCGGTGCGGATGGACGTGGAGCGCCACATCGTCACCGTCGACGGCCACGAGCAGCGGCTGCCGCTCAAGGAGTTCGAGCTGTTGGAGATGTTCCTGCGCAACCCCGGTCGGGTGCTCACCCGGGGCCAGCTGATCGACCGCGTCTGGGGCTCCGACTACGTGGGCGACACCAAGACCCTCGACGTGCACGTGAAGCGGTTGCGCGCCAAGCTCGAGCCCGACCCCAGCGAGCCCAAGTTCCTCGTCACCGTGCGCGGCCTCGGCTACAAGCTGGACCTCTGAGCGGCGACCGAAAACCGCGTGGCAGGCGCGCCGGCGATCCGTAGGCTTGCGCGGTGAGCACCACCACCCTCCCTGCGAAGACCGGCCCCGGCGCCGAGCCCACCCACACGTGGCTGCCGCTCGCGGCGGTGGCCGTCACGCTGGTGCTGTGGGCGTCGGCGTTCGTGGCGATCCGGCACCTGGGCGAGGAGTTCACACCGGGCGCCCTCTCGTTGGGCCGGCTGCTGATCGGCGCCCTGGTGCTGGGCGTGGTGGCACTGGGGCGCGGCGTCCCGCACCCGTCGGCCGCCGACCTCCGCTCGATCGTGGTGATCGGGGTGCTGTGGTTCGGCGTCTACAACGTGGCGCTCAACGCCGGTGAACGTCGCATCGACGCCGGCACGGCCGCGATGCTGATCCAGGTCTCCCCGGTGCTGATCGCCCTGTTGGCCGCACTCTTCCTGCGCGAGCGGTTCACGCTCCACCTCGCGGTCGGCCTCGCCCTCGCCTTCGGGGGTGTGGCCCTGATCGGGCTCTCCACCTCCTCCAGCGGCGAGCACGACGTGCTCGGTGTCCTGCTGTGCCTGCTCAGCGCGGTGGTCTACGCGATCAGCGTGATCCTGCAGAAGCCGCTGATGGCCCGCCACCCAGCCGTGCACATCACCTGGCTGGCCTGCACGGTCGGCGCGGTGGTCTGCCTGCCGTTCGCCGGCGACCTGGTCCGGCAGACCGCGGATTCCTCGGCCGGCTCGATCCTGTGGATCGTCTACCTCGGGATCTTCCCCACGGCGATCGCGTTCACGACGTACGCCTACGCGCTGACGCACATGAGCGCCAGCAACCTGGGCGTCACGACGTACCTCGTCCCGCCACTGACGATCGCCATGGGCCTGCTGCTCCTGGACGAGGCACCGCCCACGATGGCCTACGCCGGCGGCGCGCTCGCCCTGGTCGGGGTGGCGGTGGCCAGGCGCAAGAAGCGCAGCGTGCCGACCCGTCCAGTCCTCCCCGCCTGAGAGCGGCGATACCTGCCACACTGCGGCCGTGACCATCGCTGCCAACGTCCTGGTCGGCCTCGTCGCTGCCCTGCACGTCTACTTCCTCGTCCTCGAGATGTTTCTCTGGACCACCCCAACCGGCCGCCGGGTCTCCGGCCTGACCGCCGAGTTCGCCGAGGCCAGCAGGTCGCTCGCCGCCAACCAGGGCCTCTACAACGGCTTCCTGGTCGCCGGGCTGGTCTGGGGCATGGTCGCGGGGCGCGACGACGTCACGATCTTCTTCCTGCTCTGCGTGATCGCCGCCGGCGTCTTCGGCTCCCTGACGGTCAGTCCGCGGATCCTGTTCGCGCAGGGAGCGCCCGCCGTGCTGGCCCTGGGCGCCGTACTGCTCTCCTGATCCGCGTACGACGCTGCTAGCCGGCCATCGCCATCTGGAGCCGGGAGCGCAACGCCTTCGTCGCCCGGGAGCGCAGCTGACAGACGCGGGACTCGGTGATCCCGAGGACCAGACCGATCTCGCCGAGAGTCAGTCCCTCGAAGAAGTACATCGCGATGATGATCCGGTCCCGTTCGGGCAGCTGGTGCACGGCCGCCATCAGCAGTTCGCGGGTCTCCTGGTCCTCCAGGGCGTCCTGGGTGCCGGGCAGCTCGATCAGGTCCTCGAGCTCGTCGAGCTCCTCGCTGGAGGCGTGGTCCACGAAGGTCGACTTCTGGCAGATCTCGCGCAGCGCGGTCACCGTCAGCCCGAGCTCCTCGGCGACCTCGGTCTCCAACGGGGTCCGGGCCAGCCGGTGCTCCAGGTCGGTCCGGGTCCGCTCGACCTCGCGGAGCTGGCGTCGTACCGACCGGGGCACCCAGTCGACGGCCCGGATGCCGTCGATGATCGCGCCCCTGATCCGCGGGACGGCGTAGGTCTGGAACTGCAGGCCGCGCTCGGGCTCGAACTTCTCGATGGCGTCCATCAGGCCGATGATCCCCTCGGAGACGAGGTCCTCGTGCTCGACGCTGCGAGGCAGTCCGGCGCGGACCCGGCCGACGACGTACTTCACCAACGGCGAGTACTGCAGGACCAGGCGGTTGCGCAGATCGGGGTCGGCACTGCGCTTGTAGGTGAGCCACAGGCCGTCGACCTCGTCCACGGTCTCCGAGGGGGCGGGGGAAGGCAGCGACACGACGACTCTGGGTGCTCCCGAAATGGACGGTACGCCCGACATGGGAGGGGAGGGATCGGGGGAAGGCATGGCGGCAGACGACCTTTCATCAGCCCCACCACGCCCCGGTGCACATGTGTAGCGGTCCGGCGGCAACGGTGTCACTACGCCGCGCCGCACGGGTCGACCGTGATCGACCGACATGTCAGTCATCGAGGAAGGAGAGCTCGGCCAGCACGCGGCGGAGACGCTCGTGGTCGTCGGTCACCACCGGGGCCGGAGCCGGAGCCGGTCGGGCCGGGACGGAGGCCAGGGTGGAGCCGGACGGGGCGGCGAGCGCGCGCCCGAGGGTGGCGGTCGCGGCGGGCACGGGGGCGATCGGGGCGACCTCGGGCACGGGCGACGACTCGACGGCGGCCACGGGAGCGGCGGACCGGTCCTCGGCGGCGGTCGGCACGATGCCGAGGATCACGCGGGTCAGGGCCGCGAGGTCCTGGTGGAGCTCGGTCGGCACGGCGCGCCGGGTCACGGCCGGGCTCGGCGACATCCGCGGGGTGGTCGGGTGGGGCGAGGCGGAACCGCGGGGGGCGCGGGCGCCATACCAACTCTGAATGCTCATGTGGTCCTACTTCGGGGAGAAAGGCCCCAGGGGACGACCCCCCGCGTGAGCGGAGGGCCGTCCCCGAAGGTGCTTGGGATGTGTCGGATGCTGCGGGTCGAACGGTCCGTCAGG
>NZ_JBFIKK010000094.1:0-13593 GCF_041600255.1 Nocardioides sp. | reverse complement strand
GGCGGCGTAGGTCGCGACGCGGTGGGCCTGGATGTGGTCGGGGTGGCCGTAGCCGCCGAAGTCGTCGTAGGCGACCATCACCTGCGGCCGGACCTCGCGGATCACCGCGACGAGGTGGGCGGCCGCCTCGGTGAGGTCGGCGCTCCAGAAGGCGTTCTCGTGGATGTCGTCGGCGGCGACGGCGAGGAGCAGACCCCACCACTGCGGGTGCAGGGCGACCGAGGCGAGTCCGGTGGCCGCCCCGCAGACGAGCAGGGCCAGCCCGGTCAGGGCACGCAGCATCAGAGGCCGGCGAACAGGTCGCTCTCGAGACCGTCGTCGCCGACCTCGCCGAGCGTGCCCTTGGCGATCCGGAAGTACTCGACTCCCCAGGCGGTGCTGCCGACGTTGTTCGACAGCGCGAAGAACGGCCCGTCGGTGGTGATCTGGGTGGCATGGGCCGCGAGCGCCGCCATCTTCTTGTCAACGTGCTCCTGGGCGTCGACCGCGGCCGAGAGCAGCTCGTCCGGGGTGATGAACGCGGGCAGCGGCCCGTCCGGGTCCATGCCCTCGAACGACGTGTGGTCGCCCGACTCGCGCATCAGCCGCAGGCCGGCACGCATCCGGCTCTCCGACATCGCGCCCCAGTAGATCTTGGCGATCTCCCACGACTCCCCGAGGTCGCGCCGGTACGACGGCACGGCGGCGAGCTGGGCGGCGTACATGGCGACCCGGTGGGCCTGGATGTGGTCGGGGTGGCCGTAGCCGCCGAACTCGTCGTAGGTGACCATCACCTGCGGTCGGACCTCCCGGATGATCTCGACCAGGTGGGTGGCGGCCTCGGTCAGGTCGGCGTGCCAGAAGGCGTTGTCGTGGACCTCGTCGGCGGCGACCGCGTGGCCGTCGTCGTGCCACTTCATCCCGGAGTCGCGGTAGGTGCCGAAGCCGCCGAGGAACCGGTGGTCGGTCACCCCGAGCTCCTTCATCGCCTGCTCGAGCTCACCCTTGCGGTGCAGCCCGAGCCCGTCGGTCTGGTCTGCGGCCAGGTGCTCGAGGTCGGGGACCAGGATCTCCCCCATCTCGCCGGCGGTGCAGGTGACGAGGGTGACGCCGCGACCCTCGGCGACGTACTTGGCCATGGTGGCGCCCTGGCCGATCGTCTCGTCGTCCGGGTGGGCGTGCACGAGCAGGAGGCGCTGGTCGGAGGGCATGGCCCGATCCTACGGCCGCTTGATCCGCTTGGGCGCGGCCGGGAGGTCCAGGGGCGGCAGGGTGGGCTGGGTCGGACCCCGGTCCGCGTCCTCCTCGTCCAGCCACCCGTCGTACTGCTCCACGAGCAGCTCGAGGGTGACCGGGGGCGCATCGGTCAGGACCGCCCACGGGTGGTCCTCGTCGTCGTCCTCACCGGCGAGCCGCTCCCGCACCAGCGTTGCGTCGTACCCTTCGGCGGTCAGCCTGGCCACCACGGCGAGCGCGTGCGACTCCTCGAAGAAGATGCCTCTCACGCGGTCATCATGCCGCACGGCAGGCGGTGCGGATCGACCCAGCCACCCGGCCAGCTCGGCCAGGAACGGGCGGTCCGGCTCCAGCCAGTCCAGGCCTGCCAGCTCGTCCGCCGCGACCCAGCGCACGGCATCGTGCTCGCGCGGGACGGGCTCACCCGCAGTGAGGTGGACGACCGCGACCCGCAGCACGAGTCGCTCCCCGATCGGCGCGCTCCCGCAGAGCCAGCCCGCCACCTCCACCGTGCAGCCGAGCTCCTCGTGGATCTCGCGGACCAGCGCGGCGGAGTCGCTCTCACCGAGATCGACCTTGCCGCCGGGGAACTCCCATCGCCCGGCCAGTTCCGGCGGCGCCGTACGCCGTGCGGCCAGCACCTGCCCGGCGCGCACGATCGCGGCGCCGACCACGGTGGCGGGGGTCGTCATGCCGCGACCGTAACGGAGGCTCCACCCCGGCCACTACGGTGGCAGGCATGGCCGACGACCAGCCCGACGGCATCCACCTGACCCGCGCCGGCGACCGGGCCGATGCGGTGGCCGCGCTGGCCGACCTGCTCGGTGGTCGCGTGGGACCGGACGCGGTCCTGGCCGACCTGAACCGTCGCGCACGCCGGAGCCGCGTGCCCGGGCGAGCGCCGGGAAGCGCGGTGGAGCAGGCGCTGGCGTGGGACCGCGCGGACCGGTGTACGAGGAGGTGGTGGCCGCAGGGCATCTCGAGCTCCGCCGACGCCTCCCCCCACGGCACCGCCGGGGACGACTTCGTCGGACGGCGGGTCCTGGTCACCTCCTGGTACGCCCGCCCCGTGCACGAGGACGGCGACGACGGCAGCCGGGGTGCCCGGATCAGCTTCGTGGACCTCGCGACCCGCCGCTACCGGCACGTGCTCCTCGTGACGCCCAAGCTCGACGCGGAGGGCCGCCTGCAGCTGAACCCGTTGCGGGTGCACGCCGGCGGCATCGTCTGGTGGGGCGGCCACCTGTACGTCGCCGCCACCGCGCGCGGCTTCTGGGTCTGTCGCCTCGACGACCTGCTCCGGGTGCCCGATGCGGTCGCCAGCGGCGACCCGGACCGGCTCGGGATCCGCGCGGGTCGGGTCTCGAGCTTCGGCTACCGCTACCTGCTCCCGGTCTCGTTCCAGATGCGCGGCGGTGCCGAGCCGGGCGCCGAACGGCTGCGCTGGTCGTTCCTCTCGGTGGACCGCGCCGCCACGCCCCCCGAGCTCGTCGCCGGCGAGTACGGGCGCGGGGACCAGAGCCGCCGGCTGGCTCGCTTCGCCCTCGACCCGACCACCGGCCTTCCAGCGGCGAACGCCCACGGGGTGTCCCGGCCGCTGGCCGTCGACCACGAGGGGGTTGCCGGAACCCAGGGCGTGGCGATCGCGCGCGGTGAGCAGTACCGGACCGTCTCGCACGGTCCGCTGCTACCGGGGACGGTGGTGGTGGGGCGCGGTGGGCGGGTCAGGCGGCACCGGGCCGCCACGCCGGTCGGTCCCGAGGACCTGACCTACTGGGCCTCCACCGACCTGCTGTGGTCGCTCACCGAGCACCCGGGTCGACGCTGGATCTGTGCGATGCGGCGCTCGACGTTCGACCGCTGAGCAGGCTGCCCGCACCTCGGGCCGATCGCCGAGGCCCTCAGCGCGGCTGGCGCGCCAGCTGGCGGCTCTGGGCGACCAGACGCCCGGCGGAGTCCCAGACCTCGCAGTCCTCCTCGAACATCCCCCCGGCGACGTTGCGGCTCTCGTGGCGCACCAGCAGCCAGCCCGGGGCCGGTTTGGCCCGCACGTGCGCGGTCAGCTCCAGCGTCGGCGCCCACCCGGGCATGCCCAGCTCGAAGGTCACCGGCGGCAGCGAGTCGACGACCATCAGCAGCGAGATCGGGTCGGGCTCCCGACCGTCGATCAGACGGAACCAGGCGCTGAGCACACCGTTGCCGCTCGGCTTCCCGACCGCCCACCCGACCTGCCCGGGGTGGAAGCGCATCTCGAACCGGTCCATCAGGGGCGCGAACTTGCGCACCTCCGCCGGCGCCACGGTGTTGGGGACGCAGTCCTCGACGGCCGGCATCTCCGGTTGCCGGGCCGTGGTCCGGACGTCGTCGCCCAACCGGTCGAAGTCGCCGTACGTCGCGAGCGCGGTGATCCGGACGTCGTCGCCCTGGACCAATTCGACCGCAGCGGTCGCCACGCTGCCGCCCTCCCGGCGTACGTCGACGCGCACGGCGGCCGGCCCCGGGATCGACGCGGAGAGGTAGTGGGCGCTGACCGCGAGCGGGTCCGGCTTGCCCGGCAGGTGGGCACGCAGCGCATTGCCCAGGACGGCCAGCAGGTAGCCGCCGTTGATCCCGCCGCCGACCAGCCAGCCGGCCGCGAGGTCGACGGAGTAGCGGCCGCCTCCTTCGTGGAGGACCTCGATCTGGGAGTCGAACTCGTAGCCCATGCGCGCAGCCTAGGGCCGCGCGCAGGGGCGTCCGCGCCGGTCCCGCTGGTTTGGACGGCCCCCCGCTGGACACAGTTCGCTCGTGCCCACCGACCCCGATCGCCCCGAACCCGAGATCGAGGACGCCTTCGACCGCCTCGTCGACGAGGGCCGCGAGCGCCTCGAACGCCCGCTGGAGGCCATGGTCGCCACCGGCACCCTGGGCGGCATCGACGTGGGCACCGGAGTCCTGGCGTTCCTGGTCGTCAAGCACCACACCGACAGCACCCTGCTCGCCGGCCTGGCCTTCTCGGTCGGGTTCGTGGCGCTGCTGCTCGCCCGCAGCGAGCTCTTCACCGAGAACTTCCTGGTCCCGGTCACGGCGGTCGTCGCCCGCAGCGGCACGCTGCTGGGTCTCGGGCGGCTGTGGATCGTGACGCTGCTGACCAACCTGGTCGGCGGGGCGCTGATGATGTGGATCCTGATGACCGCCCGGCCGGACCTGCACGGCACCGCCATCGAGATCGGCACCCACTACGCCGAGCTGGGCGTCTCGCTGGAGACCCTGATGTTGGCGGTCCTCGCCGGTGCGGTGATCACGCTGATGACCCGGATGCAGCACGCCACCGACAGCCTCGGGATCCAGCTGGTGCCGGCGATCCTGTTCGGCGCCCTGCTCGCGGGTGGCGAGCTGTTCCACTGCATCCTGGACTCGCTGTTCATCTTCGCCGCGATGATGGCCGGCGCGGACATCTCCGCCGGCGCCTGGCTGGTGGCGCTGGGCTGGTCGCTGCTGGGCAACGTGATCGGTGGCATCGGACTGGTCACGATGCTGCGGTTGCTGCGGGTGCGCGAGCGGGTGCGCGAGGCGCGTCAGCGCTGAGGAGGCCGGGCCACCGGGTGCCCGTCGGTCAGAAGATCGACCAGCCGGTGAGCGTGGTGAAGAGGTCCAGGGCGGCGACGCCGGCCGTGGAGTTGCCCGAGGGCCCGAGCGCCGGGCTCCAGACACAGATCGTGCACACACCCGGGATCACCGCCAGGATCCCGCCGCCGACCCCGCTCTTGGCCGGCACGCCGACCCGGTAGGCGAACTCGCCGGCCGCGTCGTACGTGCCGCAGGTGAGCATCACCGCGTTCAGCCGCTTGGTCTGGCTCAACGACAGCAACCGGCTGCCGTGGGCGCGGAAGCCGTTGCGGGCGAGCCATCCCCCGGCCAGGGCGAGCTCGCGACAGCTCATCGAGAGCGAGCACTGCCAGAAGTACTGTTCGAGCACCTCGTCCACCGGGCACTCGAGGTTGTCGTAGCTGGCCAGCAGGTGCGCCATCGCCGCGATCCGGTGGCCGCGCTCGCTCTCGGAGCGAGCCACGGCCTCGTCCCCGCCGATCTCGGGTACGCCGCTCTCGGTGCGGACCAGGTCGCACAGGGCACTGCGGGCATCCCCGGTCAGTCGGTGCAGCCGGTCGGTGACGACGAGGGCTCCGGCGTTGATGAAGGGGTTGCGCGGGATGCCGGCTTCCTGGTCGAGCTGGAGCAGCGAGTTGAACGGGCTCCCCGACGGCTCCCGGCCGACCCGCTGCCACACGTCGTTGCTGTCCCGGGCCATCACCAGGGCCAGGGTGAAGACCTTCGAGATGCTCTGCACGGAGAAGCGGACGTCGCTGTCCCCGATCGAGTGCACGGCTCCGTCGTTCATCGCCACGGTCATCGCGAACTGGTGCGGGTCGACCGAGGCGAGACCGGGGATGTAGTCGGCGACGGCCCCCCGACCGATGCTGGGCTCGACCTGCGCCCGGATCTCCGCGAGCACGCCGTCCAGGTCCATGGCGATGATTCTGCCCGGACCCGGACGACGCGTGCCGAGGCGGTGGGTCAGTGGTACCCGTACGGCGCCGGCGTTCCGAAGGGGTAGGCCATCGGGGCCGGGTCGTCGTGGTGGATCGCGCAGTAGGCGTCACGGGCCTGCGACGACTGACCGGGCAGGTGACCGTGGGTGAGCAGGAGGCCGTCGGCCACCGCGTTGGCCTGCGCCTCGATCCGGGCCGCGACCTGCGCGCGGTGTGCGGCGGTCGGCGCGGAGACGAGGTCCTCGGCGTTGCGCCACGCGTTCTCACGCCAGGCCGAGATCGCCTGGAAGACGGCCCAGTACCCGACGCCGATTTCCTCGTCCGCGTCGTCCAGGGTCGGGTCCAGCCGGGCTGCCGCCTCGGCCAGCATCGCCTCGGTCGCCTCGTTCAGGAACTCCTCGACCTTGTCGTAGTCGGGCTTGCGCGAGGAGCCGTCCGGCGCGACCAGTCCGACGGCCGCCAGGACGAACGCGAGGTCGCGGTTGATGTGGGCGTTCATCCCCAGCAACAGGTCCCCGGTCGCCGAGACCCGCTTGTCCCGGGCAGCCTCGAAGGCCGTGCGCCAGGACTGCGGGACCGCGGTCACGTTGCCGGCGTGCCAGTTCGTGTAGGCGTCGGTGTAGTACTTCGCGAAGACGGCGTCCTGGTGGTTCGCGAACGGCACGTCCTGGTAGTAGCCGGGGATGTCCCGGCTCCACACGTACGTCTGGGTGATCCGCAGGTAGGCATGGGCGAAGACCGCGTCGTGGTCGCAGCTCTGCACGGCCGGGTCGAAGATCCGGGCCAGCTCCTTGAGGGTCTGCTTGACGCAGTTGGTCCGGCCGGCGACACAGTCGTTCTCGCTGGTCGGGATGTACTCGGACGTCCATCCGACGAGATATCCCGACCAGGGCGTGTACGGCGTCGAGGCGCCGGCGGGCGCGACCAGCCCGACGCTCAGCAGCGATGCTGTCAGCGTCCCAACGGCGGCGACGGCCACGCTCCGGGCGCGGCGAAATGAGATGTTCATGATGCTCCCTCCCCAGGGTGTGAGGCCGACGACATGCGTCGCGGGCTCACCAGCCCCTTCGGTCGGGCCGGAGCTGCGCCTTGAGAGTGGTCTAGACCTGGCCTCGTCCGGCTGCGTCAGGCCGGAGGGCGGCGCTCGTGCGATGACGAGGTCGGCGGTCGCGGGCCGCGCGGGCGTGCCAGGAGGAAGCCGAGGACGCCGCCGAGCAGGAGGCCGAGAGGCACCAGGTTGGAGACCATCCCCTGGAACTCCTCGAGGGTGCCGCCGCGACCATCGGTGTACTGCTCGAAGAGCAGGTAGCCCAGCAGACCCAGCAGCAGCCCCGTGGCGGCGCCGAGGACCGGGAACAGCACGAGCCGGACGCGGGTCGACGGATCGGGGCGCGTCGGGCGTGCGTTCGGCATCAGGAACCTCCCCCTCCTGACTCGATGGTGCCCGGGCGGGTCAGTCGTGGCAAGGGCGGGCAACCGCCCGCACATCCGCCTTCGTGATCAGCCCGAGACCTGCGGCGTGCCTCGCCACCTCGGCGGAGTCGCCGGCCAGCACGAACGGGACGTCGAGGTCCCAGTCGTCGGTGATCAGCTCCACCCGGTTGTCTCCCGGGTCCAGCCGCACCTCGCGGATGTACACGGCCAGGATCCGCCCCGGGTGGCGGCGTACGGCGGCCGCGTAGATCTCCGGGTCGTGCTGTCCGGAGTCGCCGATCAGCACGAACGGCAGGTCCGGGTGGAGTGCCAGGACCTCGTCGATGTGACGGCTCTTGTGCGCGTCGTGGCTGCGGTCCACCTCGGTGCCCAGCAGGTCGCGCAGCAGCAACGGCCCCAGCGGGAAGCGGCGGTGCTCGAGGAAGTTGTGCAGGAAGCCGTGCAGGTTCCACGGACTGGAGGAGAGGTAGAAGATCGGGTTGTCCTGGGTGGCCCCCTGCTTGGCCAGCGCGCGGTAGAGCTCGGGCGCGCCGGCGAACGGGGTCCGGGTCAGCTCCGAGCCGACGATCGTCTCGCGGACCATGGCCACCACCCGCTGGGCACCGGTGTGCAGGATCGTGTCGTCCACATCCGAGATCACCCCGAAGCGGGCGCCGGGGCCGAGCACCCGGATCCGGACCTGGCTCGGGTGCGGCCCGATCAGGCCGCGGTACTCCCCGGCCAGCTCGAGGCGGCCGGCGGACCACGGCGCCTCGCAGGTGCCGGGCGGCACCTCGAGGTCGAAGGCGAAGTAGCCGTCGGCGTCCGTGGTGGTCTCGGCCGCCACCTCCCCCACCACCAGGCGTAGGGGCACCCCCGGCAACTCGTCGGTCAGGAAGCGCGCCGCGGTCCGTCGTACGGCGGCCCAGGTGCCCTCGCCGTCGACCGCAGGTGACGGCTCCGGGTTGTCCAGCACCCGACCGCGCACCAGCACCCGCTCAGGGGAGCCCATGCCGAGGTAGGGCACGATCCGGAAGTTCTCGGGCTCGCGTCCGGCGTGCAGGTGGATCCGAGTGCCGTCCCAGCGACGCTCCGCCTCGATGGCGAGACGCCGCGCCACCCGTACGGCGTGCGAGCCGATGCTGCGGTGCTGGTTCACGTGACCTCCCACGCTGCCACGGTAGTCAGTCGCATGCGATGGTCCGGCGGGGACTCCCGCGGCGCTCCCCCGCGGCGTACGTTGCGAGGATGACCTACCCGGATCCGGCCTACACCGGCAGCGGCGAGGCCAGCGCCCGCTTCCGGCCCGCGGCCACCCCACCCGACCTGCCGCGCCGAGGAGGGACGGCGAGCTACGCGCACGACAACCACTACGTCTGAGCCCAGCCGTCGACGCCCCTCCCGCTCCGGGTGACATCCGGACGCGCACTGACGCATCCGGGCTATGGCGGATCGACACTCGCAGGAGGAGGGTCGGGCGTGGGGGGACACCAAGGAGAAGTGATCATGCCGGAGTTCATGGACGTACACACCGGGATGAACGGGGTGACGGCGGAGGGGCTCAAGCAGGCCCACGACGCCGACCTGGCCATCCAGGACACGGAGAACGTCAACTTCAAGCACGCGTGGGCCGACCCCGAGACGGGGACGGTCTTCTGCCTGTCCGAGGCACCCGACGCCGAGGCAGTCCAACGGGTCCACGCCGCAGCCGGCCACCCGGCGGACACCGTCTACGAGGTCGGCATCCAGGCCTGAGGGGCCGCTGACCGGCAGCGTCAGAGGCCGGTCCACCACTCCTGGCGGGGCAGGTCCTCGTCGGCGGAGAACCGCTCGCCCGGTTTCGGCTGCGCGAGTCGGACGCCGTGCTCGGCGGCCTCGGCGCGCACCCACTCGGCCGGCGCGGACCAGGTGTGGAAGGCCAGGTCGAACGTGGCCCAGTGGATCGGCACCAGCACGCCGCCGCGCAGGTCGAGGTGGGTCCGCACCGCTTCGGCCGGCGTCATGTGCACGTCCGGCCAGCGATCGTCGTACGCGCCGACCGGCAGCACGGTGAGGTCGATCGGCCCGTGCCGGCGCCCGAGGTCGCCGAAGGCAGGCGTGTAGCCGGAGTCGCCGCCGAAGAACGCGCTGCGGCCCGCTGCCTCGACCAGCCAGGCCGCCCACAGGGTCGTGTTCGCGGTGAACAGTCGCCCGGAGAAGTGCCGCGCCTCGGCACAGGTCAGCCGCAGACCGGCGAGGTCGACCGACTCGTTCCAGTCGAGCTCGACGATGCGGTCAGCCGGCACGCCCCAGGCGCGCAGGTGCGAGCCGACGCCGAGCGGCACCACGAACGGCATCGTCTGGGTGCGGGTCAGGTGGTCGATGGTGGCGGTGTCGAGGTGGTCGTAGTGGTCGTGCGAGATCAGCACGGCGTCCAGCCGCGGCAGCGCCTCCAGTGGGGCGGGGACCGGGTGGTGGCGGCGCGGGCCCACCGTGGCCGAGGGCGAGACCCGCTCACTCCAGACCGGGTCGGTGAGCACGTAGCGGCCCCCGACCTCGAGCAGCACGGTCGAGTGTCCGAGCCAGGTCGCGGCGCACGCCGCGGCGCGGGTGGGCCAGTCGGGCCGGACCAGCGGGATCTCACCGGCCGGCTTCCCGATCCGGCCCTTGGTGGCGAACTCCATCGCGATCGAACGCCGACCACCGGACTCCACCACCCGCATCGGCTCGGTGTTGTGGAAGGTGCCCTCGGCGAAGTGGTCGGAGTCGTGCACGCCACCGCCGGCCCCCAGCGAGCGTCGTACGTCGGCGAGCGCGCGCGGGCCGATCGTCGTCCGCGCCGATCGGGTCAGCGTCGCGACGCCGAGGGCGGCCACCGAGACGGCTGCGGCCAGACGGAAGGGGCTTCCTGCGGTACGGGGCACAGAACCATTCTGCGCCTCGGCCGGGCACCGCGTCAGTGGGGTCGGCCGTCGAGTCCGACCGCGGCCCGCTGCGCCGCCTCCAGCGCATCGATGCGCATCGCCTGGGTCATCGTCAGCACGCCGCACACCCAGTCCCAGTGCAGCGCCACCACGTCGCCGACCACGGGCGGCTTCTCCATCAGGGTCCTGCCGTCGACCGCCCACCGCGCCCGCTCGAGCCCGGGAGCCTGCTCGAACATGCGTGCGCCGTCCCAGGCGAGCAGCTGGGTCGTGGCCGTGACCCACTCGCCGTCCACGTCGGTGACCACCCCGGAGCGAATCCGGCAGCCGTTCAGCGAGGAGACGGCCGAGCGCGGCTGCTCCCCCGACCGGAGCTGCGCCGCCCACGGTTCGACCTCGTAGACCTGGAAGCTGTGGTGGGCCATCGCCCGCGCCCGGGCGTGTCGCCAGGTGCCCCCGACCCCCTCGCCCTGACCGACGAGCTTCTTCTCCAGGCGTGTGACGAGGGTCCGGGAGTCGACCTCGTAGAGCAGGTCCGAACCGATCCAGTAGGTCTCGACGATCTCCTCCGAGAGCGGGTCGTCGTTCTCCAGCACCTCGGCGAGGAACTCGAGGTGGACCCAGGCTCCGTCGAACCGGCGGGCACGGCGTTCGATCTCGGCGATCGCCCCCGGCATCCGCATCGACGTGGCCGTCGCCGCGCCGGCGTACCCCAGCTCGTCGGGCGGGTAGGCGAACCGCGCGAACATCAGCGCTCCTTCGGCCGACATCTCAGCGGACCCGCCGGATCCGCGGCACCGTCGCGGTCACGGCGAAGCCCGGCTCGCCGCTCGGCTCCAGCTCCGTCGACTCCACCGTCCTGATCACCGCGAGCGCCGGCGCCTCGTCGGTCAGCCGGCGGGCGAACTCGTCGACCACCTCGGAGGGGCCCTCCACCTCGGCGACGACGCTGCTGGCCTCGTTGCGGCACCACCCGGACAGCTCCAGCTCGCGGGCCAGCCGGGCGGCGTGGCGACGGAAGCCCACCCCCTGGACCACCCCGTGCAGCACCAGCCGTCGACGCAGCACCCCCGTGCTGCCCGACGGTCCGGCTCCCACCCCCGTGGTCATGCGTGCTCCCGGATCACGACCCGATTGTGACCCCGGGTGACCACACGGCGAAGAAGAATCCGCGCCTCGGTGACAGCCGTCCAGTCCGGGGCGACGACGAGCGGCCCCCGGATTCCGACGCCGGGCGGCGCCGCGGACTGGTCTACTGGTCGTGAGGTGCTCGGTGTTCTCGCGGACGGAGGTGGCCATGACCACGACGATGTCACCCGGCACGGTGGCGGAGGTCATCGCCCGGCTCCGCAGCATCGAGGAGTCCCTGCCGGCCTCCGACGGCGTCGCCGTCTTCAACCGGATGTACCTCGACGTCACCGAGCGGGTCGCGGCCGAGCTGGGGACCGGCTCGATGTTCGCCGACCCGGCCTTCATGGCCGAGCTCGACGTCCGGTTCGCCGCCCTCTGGCTGGCGGCGTACGACGACGCGGCCGAGGGTCGCAAGGTGTCGGCCGCCTGGGCTCCCCTGTTCGAGGAGCGCACCACCCGCGGCATCTTCCCGATCCAGTTCGCGCTGGCCGGGATGAACGCCCACATCGAGAACGACCTCCCGCTCGCCGTGATCGCCACCTGCCGCAGCCGCGACGTCCCACTCAGCCGGGGTTCGGTCCGCCGCGACTACGACGCGGTGAACGCGCTGCTGGCCGGCGCCGAGTCGGAGATCCGGCGCTCGTTCCTGACCGACATCGAGAAGTACGTCGACGACGAGATCGGGCCGCTGGTGCACCTGGTCAGCGCCTGGAACATCGACAAGGCCCGCGACCTCGCCTGGATCAGCGCGGAGACCATGTGGGCGACCCGGCACTTCTCGTTCCTGTCCGGCAGGCACCGCTCGATGCTGGCCCACACCGTCGGGCTCACCTCGCGCTGCCTGCTGGCACCGGTCGGGATCCGCCTTCCCTGACCACCCCTGATCGACCGGTCGGTCGGTCAGCGGTTCATCGCGTAGGTGCCGGCCAGGTCGCGGGCCTGCTGCCAGACCTTCTCGTGACCGTCGGCCGCGGTGGCCGGCTTGCGGACGTGGGCCAGCGCCCACGCCTGCTGGTCCGGCGTCGAGGACGCCTTGCCGTGCAGGTCGATCGCGTACGCCGAGAAGTCCCGCACCAGCACGTCGAAGATCCGGTCCACGATCCCGCGGTCGAGGCCGGTCAGTTCGGCCTGCTCGAGGATCAGCTGGCCGTAGACGACGGTGGTGAAGAGCTCGCCCAGTGCGAGCAGCAGGTCGAGGTCCTTGGCCTGCTCGGCGTCCGGAGCGGCGGTGGTCACCAGCGTGACCAGGCCGTCGGCCTGCTCGCGGAAGATCGCCACGTTCGGCACGTCCGCGAAGCCGTCGTACGCCGTACGCCAGTCGGCGAACTGGATCTTGCCCAGCCCGCGGGCCGGACCCTGGTGGAAGAGGAACTCGTCGTCGGCGGCGTCGCGGCGACGCGGGACCTCGGCGAGCTCGGTCGGCGCGAGCA
Organism: Nocardioides sp.; assembly: GCF_041600255.1. Classification (GTDB taxonomy): domain Bacteria; phylum Actinomycetota; class Actinomycetes; order Propionibacteriales; family Nocardioidaceae; genus Nocardioides. The sequence goes on along the minus strand of NZ_JBFIKK010000094.1, from coordinate 972 downwards.
GGTAGTTGGGCAGGAACTTCAGCACCAGCGCCATGTTCACGTGCACGGTGCCCTCGAGCTTGGGCAGCGCACGGATGTCCATCGCGGCCTGCTCGAAGTAGGTGTCCTTCTCGAAGCCCTTGGCGGCCACGACGTCCCAGAGCCCGTCGATGACGCGCTCGCCCTCGGTGGTCACCTTCATCTTGGTGATCGGGTTGAAGAGCAGGTAGCGGCGGTCCTCGGCGGAGGCCGAGCGGAAGTAGTCGATCGCGCGGTCGCCGAAGAGCTTCATCGCGACCAGGCGCACGTAGGCGTCGGTCAGGCCCTGGCGCACGTGCGGGAAGTCGGTGACCCGGTTGCCGTAGAGGATCCGGTTGTCGGCGTGCGTGATCGCCTCGTAGAGCGCGTGCTCGCAGATGCCGATCGAGGCGAAGCCGAGGTTGAACTTGCCGATGTTGACGGTGTTCAGCGCGGCGTCGAAGGCGGCCGGCCCGGTGTGCAGGATGTCGTCGGCGGTGAGCGCGTAGTCCTCGAGCCGGAACTCGCTGACGTACATCTGGCCGGAGACGACGTTCTTCACCAGGTGGTAGTTCGGGTGCTGGCTGTCCACGGCGAAGAAGACGTAGCCCTCGGGGCCCTCGACGTCCTCGCGGCGACCGAAGACCGACACCATCCCGGCGACGTTGCCGTTGCCGATGTAGTACTTGCTGCCGTTGGCCCGGAAGCCGTCCCCGTCCGGGGTCAGGATCATGTCGGTGCGGTAGATGTCGGCGCCGTGGTCCTTCTCGGAGAGACCGAACGCGAAGACGCCGCCCTGCTTGAGGATCTCGGTGGCCCGGGCCTTGGCGGCCTCGTTCTCGCTCTGCCAGATCGGGCCGAGACCCAGGATGGTGACCTGCCAGGCGTACCAGTAGCCGAGACCGTAGAAGGCCAGCACCTCGCCGAACGCGCAGATCCGGGCGGTGTCCCAGCGCCCGCCCTGCTCGCCGGGGG
>NZ_JBFIKK010000093.1:0-13624 GCF_041600255.1 Nocardioides sp. | reverse complement strand
TGACACCGGGAACCGTGCCGGGCTGGGCCGGCTACGTGGTGGGGGTTCTCCGGGCGATGCAGGAGGCCGGACACCCGGTGCCCGGAGTCGAGATCCATCTCGACGGCCGAGTGCCTCTCGGGGCAGGCCTCTCCAGCTCGGCAGCGCTGGAGTGTTCCGTGGCCGTGGCCGTCTGTGGCCTGCTCGGCGTGGACCTGTCGCCCGACGTACGTCGCGAGCTCGTCGCGATCTGCATCCGCGCCGAGGGCGAGTTCGTCGGCGCACCCACCGGCGGCATGGACCAGACGGTCTCCCTGCTCGCCGACGAGGGCTCGGCCCTGCTCGTCGACTTCGCTGACCACACCACGAGCCACGTGCCCCTCCCCCTGGCCGAGCGCGGTCTGGCCCTGCTGGTCACCGACACCACCGTGAGCCACGCCCTGGCAGCCGAGGGCGGGGGTGGCTACGGCCGACGGCGGCGGGAATGCGCCGAGGCGGCTCGGCGCCTCGGCGTCGAGACCTTGCGCCACGCCGACCCGGCTCGGGTGGAGGAGCTGTCCGAGGACCGGCTGCGCCGGCGGGCGCGCCACGTGGTCACCGAGATCGAGCGGGTACGACGGGTCGTCGATGCCACCCGGGCCGGCGACTGGCAGGACGTGGGCGTCCTGCTCAGCGAGTCGCACCGCTCGATGCGCGACGACTTCGAGATCTCCACACCGGAGCTGGACCTCGCGGTCGCCAGCGCGATGTCGGCCGGTGCGCTCGGTGCCCGCATGACCGGTGGCGGCTTCGGGGGCTCCTCGGTGGCCCTGGTCGAGGCCGACCGGGTGCCCGAGATCGCCGCGGCCATCTCGGTCGACTTCGCCCGCGCCGGTCACGCTCCGCCGGTACACCTGGTGGCTGCGCCGTCTGCGGGCGCCGACCTCACCGCTGGGTGAACCGTGCTTGACTCGCACTGAACGCTGTCGGACAACCGAAGGAACTCACGTGGCCCACAAGAACCCCTTCTCCGCACTGAAGAAGGCAGCAGCCGAGACGATCGCCGATCCCAAGGGGGCCGCAGCCCGGGCCGTCGGGCACGCCAAGGACTCCGTGGTGGTGGGCAGGGCCGTGGCCGAGCAGGCCGTCGGCAGTGTTCACCAGGTCGTCGAGCGGGCGCGTGGTCGCTCGGCACCCGAGAAGCCTGCTGAGCGCTCCACACCGCCGGTCGAGTCCGAGGTGAGCCAGGGCTCCGAGGTGAGCACGGAATCCGAGGTGAGCCAGGAACCCGCCCCGGCGAAGGCTCCCCCGGCTCCGAAGGCTCCCCCGACTGAGAAGCCCCCCGCGGCCCCGAAGAAGGCGGCCCCGAAGAAGGCGGCCCCGAAGGCTCCCGCCGCCAAGAAGGCGGCCGTGAAGAAGACGGCCCCGAAGAAGACACCGGCCGCTGCCGCCGCCAAGGCGCCCACCCCCGCCGACGTCGCGCAGAACATCCCCCCGCACCCGCCGAGCGAGGCCGAGACGCCGTCTGCCCCCGGCGACAAGCTGCCGCCGCGCAAGAAGGCCCCCGACACCACCTGATCCGGGCGGACCTGACGGGTCGGGGGCCTTCGGCTGCGGCTACTTCAGCTCGGCGCTGGAGAGGCCGAGGATCCGGCGCGCCACGATCAGCTGCTGGATCTGCTGGGTGCCCTCGAAGATGTCCAGGATCTTGGAGTCCCGGGCCCACTTCTCGAGCAGCTCGGCCTCGCTGTAGCCGATCGAGCCGGCGAGCTCGACACAGCCCAGGGTGATGTCCGAGCCGACCCGGCCCGCCTTCGCCTTGGCCATCGAGGCCTCCAGCGAGTTGGGCTGGCGGTTGTCCGCCATCCAGGCCGCCTGCATCATCAGCAGCCGCGCCGCCTCCCAGTCCGCCTCCATCTGGAGGAATCGGGCGGCGGCCGCGGACTGCACCATGGCCGGTCGGTCGTAGTCGATCTCGACGCCGGCCTGCTCGAGCAGCTCGCGGGTCAGGTCCAGCGACGCCTTCGCGCACCCGACCGCCATCGACGCGACCAGCGGGCGGGTGTTGTCGAAGGTCGCCATGGCGCCTGCGAAGCCGGCCTTCGTGTCGATCTCCGGGGACCCCAACAGGTTCTCGGCCGGGACCCGGCAGTTCTCGAAGATGATCGTCGCGGTGTCGGAGGACCGGATGCCGAGCTTGTGCTCGAGCCGGTCCACGCGCATGCCCGGCGTGCCCTTGGGCACCACGAACGACTTGATCGCGGCCCGACCCAGGTCACGGTCGAGCGTCGCCCAGACGACGATCGCGTCGGCCCGGTCCCCGGAGGTGACGTAGATCTTCTCGCCGTTGATCACGTAGTGGTCGCCGTCGAGGGTGGCCGTGGTCTTGATGTTGGCGGAGTCCGACCCGGTGCCGGGCTCGGTGATCGCCATCCCGGCCCAGACGCCCTCGAACCGCTCGAGCTGCTCGTCGTTGGCCACCGAGGCGATCGCCGAGTTGCCCAGGCCCTGACGCGGCATCGAGAGCAGCAGGCCGACGTCGCCCCAGCACATCTCCGAGATCGACATCACCGAGGCGAGGTTGGACCCGTTCTTCACACCGGGCTTGTCCTTGCTCTCGTCCCGCCGTACGCCGGCGGCGCCGGCCCCTTCGGCCGCCCCGGACTCCGAGAGCCCGTCGATCATCGCGGCGAGCATGTCCAGCTCGGTCGGGTACTCGTGCTCGGCGCGGTCGTACTTGCGCGAGATCGGTCGCAGCATGTTCATCGCGACCTGGTGGGCCTGGGAGGCCAGCGGCCGGAACTTCTTGGGATCGTCGAGGTTGATCATCAGACCAGCACGCTTCCTTCCATGATGCCGACGGCCCGCAGGTCGCGGTACCACCGTTCGACGGGGTGCTCCTTGACGAAACCGTGGCCGCCGAGCAGTTGGACGCCGTCCAGCCCGATCTGCATGCCCCGGTCGCTGCAGAGCTTGCGAGCCAGCGCGACCTCGCGGGCGAACGGCTTGCCGGCCGCGGCCCGGGAGGCCGCCTTGTAGGTCAGCAGGCGCATGGCCTGCAGCTCGATGGCGATGTTGGCCACCATGAAGGCCACCGACTGGCGGTGGGCGATCGGCTCGCCGAACGCCTCCCGCTGCTTCACGTACGGCGTCACGTAGTCGAGGACGGCCTGGCCGGTGCCAACCGCCAGGGCACACCACGCCAGCCGGGACAGGCGCACGCACTCGGCGTACGTGGAGCCGTCGGTCTCCCCCAGCACGGCATCGGCCGGGACCTGCACCCCGCTCAGCGTCAGCCGGGTCAGCGAGGCGGCGCGCAACCCCATCGCCGGGTCGCCCTCGACGCTCAGCCCGGGGGTGGAGGACTCGACGAGGAACAGGACGGGCTTGCCGTCGAGCAGGGCGCCCACCACGAAGAGCTCGGCCTCCGCACCCCGGACCACGAGCGACTTGACGCCGTCGAGGACGAAGCCGTTCTCGGTGCGCACCGCGGTGGTGCTCGGGGCGAGGACGTCGAAGAGCACGGTCGGCTCCGTCAGCGCCAGGGCGGCGGCCGGGACGTCGGTGCCGGTGAACGCGGGCAGGTAGGTCTGCTGCTGGGCGTCGGTGCCCCAGAGTCCAAGGGCCGTGGCGACCGAGCCGGGCGCAAGAGCCGCCACCGCGAGGCCCATGTCGCCCTGGGCGAGCGCCTCGGCGACGAGCGTGCCGGCCATGGCCGAGCGCTCCTCGGAGATGCCCCCGAGGGCCTCGGGAACACCGAGGATGGGCAGCCCGATCTCCAGGCTGGCCTGCAGCAGCTCGTCCGGCGCTGCGCAGGCCTCGTTCGCCTCGGCGGCGGCCGGGCGGACGACCTCCTCGGCGAACTCGGTGACCACGTCGACGAGCATCTGCTCGTCCTCGGTCGGGGTGAGGTCGAAGACGCCCTGCGGGGCCGCCGGGGAGACGCGGACACCGGGCTTGGTCGACGATCCGGCCTTGGCGAAGGTGCGACTCGCGGCCGTGGCGGCCTGGAAACCGTGCCGGGTCACGGTGAAGACGATCTGTTCGGTCTGCTTGCGCAGTCCGAGGCGCTCGATCAGATCGCTCTGCGCGACCTTGGTGAGAGCGGCCACGGCGAGGCCGATGGGGTCGCGGCTCTCCCGTGAGGACAGGCCGTGCTTGCCGCCGGGCTTGAGGCTTCTGGTCAGGGACATGCGGCAAATGTAACTCTGAGTTACACATTCCGCTACAGAACGCCTGGTGTCCCCGGTCACAGACCCGACGGTTCGCCCACGCACCTGCCGGAGACCTAGGATTCCGGGCATGACTGAGCAGCCGGTGCACGCGCCGTACGGCCCCCTGCCCACGGGCGGCACGGTCCGTCCGATGACGCGCTGGGGCACCCCGGTGATGCACCGGCCGCAGCAGCTCGTCACGTCGTACGACGAGGCCCTGCGCACGCTGGTGGCCGACATGGTCGCCACGATGTACGCGGCCGACGGAGTGGGACTGGCCGCGTGCCAGATCGGCGTCGACCAGGCCGTCTTCGTCTTCGACTGCCCCGACGAGTCCGGTCGGCGGACGGTGGGCGTGGTGTGCAACCCCAGCCTGACCCTGCCGCCGGTGGGTGAACGGCAGTTGGACGAGGACGACGAGGGCTGCCTGTCCTTCCCGGGCGCCTTCGTGGAGTGCGCGCGGCCGGACTTCGCCACCGTCACCGGCTTCGGCCTGGACGGTGAGCCGGTGACCTACTCCGGTGACGGCCTGCTGGCCAGGTGCCTGCAGCACGAGACCGACCACACGCTGGGCACGGTCTTCGGCGACCGGGTGCCCACCAAGCTGCGCAAGAAGCTCCAGAAGGCCCACGACAAGGCGGCCGACGACTTCCCGGCCGACTGGCCGGCCTAGTCGCCGGTCTGGTCCTCCTCCGCCGGCTGGCCACGGCTGCACCCGGTCTCCGGCCATACTGGGCCGGTGTCGAACGACCCCACCGTGCGGATCATCCATCTCGATCAAGCCACCCTTGCAGCACTCGCCCAGGGCGACCGGGCGCTCGCCGAGGTCACCTCGCCCGTGGCCCTCTCGGACTGGCTCGCCGGCCCGGACTGCACCGGCACCTGGGCGATGCGGGCGCGCCAGGTGCTCGAGACACCGGACGACCTGCCCTGGGTGACCGGAGTGGTCTGGGACGACGAGCGCGGCCTGGCGGTCGGCAAGGCCGGCTTCCACGGCGCACCGTCGGAGCACGGCATGGTCGAGGTGGGCTACGCCATCGACCCCGAACTGCGCCGCCGGGGCTATGCCCGGGCCAGCCTGTCCGTCCTGATCGCCCGGGCGCGTCGCGAGCCCGCGGTCACCGTGCTGCGCGCGACGATCTCGCCCAGCAACGCTGCCTCACTGGCCCTGCTGTCGCAGTTCCCGTTCCTGGAGGTCGGCGAGCAGTGGGACGACGAGGACGGTCTGGAGATCACCTACGAACTGCCGGTCGACTGACCGTGCGGGAACGCTGCCCCTCCCCCGGCTGCCAACGCCTCGGCCACGATCCGCAGGTGCTCGGCTGCCAGCGGCTCCGGCATGGTCGGCAGCACGTCGTTCCAGAACGCCAGCATCGGGCCGCGACCCTGCATCATCCCGGCCGGCCGCGCCAGCGCCCAGAGGTGGAAGTGCTCGCTGCCGTCTCCCCAGCGCGCGAAGTGCGTGCGTGCCACGCCCGGGATCGACTTCACCGCCTCGCTCAGGCGCTGCATCAGCGGGCCCAGCGCCGCCAGCACCTCCAGCGGAGCGTCCTCCAGACGACAGTGGGTGTTGGGCGCCAGCCCGCCGATGAAGGGGATCCGCAGGGGCTCGAAACCGGCGTTGACGTGCCAGAGGTCGTCAGACCAGATCGTGTGGGCCGACGGCTTGCAGTGTCCGCACGCGGATCGGTCGAGCTCGCCGTGCCGAGGCGCCTCCGGCACGAGCATCGACTCCAACGGCTTCAACGTGACGGCCTCGAAGCACGACATGGCGTCGTCGACGAGTGGCGCGCCCGACAGACGCTCTCCGATGGGCAGGGTGCGGTGGTACGGCGAGTCGGCCGACCCGATTCGGTTGTCGCTCATGGCGACACCGTACGACGTTCTCAGCGGCGCATCGTGAGGTAGCAGGCCACCGCGCTGGCGGCGGCCACGTTGAGCGAGTCGATGCCCTCGCGCATCGGGATGATCGCGCGACGGTCTGCCGCCTGCTCCCACCGCGGCGACAGTCCGTGGCCCTCCGAGCCCAGCACCAGGGCCACCTTGTCCAGACCGGCGACCGCCTCCTCGACCGGTTGCGAGTCCTCGGCCAGGGTCAGCGCCACCGTGGTGAAGCCGGCCGTGCTGAGTGCCGGCAGGGCGTCGTACCAGTCGGGCAGCCGGGTCCAGGGCATCGTGAAGACGGCGCCCATCCCGACCTTGATCGAGCGTCGGTAGAGCGGGTCGGCACAGCGGGGCGCCAACAGCATCGCGTCGAAGCCGAGGGCGGCGCCGTTGCGGAAGATCGCACCGACATTGGTGTGGTCGACGATGTCCTCGAGCACCAGCACCGACCGTGCCCCGGCCAGCACCTCGTCGACGGCGGGCAACGGGTTGCGCTCGAGGGAGGCCAGCGCCCCCCGGTGCACGTGGAAGCCGGTCACCTCCTCGGCCAGCGCCTCGCTCATCACGTAACAAGGAGCCTCCGAGCGGTCCAGGACGTCCGCCAACCCGTCCAACCACCTCGGCGCCATCAGGAACGACCGCGGCGTGAAACCGGCCTCCACCGAGCGCCGGACGACCTTCTCGCCCTCGGCGAGGAAGAGTCCGTGCTCGGTCTCGAGGTGCTTGCGCATCTGGACGTCGCGCAGGTCGCGGTAGTCCGCGAGGCGGGGGTCGGTGGGATCGGTGATCTCGTGCAGCGTGGCCATCAGGAGAAGTGTTGCGGATGGGCCACCGACACCACGTCACCGACCACGATGATCGCCGGTGGCTTCACCTCGCCGGCGGCAAGGTCTGCCCCGAGCGAGGCCAGTGTGGACAGCACCGTCTGCTGACCGGGCATGGTGCCCTCCGCGATCACGGCCACGGGAGTGGCGGGAGCGCGGCCGCCGGCGACCAGCGCCTCGGCGATGGTCGCGGCGTTCTGGACCGCCATCAGGAGGACGACGGTGCCACTCATCGCGGCCACCGCGTCCCAGTTCACCAGCGACTCGGCGTGCCCCGGCGGCAGGTGACCGGAGACCACGGTGAACTCGTGGGCCACCCCGCGGTGCGTGACCGGGATCCCGACCACGCCGGGCACCGAGACCGAGCTGGACAGGCCCGGGATCACCGTCACCGGGATGCCGGCCTCGCGGCAGGCGAGCAGCTCCTCGTAGCCCCGTCCGAAGACGAAGTTGTCGCCTCCCTTGAAGCGCACCACGCGCTTGCCCTCGCGGGCACGCTCGACCAGGACCCGGTTGATCTCCTCCTGCTGCGCCGACCGGCCTCGCGGGAGCTTGGCGACATCGATCAGCTCGACGTCGCTGGAGAGTTCTCCGAGCAGCTCACGGGGCGCCAGCCGGTCGGCCACCACGACGTCGGCCTCCATCAGGGCTCGTCGACCGGCGATGGTGATCAGCTCCGGATCGCCCGGTCCACCCCCCACCAGGGTCACGCCCGCCGTCCGGTTGCGGTGGTGCCGCGCCACGATCCTGCCCTCTCGCAGCCCCTCCAGGATCTCGTCGCGCACCGAAGCGGAGCGCCTGGGGTCGCGGTCCCCGAGCACCGCGACGGTGACGCCCGCGTGCCGGCCCACTGCGGGGGTCCACGCCGTGGCCCGGGTGGCGTCGTCGGCCCGGACACAGAAGATCCGCCGCTCCTCGGCCACGGTGCTGACCAGCTCGTTCACGGCCCGGTCATCGGTGGCAGCGATGACATACCAGGCGTCGGTCAGGTCGTCGGGCTCGAAGCCCCGGCGGTGCCAGACGATCTCGCCGGCCCCCACCAGACCCTCGATCGACGGCGTGACCTCGGGGGACACCACCGTCACGGCGGCTCCGACAGCGATCAGCCCGGGCACCCGGCGTTGCGCCACGTGTCCCCCGCCGACCACGACGACACGGCGGCCGGCCAGCCGGAGGCCTGCGGGGTACGTCGGGAACTGGTCCATCGCACCATCATCGCCTCAGGGCAACCGGACCCCCTGGGGTGCGCCCAGCCAACGGACTAGGTTGGTCCGGACGCGCCCCTTGAGCTAGGAGTGACATGAGCCTCGACCGCCCCGTCCACCCCAACCCGTACGACCTGCTGCCGACCGTGCCGTCGTTCACCGTGACCAGCACCGACGTCATGGACGGCCAGCCCCTCAAGAACGACCAGGTCGCCGCCGCCGGGAACACCTCACCGCAGCTCTCCTGGAGCGGGGCGCCCGAGGGCACGCAGAGCTACACGGTCACCTGCTTCGACCCGGACGCGCCGACTCCGTCCGGCTTCTGGCACTGGGTCCTCGTCGACGTCCCGGGCGAGGTGACGTCCCTGGACACGGGGGCTGCTGCCGGCGACCTGCCCGGCTCGGCGTTCCACTGCCGCAACGACGGCGGCGCTCACGGCTTCATGGGCGCCGCCCCGCCCGAGGGCGACCAGGTGCACCGCTACTTCTTCGTCGTGCACGCCGTCAAGGACAAGACCCTGGGGGTGGACACCGACGCCTCACCCGCGGTGGTCTCCTTCAACCTGGCCTTCAAGACCCTCGGCCGGGCGATCCTGCACGGCACCTACCAGCACTGAGATCTGAGCACGCGAACTCATGCGCCCCCAGCCGTGGGCGCGCCATGATTCCTGCGTGCCCCGACGTCTGGTTGCCCTCGCCCCCGCCCTGGTCCTGCTGCTGACCGTTGCTCAGCTGGCGGTCGCCCAGTGGGTCCCCGGCATCGATCGCTTCGCCGACAAGGCGTTCGGCGCGCGGCTGATCGCCTACCCGGCGCTGATGCTCGTCGCGCCCGCCCTGTGGTGGCTCACCGTCGGCCGCCGACGGCCACGACCCGTTGCGCCGTACGGTGCGTTCACGCTGATCATGCTGCCCTTCCTCGTGGACGTGACGGGCAACAGCCTGGACCTGTACGACGCCGTCGCCTGGTGGGACGACCTGAACCACTTCGCCAACTGGATCCTGCTCTGCGCCGGGATCGGGCTGCTGACCTGCGCACGGGTCAGACCGGCCTGGGCGGTGGTCGCGCTGGTCACCGGCCTCGGCGCCATCCTGGCCATCGGCTGGGAGTTGGGTGAGTGGTTCACGTTCATCCGGCACGGGACCGAGCTCAGCACCGCCTACGAGGACACGTTGGGCGACGAAGCCCTCGGCACCCTCGGTGCCCTCGTGGCTGGAGTGCTCGTCGCACGCCGGCTCGCCCGGGACGAGCCCCGGGAGTCGCGCTCCTAGTTGAGGGCCAGCCAGTCGCCGTCGGAGGTCGACCTCCGCGTCAGCAGGCGCGGAGCGCGCCGACCGCGCGGAGCGCCGGCGGGCCGCCGCTGGGCAGCCGTCATCAGCAGGAGCACGAGCCAGATCAGCGCCCCGACCAGCGCGCCGCTGAGCAGTCCGACCGGTGACGTCAGCCAGGCGGGCAGCGGGATCCCCGCGGCCACGAACTCGCCGACCTCGATCGGCGCCCAACCGAAGCCTCGTCGCGGAAGGCCCAGCGAGGCCAGGGAGTCATCGGTGGACGTGGCGACGCTCACCTCTCCGTCCGCGCCGCGCGAACAGGCAGGCATCCACCACGACGCCGAGTGGACGTCACGTCCGGCGGCTCCCGGCGTCGTCACGACCAGCCGGACCCGGTACCTGTCGGACGCGGACGCGGCGTCCGCGAACGAGAGCTGAAAGCTCTCCCGGGCGCCGGCGGCGGCGTCGACCACCGTCTGTCCGGTCGTCGTGAGCGTGGCGTCCAGGGTGGGTGCCAGCATGGCGAAGGAGACCGTCGAGGTGACCGGCGTGCCGTGGGCGAACCCGAGCCACTCGACCTCCACCGTGCAGCCGGGGTGCGTCGCGTCCGGCGGGATCTGGCTCAGCTCGCCCCAGGGCGCGACCCGGATAGAGGGAGCCGGAGCCCGCATGATCCCGGCAGTGGCAGGCGATGCGGACCCGCGCACCCTCCGCCCAGGGTTGCGCCCGGGGTCGCGATCAGGATTCCTCGCGGGGTTCTTCGCGGAGTGCTTGGTCGACTTGGTCGGCTTCGACCGATGATCGCCGCGGGGCTTGGGGTCGGCCGTGCGGGTGGTGTCACGAGGCGTGTTGGAGGACGTGGTGCCCGGCGAGCTGCCGGCGAGCTCAGTGGACCCGCTGCCATTCGAACCGGTGCGCTCGGCATCCTCGTCCGAAGGCGTCGACTCGTCGCTCTCGGGTTCGTCCGGAACGTCCTTGTCCGGATCCTTCTCCTTGTCCTTCTTCGGGTCCTTCTTCGGCTTCTCGGGCTTCTCGGGCTTCTCGGGCTTGTCGGGCTTCCCGGGCTTGTCCTTGTCCGGCTTGACCTTGTCCGGCTTGTCCGTCTTTTCCTTGCCCGTGCTCTCGGCCGATGGCACGGGCTGCATCGCCAGCGTCGTCGACACCGAGGGGTCCCGCGGGTCGGCGGCGGCGAGCCCTGCAGGGCCCGACCCGAGCAGTACGGTCAGGGCAAGCGCACCGACCGCCAGCCAGGTGCGGTGGCGGCGTGCAGGTCGTGCACACGTCATGAGGTCTCTCCCGAGGTCGACCGATGGCGTCCAGCGCCGATCCTCCCATCCAAGGCCGTGTCCCCCTTTTGCACAAGCCGGGCTCGACGCGCAACGGTCAGCCGGACGATTCTCGCCCCACGCTCAGGCGTTCTCCCGGGCCGGCCGGGCGATGACGACCACATTGCTCAGGTACCTGGCGCCGTCCCAGTCCTCACACGTCACGAGCACCAGGCGCCCCGCCACCTCCTGACTGAACAACTCCTCGGCGTGGGCGGCGACGGACCCCTTGTCGTAGACGCGCACACTGCGCACGGAGTAGCGCATCGAGCCCTGCCGGGTGCGGACGCGAACGACATCGCCCCGTTCGAGCGACTCCAGGTCGTCGAGGGCGCCGCCGCCGGTGTGGACGGTGTGGCCGGTGATCAGGGCGCTCCCCGTGGCGTCACCGGGCCGCGCCCCGGCCGACCACCAGCCGAGAACCGTGGGGTCGGCCGGTGGCACCAAGGTGCCCCCGGGCGCCTTGACAGGCACCACCCTGGTGCGGACACCCAACTCGGGGATGACCACGCTCCGGGGAGCACCGGGGGTCCACGGCGCCCGCACGGCCTCCTTGACCCCAGCTGTGGGCGACGGTCCCGGAGATCCGCCCGAGGCCTGCGCGGGCCCGCTGGCCCGCTCCGCGGACCAGATCAGGTAGCCCGCCGCCACCAGGGCCAGCCCGGCCGCCCCCAGCAGGAGGGACAGAGCTCCGGAACCGCGCGACGACGTCACCGGTTACGCGTCGCTGCCGAGACCGGCCCGACGCCGCAGCAGGAAGCCGCCCGCCGTGAGCAGGGCACCGGCACCGATGATCAGTAGACCGACCGGGGAACGGGCCCAGTCGAGGGCCGACCCGCCGTCACCGGCGTCCACGGCCGTGGGCACCTGGGCGGCATCGTCACTGACGTCCACCGAAGAGCCCGACTCCGCGTCGGTGGAGCCCCCGCCCGCCAGGACCTGCTCGTCGCTGTCGTCGTCACCCTGGTCACCCTCGGCACTCCCGGACACCGACGTACGACCCGAGCCGGCGCCACCGACACCGCTCTCGTCGTCCTCGTCGCTCCCGCCGTCCGACCCGGGCGTCGTCCCGCCGCCCGTCGCGTCGTCCTCGTCACAGGGCTCGACCCAGAACACCTTGGTCTTGGTGTCATTGCCCTGGGAGCGAGGCGTCGCGACGGTCAGCTTCACGTGGTAGCCCTGCTTCGGGTGAGGCTCCCCGTCGAAGGACAGGGTGTAGGCCTCGCGACCGTCCAACCCGGACTCGGTACCGGCTCCGGACGCCGGGTCGCCACCGACGAACACCGTGCTCTTGCCGTCGACCGACAGGGCCACGTCGCGGGTGGGGGCGTGCATGGCGAACGAGACCGTCGAGACCACGTCCTCACCCTCGTCGAAGCCGTACCACTCGATCTGGAACGTGCAGCCGGGGTGCGGGGTGTTGTTCGGGATCCGGTCCATCTCGCCCAGGGGCGCGATCTTCACCGTGCCGTTGTTGCCGGCGGGGTCACCCTTGCCCTGGCCCTGACCTTTGCCCTGGCTCTTGCCTTGCGTTCCAGCCTGCCCCTTGGCCTTCCCCGGGCCCTTGTCCTTGTCTGGGCCCTGGTCCTTGCTGCCAGCCTGCCCCTTGCCCCTGTCCTTGCTGCCGTCCGGGCCCTGACCCGGGTTCTCCTGGTCGGCCTGGCCCTGCTTCCTCCCCTTGCTGCCCGCACGCTCGCTCTGCGAGTCGGCGCTCGCGGCGGCAGCGGGTCCGTGTCCCTGCGCCCGGTCACCGCCCTTCTCGTGGGATCCCTGCCCGGGCTCCGCAGCGGCCACCGCCACCGGAGCACAGGTCAGGGCGACGACCGAGAGGGCAGCGACGCTGCGAGCCAATGTGGAAGACAAACGCATGACGACACTCCATGTTCTCGCCGGTAGGTCGGCGACGCTGGGGGGAGGTGGACCGCGAAGCCGGCCACCGGAAAACTGGTGTCGCTGTCCTCCCCGGCGGCCAGGCGCCGCAAAACTCGTCGCCGTGCGATCTTCACCACAGCGACGACGCGAACCGGGATCACCACGGGGGTCCGGGCGTCCCGGACCTCCGGCTGACAGACTCGGCGCCATGCCGCAGCACCGCTCCCCCGATCTGCTCGGCCCGCCGTGGCTCGCCGAGACCATCGACCTGCCCCCCGACGAGGAGGGGACCGTGGTCGCGACGTTGGTGAGCGCGACGGCAGAGGCCCCCTCCGACAAGGCCGTGCTCCACCTGCACGGATTTGCCGACTACTTCTTCCAGACCGAGTACGCCGACTGGTGGCGGCAGCGCGGCTACTACTTCTACGCGCTCGACCTCCGCAAGTACGGCCGGTCCCTGCAGCCGCACCAGACTCCCAACTACGCCACCGACCTGCGGGAGTACTACCCCGAGCTGGACGCCGCCTGGCACCGCATCACCGAGCGGGACGGGCACCGGCACGTCGTGCTCTCGGCCCACTCCACCGGTGGACTCACCCTCCCGCTCTGGGCACACGACCAGCGCCTGGGGTCCACCCTGGCCGGCATGGTCCTGAACTCGCCGTGGTTCGACATGCACGGCTCGCTCCTCCAGCGCACCGTGGGCGCACGGTTGATGTCGCGCCTGGGCCGCCGGCGCCCCCGACAGCAGATCCCCCGTGACGTCGACGGCTTCTACGCGCGCAGCCTGCACCGTGACCACGAGGGCGAGTGGGAGTTCGACCTCGCCTGGAAGCCGTTGCACTCCTGGCCCGTGTACGCCGGGTGGCTGCGCGCCGTTCGCGAAGGTCACCGGCGCCTGCACCGCGGCCTCGACCTGGACTGTCCCACCCTGGTGCTCTCCTCGGGGGCCACCAGCCGACCGCTACGGATGTCGGACGAGGTGCACGCCCATGACGTGGTGCTCGACGTGTCCCAGATCCGACAGTGGTCACCGGCGGTGAGCAGGCACGTCACCTACGTCGCGGTCGAGG
>NZ_JBFIKK010000092.1:0-14055 GCF_041600255.1 Nocardioides sp. | reverse complement strand
GGTGCCGTAGTCGGCCAGCACGTAGTCGGCGGCGTAGATCGGGATCTCCGCGCCCGTGACCGGGTTCACCGCGTGCACGCCCAGGAAGACCCCGGTCTTGGGCCGGTCGGTGGCCAGCCGGTCGATCTCGGAGGCCTTGCGCACCTCGACCAGGTAGTCGTCGTACGCCGGGCGCTGCTCGTCGGTGACCAGCTCGCCGGCCAGAGCCGCGTCGGCCGCCACGACCATGAAGGTCGCGCCGAACAGGGTGTCGGGGCGCGTCGTGTAGACGGTCAGGGGCTCGTCGCGACCGGGCACGACGAAGTCGACGTGGGCGCCTTCGGAGCGACCGATCCAGTTCCGCTGGGCGGTGACCACCCGGGTCGGCCAGGTCGGCTCCAGCACGTCCAGGTCGTCGAGCAGCTCCTGGGCGTACTCGGTGATCCGGAAGTACCACTGGGTCAGCTCGCGCTTGGTGACCTCGGCGCCGCACCGCTCGCAGGCGCCCTGGACGACCTGCTCGTTGGCCAGCACGGTCTGGTCGTTGGGGCACCAGTTGACCGGCGAGTTCTTGCGGTAGGCCAGGCCCTGCTCGCGCAGCTTCAGGAAGAGCCACTGCGTCCAGCGGTAGTACTCGGGGTCGGAGGTGTTGAACGTGCGCGTCCAGTCGAAGGACGTCGCCAGGTGACGGCACGACTCGATCGAGCGCGCGATGTTGGCGCGGGTGTACGTCGCCGGGTGCTCGTCGTTGCGGATCGCCGCGTTCTCAGCGGGCAGGCCGAAGGAGTCGAACCCCATCGGGTTGAGCACCTCGTAGCCCCGCTGCCACCAGTAACGGGCGACCACGTCGTGCAGGGAGAAGACCTCGGCGTGACCCATGTGCAGGTCCCCGCTCGGGTAGGGGAACATCGTCAGCGCGTAGCGCTTCTCGCGCGGGCTGTCGTCGTCGGCCCGGAAGGGCTGCAGCTCCTCCCAGACCGGCAGCCACTTCTGCTCGACTGCGCGTACGTCGTAGGTCTCGGCCTCGGCCCGGCTGTCCTGCTCGGTCATCGTCGTCTCTCTCTGCGTCTGGGGGTGTCCCTGCTCGGCTCGGTGCACTACTGGGGGCACAAAAAAACCCCTCGGGACGAGGGGCAGCCGCGCCGGGGGTGCGAACCGACGCGGCTAGGTAAGGAGCAGGTTCCTGCGCATGCGTCCATGGTAGCGAACCCGCCGGACCCACGCTCCGCCTGTGGCTACAGTGCCGCCATGACTGTCACCGACATGTTCCGACTCGACGGCAAGGTGGCAGTGGTCACCGGTGCCTCCAGCGGCCTCGGGGTCGCCTTCGCCCAGGGCCTCGCCGAGGCGGGTGCCGACGTCGCCCTCGGCGCGCGCCGCGTGGACCGGCTCCAGGAGACCGCCGCCCTGGTCACCGGCGCCGGTCGCCGCGCCCTCGCCGTGGCCACCGACGTCGCCGACCCCGATTCGTGCACCGGGCTGGTCGAGGCCGCGATGGCGGAGTTCGGCCGCGTGGACATCCTGATCAACAACGCCGGGATCGGCACCGCGGTGCCGGCCACCCACGAGACGCCCGAGCAGTTCCGCTCGGTGATCGACGTGAACCTCAACGGCTGCTACTGGATGGCGCAGGCCTGCGGGCGGGTGATGCAGCCCGGCTCCAGCATCATCAACATCAGCTCCGTGCTCGGGCTGACCACCGCCGGCCTGCCCCAGGCGGCGTACGCCGCGTCCAAGGCGGGGCTGATCGGCCTGACCCGCGACCTGGCCCAGCAGTGGACCGGCCGCAAGGGCATCCGGGTCAACGCGATCGCCCCCGGGTTCTTCGCCTCCGAGATGACCGAGCAGTACCCGCCCGGCTACCTCGAGGCCCAGGGCCCACGGATCGCCGTCGGCCGCAAGGGCGATCCCGCCGAGCTCGCCGCCACCGCGGTCTTCCTGGCTTCCGCGGCCGGCGGCTACATCACCGGACAGACCTTGGCGGTCGATGGCGGGATGACCATCACATGAGCGCCCCGGGCGGTCCCCGGGTCCTCGTCATCGGCGCCGGCTTCGGCGGCCTCGGGGTCGCCCGGGCACTCCGCGAGCAGGGCATCACCGACATCGTGGTCCTCGAACGGGCCGAGGCGGTCGGCGGCGTGTGGCGCGACAACACCTATCCGGGGGCTGCCTGCGACGTGCCCTCGCCGCTCTACTCCTGGTCCTGGGCGACCAACCCGAGCTGGGGTCGTCGCTACTCCGGCCAGACCGAGATCCTCGACTACCTCCAGCGGGCCGCCCGCGAGGAGGGACTGCTCGACCTGGTGCGGACCGGCACCGAGGTGCGCGCCGCGACGTACCACGAGGCCAACCAGAAGTGGCAGGTCACGACCAGTCGCGGCGACTTCGAGGCCGACGTGGTGGTTTCGGCGGTCGGGCAGCTCTCCAACCCGGTGATCCCGGACCTGCCCGGCGAGTTCGCCGGGCCCGCCTTCCACTCCGCCCAGTGGCGCCACGACGTGGACCTGACCGACAAGCGGGTCGCCGTGATCGGCACCGGCGCGAGCGCGATCCAGTTCGTGCCCGCGATCGTGGCCCGGGTCGGTTCGCTGACCGTCTTCCAGCGCTCCGCGCCGTACGTCGTGCCGAAGCCGGACCGCGCCTACACCGAGCGCCACCACCGGCTCTTCCGGCGCTTCCCGGCCACGCTCGCGGCCGAGCGGCGCGCCGTCTTCTGGGTGACCGAGCGGTTCAACGCCGCCCTGGGCGGGGACTCCCGCACCACGAAGCCCCTGCTCGCCGCGATCCGGACCGCCTGGCGACTGACCTTGCGCCGTCAGGTGCCCGACGCCGACCTGCGACGTCGACTCGTCCCGGACTACCCGCTGGGGTGCAAGCGACTGCTGTTCTCCAACGACTGGTATCCCGCGCTCGCCCGCGAGCACGTCGACGTGGTCACCGACCGCGTCGAGCGACTCGAGGCCGACGGGGTGCGCACCGACGACGGCCGGCTGCACGAGGCGGACGTGGTGATCTGGGGCACCGGCTTCGCGGCCACCGCGTTCCTGGCGCCGATGCAGGTGCGCGGTGTCGGCGGGGTGGACCTGCACGAGCAGTGGGCCGACGGCGCCCGCGCCCACCTCGGGATCAGCGTGCCGGGTTTCCCCAACCTGTTCTGCATCTACGGCCCGAACACGAACCTCGGCGGCAGCTCGATCATCGCGATGATGGAGGCCCAGGCCGACTGGATCGCCCAGGTCGCCCGTCGGATCGCGGACGGGCAGGCCCGCGCGGTCGCCGTCCGGCCCGAGGTGGCCGACGAGTACGACCGGGAGATGCAGCAGCGGCTCTCGACGAGCGCATGGTCGGGCTGTTCGTCGTGGTACGTCGACGGCCCGCGGATCACGACCAACTGGCCCGGGCTGGTCGGCGAGTACCAGGCCCGCACGGCCTCGGTCGACTGGGACGAGCTCGACACGGTTCCCTGACCACCCGGGAAATGCGAAGAACCCCGACCCAGCGGGTCGGGGTTCTTCGTCCTACGTCTTCGGTGGAGCTGAGGGGACTCGAACCCCTGACCCCCTGCATGCCATGCAGGTGCGCTACCAGCTGCGCCACAGCCCCATTGCTTCCCGGAATCACCGGGTGACAACTCGCGGAATACTAGCCACTCGGTGCGTCCGATGTGAAATCGGGGGTCCCCGTCCGCACATGCGCCCGGGTCGTCGCGGTCTCGTTGTACGAGGAGAGGCGCAGCGAACCGGTCGCGCGCTCGGTCACCGTCGCCCAGCCGCAGTTGTCGACCCCGGCCAGCGACTCCTCGGCCTCCAGCGGCCAGCCCAGCAGCGCGACCAGCGCCACCTTCAGGCAGGCCCCGTGGGTGACCACGACACCGCACTCCCCCTCCGCCAGGGCGGAGAGCATCTCCCGCAGCGCCGGGGCCATCCGCGTCGCCACGGCCTCGCGGCTCTCGGCTCCGGGGACACCGCCGGTGACATGGCCGGCAGCCCAGGTGGCGTACTCGGCCGGGAACCGTTCCGCGAACTCGGCGACCGTGAGGCCGCCACGAGCGCCCACGTCGAACTCACGCAGCCGGGGGTCGAGGACCGCCGACAGACCCGTGGCCCGCTCGACGTACGACGCCGTCTGACGGGCCCGGGTGAGATCGCTGGACCAGAGCGCGACCGGCGCGCTCTCGGCCAGGTACGGCGCCACGGCGGCGGCCTGGGCGTGCCCGGTCTCGTCGAGCTGGACGTCGAGGTGCCCCTGGGCCCGGCCTTCGAGGTTCCAGGCGGTCCGGCCGTGCCGGAGCAGAATCAGTCGGCGTCGATCAGCGCTCATGCGACGTGACGTCGTCCGGCAGCGCGATCGCCGGGCAGTCGCGCCACAGGCGCTCGAGGGAGTAGAAGGTGCGCTCCTCCTCGTGCTGGACGTGCACGACGACGTCGCCGTAGTCGATCAGGACCCAACGACCGTCCCGCTCGCCCTCGCGGCGGATCGGCTTGGCGCCGATCTCGCGCAGGGCGTCCTCGATGCCCTCCACGATCGCCTTGACCTGGCGGTCGTTGGTGGCGGAGGCGAGGACGAACGCGTCGGTGATCGCCAGCTGCTCGCTGACGTCGAAGGCGATGATCTGCTGGGCGAGCTTGTCCGAGGCGGCGCGGGCGGCGGCGTGGACGAGCTCGAGGGCGTGCTCAGTGGCGGTCATGGATCTCCGGGGTAGAGGTGGTGCTTGGCGATGTACTGGACGACGCCGTCGGGCACGAGGTACCAGACGGGTTCGCCGCGCTCCTTGCGAGCGCGGCAGTCGGACGACGAGATCGCCAGGGCCGGGATCTCGACCATGGTGACGCGGTCGGCCGGGATCGAGGCGAGGGTCTCGGGGTCCATGGTGTACCCGGGACGGGTGCACCCCACGAATCGGGCCAGCGCGAACAGCTCCTCGGCGTCGCGCCAGGTGAAGATCTCGGCCAGCGCGTCGGCGCCGGTGATGAAGTAGAGCTCGGCGTCCGGCAGGGCGGCCCGCAGGTCGCGCAACGTGTCGATCGTGTACGTCGGGCCGGCGCGGTCGATGTCCACCCGGGAGACCTCGAAGCGTGGGTTGGCCGCGGTCGCGATCACCGTCATCAGGTAGCGGTGCTCGGCCGGGGAGACCACCCGGTCGGACTTCTGCCAGGGGTCGCCGGTGGGCACGAAGATGACCTGGTCCAGGTCGAACCACGCCTGGACCTCCGAGGCCGCGACGAGGTGACCGTGGTGGATGGGGTCGAACGTGCCCCCCATCACCCCGATCCGACGGGGTCCGGGTGTGGCCGGAGGGACCTCGCGGTCCGGTGCGGTGCTCAGCTGTGTTCGCGCCCCGCACCGAAGGCGACGAGGCCGCCGAGGAGGGCCAGCAGGATGCCCAGCGTGACCAGACCGATCACGTAGGGATTGACCGCACCCCAGACGTGGGGCTCGGCGGTGGCGGTCAGTGCGCTCAGGGACAACGTCGACATGGCGCACAGACTACCGGGCGCTCGTCCCGGCCCTTCATCTGACGTGACCGTCGCCGGTCACGACGTACTTGGTGGAGGTCATCTCGGGCAGACCCATCGGTCCGCGTGCGTGCAACTTCTGGGTGCTGATCCCGATCTCGGCCCCGAATCCGAACTCGCCGCCGTCGGTGAACCGGGTCGAAGCGTTCACCAGGACCGCCGCGGAGTCGACGGCCGCGACGAAGCGGCGAGCGGCCGTCTGGTCCTCGGTGACGATGGCATCGGTGTGCTGGCTGGAGTGGCGTCGGATGTGCCGGACGGCGGCGTCGAGGTCGGCGACGACGGCCGCGGAGATGTCCAGGGAGAGGTATTCGCGGTCGAAGTCCTCCTCGTCCGCCGCGACGACGCCGGGCTGGGCCGCGAACACCGGGTCGCCGTGCACGCACACCCCGGCCTCCTGCAGGGCCGCCACCACGCGCGGCACGAAGGTGTCCGCGATCTCGGCGTGGACCAGCAGCGACTCGGCCGCGTTGCAGACCGACGTGCGATGGGTCTTGGCGTTGAGCACGATCGCGAGCGCCTTGTCCTGGTCGGCGGCGCGGTCGACGTAGACGTGGCAGTTGCCGACCCCGGTCTCGATCACCGGCACCGTCGACTGCTCGACGACACTGCGGATCAGCCCCGCTCCCCCGCGCGGGATCAGGACGTCGACGAGCCCGCGAGCCCGCATCAGCACCTGCACGGACTCGTGGGAGTCCCCCGGCACGAGCTGGACGACGTCGGCGGGCAGACCGGCCGCAGCTGCCGCCTCCCGCAGCACCGCGACGATGGCGGTGTTGCTGGAGCGGGCGCTCGAGCTGCCGCGCAACAGCACAGCGTTGCCGGACTTGAGGCAGATCCCGGCGGCGTCCGCGGTGACGTTGGGCCGCGCCTCGTAGATCATCCCGACCACCCCGAACGGCACCCGCACCTGGCGCAGCTCGAGTCCGTTGGCCAGCGTGCCCCCCCGGACCACCTCGCCGACGGGGTCCGGCAGTGCCGCCACGTCCCGGAGCCCCTGGGCCATCGCGGCGAGCCGGTCGTCGGTCAGCCGCAGCCGGTCCACGATGTTGGCGGGCACGTCGCCGGCCTCGGCGCGGGCGACGTCCTCGGCATTGGCCAGCAGGACGTCGTCGTGTGCCGCAAGGAGCGCGTCCGCCATGGCGAGCAGGGCGGCGTCCTTGACCTGTCGCGTGGCGAGCGCCAGCTCATGGCTGGCCTCGCGGGCCCGGGCGGCACTGGTCAGCACCTCGTCGGAGAGCGCGGTCGTGGGGCTGTTCATAAGGTGAGCGTAGCCAGCCGACTGGACCAGTCCGGGTCGTGTCTTGTCACGCAGGCAACCATCTCGAGCAGTCGGCCGTCCTAGTGTCACCCGCACCACGTCGACCCCCGGAGAAGGAGCACCCCGTGCCTCGCCGAACCTCTCGTGCCGCCCGCGTCCTGGTGGCCGGTGCCACCACGCTCGCACTGCTCCTCCCGGTCGCTGCGGCAGCTCCGGTCCAGGCTCGCGAGCCTTCCGAGGAGTCCCCGACCCCGGTCACGCTCTGGGCGCCGACCCGGGTGATCGCCTACGGGTACCGCAACGAGGTCTGGACCGATCTCGGCCTCAAGGTGATCGCCCAGGGGGAGCCCTTCGAGGTCCGGTCGACCCGGTCGTCGTACAGCGATCCGATCCGCACCGAGTGGCGCTCGGGCGAGCGCAGCGGCGCCCTGCCGGCCGGCACGCAGAAGAACTTCGACGGTCTCCCCGACTTCTTCACGATCACCGTCCAGCGCGTGGGCCAGACGGCGGTGCGGTCCTATCGACGCCCCGCCTGCCTCAACGCCTGGTCCGAGCGGATCCGCCCCGAGGCGCCCGCGCGCTCGCCGTACCCGCGGGCCTGCTGGGCGAACCCGTACGCCCTCGGCACCGTCCAGGGGATCCAGGCCGGCTGGGCCACCAGCGCCCTCGACTACAGCGCGGCGTTCCGCCTGCCCAACGGCCGGTACCGGGTCACCGCCTCGATCGCGCCGCTCTACGCCGAGTCGTTCGGGCTGGGCGCGGACGAGACCACGCGGCGCCTCACGCTGGTCGTCAAGGGCAACCGGGACCACCACCCGAAGGACCGGCCGTCCTCCCGCCCGGACGCCCGGGCGCCGGAGCCCGCCGACCGCGCCCCCACCGCCCCTGCCGGCGGCGAGGTCGGCGAGGTACAGCCCGACCTGCGGTCGCTGCCGGCCTGGGCACTGCACCTGTCCCGCAACAAGAGGTACCTGCGGTTCAACGCGACCGTCTGGAACGCCGGCGACAGCCCGCTGGTGGTCGACGGCTTCCGGCGCACGGGCGAGCACGTGATGGACGCCTACCAGTACTTCTTCGACGGCGAGGGCAACCAGACCGGCTACCAGCAGGTCGGCGAGCTGCACTGGGACGACAAGGACACCCACCAGCACTGGCACTTCCAGGACTTCGCCCGCTACTCCCTGCTCAACGCCGACCTGACCGAGGTGGTGCGCTCGCGCAAGGAGGCGTTCTGCCTGGCCAACACCGACGTGGTCGACCAGACCGTCCCGAACGCGCTGTGGGACGCCGAGCGCAACGACCTGTCGACCTCGTGCGGCAGCCGGGAGGCCCTCTCCATCCGCGAGGTCCTCGCCTCCGGCTGGGGGGACACCTACGCGCAGTTCCGGGCCGGGCAGTCGTTCCGGATCGCCGACCTGCCCAACGGCGTCTACTACGTCGCCGTGATCGCCAACCCGGACCACCGGCTCGTGGAGCACGACCTGACGAACAACACTTCGCTGCGCAGGGTCGTCATCACCGGTCAGGGCGACAAGCGCCGGATCCGGGTCCCCCAGGTCGGCCTGGTGGTCGAGCCCGACTACGGGCTCGATCAGCCGCTGCCCGGAGGGCCTCGCTGAGGTTCGGCCACCTCGCGAGGCTCCACTCGACAGCGAATCGACCTCGTGTCGAGGTCTCGCCGTCGAGCAGAGGAATCTGCCGTCGATGTGCGCGGCTTCCTGCAACTGACCTTCACCCACCGCGGGACGAAGGCGGTCACGCGGATGACGCGAACGGCGTGTCTGAACGGCCCGGCCGAGCGTGCCCGGCCAAGCGTGTCCGGCCGAGCGTGCCCGGCCCGACGCGGTGGCCACCTCGCCGTACCCGGTCGGCTTCTTCGCGCACACGTACGGCCTGAGCTCGGTGCAGGCCGTGCAGGAGGGGTGGGCGACGCCGGTGCTGACCTACGACCGCCCGCTGCGACTCAAGATCGGCACCTATCGGGTGGTGGCTCGGATCCGGGGCGCCTGGGCCGAGGCGTTCGACCTGACCCCCGAATCCGGCTGGTGTGGGGCCGGCTGGTGTCGAGTTGGCCGGTGTCGAGTTGTCGGTGTCGAGTTGTCGGTGTCGAGTGGGCTGGCCAGGAGGCGTTCTGCCTGGCCAACACCGACCCGATCGACCAGGCCTTTCCACGCCGACTGGGCCGTGACCGACGACGTCTACCGGATTGCCGTCATCGCGAACCCCGACGGCCTGCTGGTCGAGGCGCCCACCGAGAACAACGTGTCCTTGCGCAAGGTGATCCTCAAGAGCCGGGAAGGCAAGCGCCGAGTGGTCGTGCCGGCCGTGGGGCTGGTCGTGGAGCCGCCCGACTGACGACGGCAGACCTCAGCAGCCCCAGGAGTCGCAGGTTCATCACGGTATGCAGATCAACCCGCGCTTCCCATGCTCTGCAGACCATGGAAAGCGCGGGTTCGGCTGCATACCGTGATGAACCAACAGCGCCCCGCCACCAAACCGGTGACGGGGCGCTGCTCTGCGTGCAGTCGGCTGGTCAGCCCTTGCGCGCGGTGATCTGCTCGGTCGCGGCCGGCAGGACCGAGTGCAGGTCCCCCACCACGCCGAAGTCGACCAGTTCGAAGATCGGGGCCTCTTCGTCCTTGTTGACGGCCACGATCGTCTTCGAGGTCTGCATGCCGGCCCGGTGCTGGATCGCGCCGGAGATGCCGTTGGCAACGTAGAGCTGGGGCGACACGGTCTTGCCGGTCTGACCGACCTGGAACGTGTGCGGCATCCAGCCGGAGTCGACCGCGGCACGCGACGCGCCCACCGCGGCGCCCAGCGCGTCGGCCAGACCCTCGATCGGCTCGAAGTTGCCGCCGGTGCCACGACCGCCCGAGACCACGATCGCGGCCTCGGTCAGCTCGGGGCGACCCGAAGCCTTCCGCGGCTGCGACGCCACGATCTGCGCCGTCTTGGCGGCGTCGGAGATCTCAGGGGAGAACTCCTCGACCGTGGCAGCGCCCTCGGCCTCCTCGGGGGTGGCCGCGTTCGGCTTGACCGTGATGATCGGCTTGCCCTGCGTCACCTTGGCGGTGACGGTGAAGTTGCCGGCGAAGACCGACTGCGTCGTCACCGGGCCCTCCTGCACGTCGACGGCGTCCGTGATCAGGCCGGACTCGAGCTTGATCGCCAGGCGCGCCGCGATCTCCTTGCCCTCGTAGGAGGACGAGATCAGCACGACCGCAGCGTCGGTCTTGGCGACCAGCTGCTCGAGCGCCTCGGCCTTGGGGGCCACCAGGTACCCCTTGATCTGGGCGTCGTCGATCGCGTAGACCTTCTCGGCGCCGTACTTCTTCACCGACTCCGCGGCACCCGCGACCTGGTCGGCCCCGCCGATGAAGACGGCGGAGGGCTCACCGAGACGGCGGGCGATGGTGAGGAGCTCGTACGTGGGCTTGCGGACCGCACCATCAACGTGGTCGATCAGAACCAGGATCTCAGACATGGCGTCGCTCCTCAGATGAACTTCTTCGAGGCGAGGAACACGGTCAGCGCGGTGGCGCCGGACCCGTCCTCGTCCGTGACGATCTCGCCGGCGGTGCGCGGCGGGCGGGCCGAGGTCTCCTCGACAGCGGTCCAGGCGGCCGACAGGCCCACCTTCTCCGCGTCGACCCCGATGTCGCTCAGCGACCAGGTCTCCATCGGCTTCTTCTTCGCCGCCATGATGCCCTTGAACGACGGGTAGCGAGCCTCGCCGGTCTGGTCGGTGACCGAGAGGACCAGCGGCATGGTTCCGCCGATGACCTCGGTGGCGGTGTCGCCGTCACGCTTGATCCGGACCTGGTCACCCTGGGTCTCGACGACCGAGGCCAGCGTGACCTGCGGGAGACCGAGGCGCTCGGCGAGCATCGCCGGGACGACGCTCATCGCGGCGTCCGTGGAGGCCATGCCGCACATGACGAGGTCGACCGGCGTGCTCTCGCCGGCCTTCTCGATCGCCTTGGCGAGCACGAGCGAGGTGGCGATCGCGTCCGAACCGGCGATCGCATCGTCGACGACGTGGATCCCCTGGTCGGCACCCATCTGCAGCGCCTTGCGGACCGCGTCGACACCCTTCTCGGGACCGATGCAGAGCGCGGTGACGGTGACCTCGTCGCCCTCGCGCTTCTCCTTGATCT
This sequence comes from Nocardioides sp., assembly GCF_041600255.1. Lineage (GTDB taxonomy): Bacteria > Actinomycetota > Actinomycetes > Propionibacteriales > Nocardioidaceae > Nocardioides. The sequence goes on along the minus strand of NZ_JBFIKK010000092.1, from coordinate 3,139 downwards.
GCAGCGCCTGCTCGACGGCGTACTCGTCGAGCTCGGAGAGCAGGCCGTCGACGCCAACGCGGTCGACGGTGTTGTCCGACTCGAACTGCCGGTCGGCAGTGGCGTCGGGCACGTACTTCACGCAGACAACAATGTTCATGGTGTGGCCTGTACGGCCCCTCCTGTGCACTCGGGTGGTGGTGAGGTTACTAGCGGGTCAGGTCCCACGGAACCGTGATGGCGGTGGGTTCGATCACAGCGTGGACTGGGTCACACCAACGGGTCAGGGCTTGATCAGGCGCTCCAGGATCCGGCCGACGACCAACCAGGCCACCGCACCGAGGCCCCAGTTGACCAGGGCGTTCTTGGTCTCGGCGTTGTCGCCGTCGAAGGCGAAGATGCCGTTCTCCCGCGAGAAGACGCCCACGTCGAACGCGTCGGCGAGGTTCAGCACGAAGGAGACGAGGGCGTTGTCGCGGTTGGCGGCGTCGAGGGCGATCAGGAGCGCACCGATCGCCAGGAAGATCGCGGCGACGGCGCACAGCGCCCACACGATCTGGGCGATGCGGGCGCGGGTCTTGGTGGAGTTCATCGGGGCTCGTCCTCGGGTGTGGGTCACTGACTCTCGAACCGGGCCTTGCCCGGACCGTTCTCGACGAAGGATTGCATACCGATGGTGCGATCCCGCGTGGCGAAGAGCGAGGCGAACTGCTGGCGCTCGATCTCGAGCCCGGTCTCGAGGTCCGTCTCGATCCCCCGGTCGATGCACTCCTTGGCGGCGCGTACGGCGTACGACGCGGCGCCGGCGAACTGGGAGGCCCACGCGACGGCTTCCTCGTAGACGCTCTCGGCGGGGTAGAGCCGGTCCACCAGCCCGATCCGGAGGGCTTCGTCGGCCTGCACGAAGCGGCCGGTGAGGATCAGGTCCTTGGCCTTGCTCGGCCCGACCAGACGCGCCAGCCGCTGCGTGCCGCCGGCCCCCGGGATGATGCCGAGCAGCACCTCGGGCTGTCCGAGCGTCGCGTTGTCGGCCGCGAAGCGCAGGTCGGCGGCCAGGGCGAGCTCGCAGCCACCGCCCAGCGCGTAACCGGTGATCGCGGCCACGACCGGCTTGGGGATCCGGGCGATGGCGGTCACCGCCGCCTGGAGCGGGCCGGAGCGCTTGACCATGTCGATGTGGGAGAGGTCGGCCATCTCCTTGACGTCGTTGCCGGCGGCGAAGACCCGCTCACCGCCGTAGAGCACGACCGCCTTGACGTCGTCGCGCTCGGTGACCTCGCGGGCTGCCGCGACGAGCTCGTCCTGGACGGCGAAGCTGATCGCGTTCATCTTCGGCCGGTCGAGCCGGATCGTGCCCACCCCGTCGGCCACGTCCAGTCGTACGTGCTCACCCATGCCCAGTCCCTCTCTCGATTGCCGCTTCTGCCCCTGCATCATGCCGTCTTCGGGAAGAATGGACCCGGTGACCCCGGGCATGTGGACCAGACGCGGCGAGACGGCAGCCGTCTGGCCCGGCCGGCACCACCCGCTCGGCTCCCGGTGGAGTGCAGAGGCGACCAACTTCGCGGTCCACGCGCCCGACGCCAGCGCCGCCTGGGTCTGCCTCTTCGACGAGTTCGGCGTTGAGGCGCAGCACCGACTCACCGAGCACACCCTGGGCATCTGGCACGGGGCCGTGCCCGGCGTCGAGGTGGGCGCCCGCTACGGCTACCGCGTCGAGGGGCCCTGGGAGCCGACGGCCGGCCTGCGGTTCAACCGTCAGAAGCTCCTGCTCGACCCCTACGCCCGGGCCGTCTCGGGTGGGCTCACCCCCGACGACGCGATCTACGGCTTCGACGTGGAGGACCCCACCTGGCCGAGTGCCCGCGACTCGGCGCCGTTCGTGCCGCGCAGCGTCGTCGTGAACGACGAGTTCGACTGGGAGGACGACGCGCCCCCGCGACATCGGTGGCGCGACACCGTCATCTACGAGCTGCACGTCAAGGGGATGACCGCCCTGCACGACCGGGTCCCCCCCGAGCTGCGCGGCACGTACGCCGGACTCGCCTCGCCGGCCGTCATCGACTACCTCCTCGACCTCGGGGTGACGGCGGTCGAACTCCTGCCCGTGCACGAGTTCGTCTCGGAGCCGGCGCTCGCCGAGCGTGGCCTGAGCAACTACTGGGGCTACAACTCCATCGGCTTCTTCGCCCCGCACCACGCCTACTCCTCCTCGGGCGACCGCGGGCAGCAGGTGGTCGAGTTCAAGGCCATGGTCAAGGCCTTCCACGCGGCCGGCCTCGAGGTGCTGCTCGACGTCGTCTACAACCACACCGCCGAGGCGGGCGTCGACGGTCCCACCCTGAGCTTCCGCGGCCTCGACGACCGCAACTTCTACCGGCGGGTCCACGAGGTCGACCCCGACCTGCCCGGACACCACCCGGTCTGGCACGACACCTACTGGGACGTGACCGGGTGCGGCAACACGGTCAACACCGAGCACCCGTTCGCCCTGCGACTGATCCTCGACTCGCTGCGCTACTGGGTCACCGAGATGCACGTCGACGGGTTCCGCTTCGACCTGGCCTCCGCACTGACCCGGACCGGCACCGAGGTGGACATGGCCGGCCACCTGCTCACCACGATCGGCCAGGACCCCCACCTGCGGCACGTGAAGCTGATCGCCGAACCGTGGGACGCATCGATGGAGGGCTACCGGGTCGGCGAGTTCCCGCCCCCGTGGGTGGAGTGGAACGACCAGTACCGCGACGAGATCCGCGACTTCTGGCGCGGGCAGTCCGACGGCATCCGCACCGTGGCAACCCGGCTGGCCGGCTCCTCTGACCTGTACGCCGACGACGGCCGCTCGCCGTACGCGTCGGTGAACTTCGTGACCGCACACGACGGCTTCACCCTGCGCGACCTGGTCAGCTACGACCACAAGCGCAATGCCGCCAACGGCGAGGAGAACCGGGACGGCACCGACAACAACCGGTCCTGGAACCACGGTGTGGAGGGCGAGACCCAGCACTCGTCGGTGCAGGCGCTGCGTCGGCGCCAGGCCGCGAACCTGATGGCGACGCTCTGCCTGTCCAACGGTGTCCCGATGATCACCGCCGGCGACGAGCGCGGACGGACCCAGCGGGGCAACAACAACGCCTACTGTCAGGACAACGAGATC
>NZ_JBFIKK010000091.1:0-14067 GCF_041600255.1 Nocardioides sp. | reverse complement strand
GAAGCTCAGCCCCAGCTCGCTGGCGGTCAGCCCGTTGTTGATCCCGGCCGCCCGGAAGTACGCCGACGGAGCCGCCAACCGCAGGTCGCAGGCCAGCGCCAGGCAGAGGCCTCCCCCGATCGCCGCCCCGTTGATCGCCGCGATCACCGGCTGGTGGAGCCGCCGCAGGGTCAGGGCGACGTCCTCGAGCAGCTCCATCGAGCGCAGCGCGTACGCCGGTCGGGTGAGCCCGTCGACGTGCGGCGGAGCCCCGGAGTGCTCCTGGTCGGCGCCGGAGCAGAAGCCGGCACCCGCGCCGGTGACGACGACCGCGCGCACGCTGTTGTCGTGACCGAGCGCGACCAGGGCGTCGCGCAACGGCACCATCACGTCGAACGACATCGCGTTCATCCGCTCCGGGCGGTTGAGCGTGACCACCGCGACCTCGGGGAGCGGCCGGTCGACCTCGACGAAGCCCATCGGGGTCAGCGGCTCAGGATCACGGACGAACCGTGACCGAAGAGGCCCTGGTTGGCGGTGATGCCGACCCGGGCGCCCTCGACCTGGCGGCCCGTGGCCTGGCCCCGCAGCTGCCAGGTGACCTCGCAGACCTGGGCGAGCGCCTGGGCGGGCACGGCCTCGCCGAAGCAGGCCAGCCCGCCGGAGGGGTTCACCGGGATCCGGCCCCCCAGCGTGGTCTCCCCGGAGCGGAGCAGGACCTCGGCCTCGCCCGGCTTGCACAGGCCGAGGTCCTCCATCCAGTCCAGCTCGAGGGCGGTGGAGAGGTCGTAGACCTCCGCCAGGCTGACGTCCTCGGGACCGATCCCGGCCTCCTCGTACGCCGCCCGCGCGATCGACTCCTTGAACGTGTGGTCGTTGACCCCGGCCACCGCACTGGAGTCGGTCGAGAGCAGCGGCATGTCCAGCACGGTGTTGGGAAAGGTCGGTGTCACGGTCGAGACGGCACGGACGCGAACGGGGTCGGCCAGCCCGTGCGTGCGCGCGTAGTCGAGGCTGGTCAGCACGACCGCCGCAGCGCCGTCCGAGGTCGCGCAGATGTCCAGCAGGTGCAGCGGGTCGCAGACCACCGCCGAGCCGAGCACGTCGTCGGCGGACACCGCCTTGCGATAGCGCGCGTTCGGGTTCGCCAGGCCGTGCCGGGAGTTCTTCACCTTGACCGCGGCGAAGTCCTCCGGGGTGGCCCCGTACAGGTCCATCCGACGGCGGGCGTAGAGCGCGAAGTAGGCCGGGTTGGTCATCCCGAGCAGCCGGAAGCGCAGCCAGTCCGGGTCGTTCCAGCGTTCGCCGGCGTTCGGCGCCAGGAACCCCTTGGGCGTGGTGTCGGCGCCGACCACGAGGGCGACGTCGCACATGCCGGCGAGGATCCGGGCCCGGGCGGTGTCGAGGGCCTGCGCGCCCGTCGCGCACGCGGCGTACGACGTGGCGACCGACGCGCCCTGCCAGCCGAGCGCCTGGGCGAAGGTGGCGCCGGCGACATACCCGCCGTAGCCGTTGCGGACGGTCTCCCCGCCCACGATCAGGCCGACGTCCCTCCAGTCCACCCCGGCGTCGGCGAGGGCGGCACGGGCGGCGTGCACGCCGTACTCGACGAAGGAACGGCCCCACTTGCCCCAGGGGTGCATGCCGACTCCGGCGACGGCGACGTCGTTGCTCACTGGTCGGTCTCCTCTCCCAGCTCGACGACCGGCTTCCAGCGCCAGATCGTGCGACCACCGGACTTGTCGGTGTAGAGCGTCTCGACCACGAGCTCGACCTCGGCGCCCACGCGGAGGTCCGCGACGCCGTACCCGGCCGCGACCTGGCCGAGCACGACCAGGCCTTCGGGCAGCTCGACGGCGGCGAGCGCGAACGGCTGGTAGGGCTCGCTCGCCGGGATGTACGGCGGCGGCGGCTGGTACTGCGCGTCGGTGTAGGACCAGATCCGGCCGCGACGGGAGAGCTCGACCCCCTCGAAGGTGTCCCCGGCACAGGCCGGGTCGGCGCAGAACGCCGCACCCGGCTCGGCCGAGCGGGGCGGGAAGAAGACCGTGCTGCAGGACGTGCACCGGGAGCCGGTCAGGGCCGGCTCGGGGCCGCTGGTGAACCAGCCGTCGATCGCAGGGGTGAGCGTCATCGTGCATCCTCGTCAGTTGCGCGGATCGCGTACAGAACTAGAACAGGTTCTCATCCTAGCGGAGCAGGGACCAGGTCTCGATTGGATGACGGAGCCGTCCGCGATGGTTCGATTCCGGACAACTCCGTGACGTTGGAGGAACGCGATGGCTGTGACAGCCGTCCTCGCGGGTTCCGTCTCGTGTCGTCCTTCCGGTCCCGTCACCGATGTCCTCGACGAGCCGGAGGCTCATGAACTTCACCGACTACCTGTCGAGCAACTACCAGAACCTCCTCGAGCTCTCGGTGGAGCACATCCAGCTCGTGCTCACCGCCATGCTCTGCGCCACCCTGGCCGGCGTGCCCCTCGGGGTCCTGGCGCACCGCTCCAGCCTGCTGCGCCCCACCATCCTGGGCATCAGTGCCTTCTTCCTGACCATCCCGTCGCTGGCGCTCTTCGCGATCTTCATCCCCGTCTTCGGTCTCGGCTCGCCGCCCGCCGTCGTCGCACTCACCCTGTATGCGCTGTTGCCGATCGTCGGCAACACGGTCGCCGGCCTCGACTCGGTCAGCCCGGCCATCGTCAAGGCATCGCGCGGCATGGGCCTGGGCACCTGGCGACGGCTCTGGCAGGTCGAGATGCCGCTGGCCTGGCCGGTGATCGTGACCGGCCTGCGCGTCTCGACCCAGGTGGTCATCGGCATCGCCGCCATCGCCGTCTTCGTCGGAGGGCCCGGGCTCGGCAACGAGATCTTCCGCGGCATCCGCTCCCTGGGCAATCCCGGAGCGGAGAACCTCGTCTACGGCGGCACCATCGGGATCGTCGTCATTGCCCTGATCTTCGACGCGGCCTTCGTCGCCGTCCGCCGACTCACCACCCCGCGAGGTATTCGATGAGCACCCCTGACACCACGACCGACCCGGGCACGACCGACCCGGGCACGACCGACGTCACCCCCGAGCAGGTGGCCGAGGACTGGCTGAAGGACCAGGGCTTCCTCGACTGAGGACCCCCGCACCGTACGAGCGCTCCGAACGACTGCTCGGCACGAACGCCACAGGGCGGCACCTGCGGGTGCCGCCCTGTTGCGTGGTGCCCTGGAGCGTGGCGCCCTGGGGCGTGCTCAGCCTCGGGCGAGGAAGCCCAGCAGGTCCTGCCGGGTCAGCACGCCGACCGGCTTGCCGTCCTCCTGGACGAGCACCGCGTCGGCGTTCTCGAGCAGCGTGACGGCGTCGCGGGCGGACTCGGTCGAGCCGACGTTCGGCAGCGGCGCGGACATGTGGTCCTCGACCTTGTCGGTCAACCGGGCACTACCCGCGAAGAGGGCGTCGAGCAGGGCGCGCTCGGAGACCGAGCCGGCCACCTCGGCGGCCACGATCGGCGGCTCGGCCATCACCACGGGCATCTGCGAGACGCCGTACTCGCGGAGGATGTGGACAGCCTCGGCGATCGTCTCGCCGGGGTGAGTGTGCACCAGGTCGGGCAGGCGGCCGTCCTTGCCGCGGAGCACCTCGCCCACGGTCTGCGGGTCCGCCTCGGCACCCTCGACGGTGAAGCCGTACTGGCCCAGCCACTCGTCGTTGAAGACCTTCGAGAGGTAGCCGCGTCCGGAGTCCGGGAGCAGCACCACGATCACGGCGTTCTCGCCCTCGGGGGTGCCGGCCAGCTCGTGGGCCAGCTGACGGGCAGCGAAGGCCGCCATCCCGGACGAGCCACCGACGAGCAGGGCCTCCTCGCGGGCCAGCCGGCGGGTGAAGGCGAAGGAGTCGGCGTCGGAGACCTCGATGATCCGGTCGGCGACACTGCGGTCGTAGCAGTCGGGCCAGAAGTCCTCGCCCACGCCCTCCACCAGGTAGGGACGCCCGTCGCCGCCGGAGTAGACCGAGCCGGCCGGGTCGGCGCCGATCACCTGGATCTCCGGGTTCTGCTCCTTGAGGTAGCGACCGATGCCGCTGATCGTGCCGCCGGTGCCGACGCCGCAGACGAAGTGGGTGATCTTCCCGTCGGTCTGCGCCCAGATCTCGGGACCCGTGGTCTCGTAGTGCGAGCGCGGGTTGTTCGGGTTGGAGTACTGGTCGGGCTTCCAGGCACCGGGCTGCGAGGAGAGTCGGTCCGAGACGTTGTAGTAGGAGTCCGGGTGCTCCGGTGCGACGGCGGTGGGGCAGACGACCACCTCGGCGCCGTAGGCACGCAGCACGTTGCGCTTGTCCTCGCTGACCTTGTCGGGGCAGACGAAGATGCACTTGTAGCCCTTGGACTGCGCCACCATCGCCAGCCCGACGCCGGTGTTGCCCGAGGTCGGCTCGACGATCGTGCCGCCGGGCTGGAGCTCGCCGGAGGCCTCGGCGGCCTCGATCATCCGGGTGGCGATGCGGTCCTTCACGGACCCGCCGGGGTTGAGGTACTCGACCTTGGCCAGCACCATCGGGCCCGCGCCGGGGCCGGACTCGAGGCCGGTGTCGAGGCCGGTGTCGAGGGTGGGTCCGTCGGGTGTGGTGAGGGACCGGGACAGCCTCAGCAGCGGGGTGTTGCCGATGAGGTCGAGGAGCGAGTTCACGTACTGCATCCCGCCAATCTAGAGGCCCTCGTGCCGAACCCGCCAAACCCTGCGCACCGCCCCTCGACGCGATCACTAGAGTGACCCGCGTGGGCAAGGCAGGAGCAGCGCGGAAACTGGCCGCCGCAGCCGTGTACGGCGGCGGCGGACTCAGCGCGCTGGGCGCCGGTCTCTACGGCGTGCTGTCGCTGGAGGCGAAGCTGGCCCGCAAGACCATCGGCGAGTTCACCGGCGAGCCGCCCCCCGACGCGAGCGGGTGGTACGGACGCGGTCGACCGGGTCCGGCGTTCAAGATCGCACTGCTCGGCGACTCCAGCGCGGCCGGCTACGGCGCCGAGCGGGTCGAGGAGACCCCGGGCGCGATGATCGCGGCCGGCCTCGCCGAGCGCGCGAACCGGCGGGTCCACCTGCGCGAGTTCGCGGTCGTCGGCGCCAAGTCCTCCGACCTGGGGCTGCAGATCGACCGCGCCCTGCCGATCGAGCCCGACGTGGCGATCATCCTGATCGGCGCCAACGACGTCACCCACACCGTGCTGCCGAGCCAGTCGGTGCGCCACCTCGCCGAGGGCGTGCGCCGTCTCGAGGAGGCCGGCGTCAAGGTCGTGGTCGGCACCTGCCCCGACCTCGGCACGATCAAGCCGATCCCGCCCCCGCTCAAGCAGGTGGCCCGTGCCTGGTCGCGTCGCCTCGCGGCCGCCCAGACGATCGGTGTCCTGGAGCAGGGCGGCCGGACGGTCTCGCTGGCCACGATCCTGGGTCCGGAGTTCGCGGCCGCCCCGGCGGTGCTCTTCGGGCCGGACCAGTTCCACCCCTCGGTCGACGGCTACCGGTCGTTGGCGGCGGTCCTGCTGCCCTCGATCATGGCCGCGCTCGGGCTGATCCCGGACGACGAGGCCGAGATCGAGGCCCTGCGCGGCGAGAGCGTGCTGCCGGTCGTGACGGCCGCCGTCCGTGCGGTGAAGACGCCCGGTACCGAGCTCGACGGCACCGAGGTGGGCGGCTCGAAGCGCGGCGTACGCGGCCTCTGGGTCGAGCTGCGGCACCGCCGCCACCCGCAGGCGACCGGCACCGCGCCGGACGAGGTCGAGGAGGACGAGGCCGAGGGGGACGAGGAGACCACGATCGCCGCGGCCGAACCGGTCAGCGAGGCCGACCCGGTCTGAGTCGGCCGCCCTCCTCTCCCCCACGAACATGCAGAAGGGCCCGGGCGATGCCCGGGGCCCTTCGCTGGTGCGTTGGAGCGATCAGTCCTGGTTGAAGATGGCCAGGAGGCGGAGCAGGTTGGTGTAGATCCAGACCAGGCTCACGGTCATCGCGAACGCGGCACGCCACGACTCGCGCTCCTCGATCCCGGCGGCGATCCCCTTCTCGACGAAGTCGAAGTCGAGGATCAGCATGAAGATGCCGAGCACCAGACCGGCCACCGCGAACAGCATGCCCATGGCGCCGAAGCCGAAGAGGCCGAACTGGTTGCCGAAGGCACCGAGCAGCATCTCGAGCAGGCTGAGGCCGATCATGCCGAAGACGGCGGCGATCACGAAGGTGCGGAACTTGGCACCGACCTGGATGTTGAAGAACTTGTACGCCGCCAGGGTGCCGGCGAACGCCGCGAAGGTACCGAGCACGGCCTGGGTGACGATGCTGCCACCGTCAGGGCTGCTGAACTGCGCGTCGAACAGCTTGCTCAGCGCACCGAGCGCGATGCCCTCGGCGACGGCGAAGGCCAGCACCAGCGGGGGGCTGACGACCTTCTTGAACGCGTTGACCATCGAGAGACCGAAGGCCGCGAGGCTGCCGATCGTGATCGCGCCGATGAGCGGGCCGAGGTTGGCCGAGGGGTCGCGCAGGTCCGGCGTCATCATCCAGGTGACGATGGCGGCGGCGAAGACGACACCGAGCGAGATCGCCGTCTTCTGGACGACCGAGTCGATGGTCATCCGCTCGACGGGAGCCTGGTGCGTGGGCATACCGGGCGTTCCGGTGCCCCACGTCGCGGGGTCGCCGGCGTAGGACTGGTGGCTCGTGCCGTTGAAGGCTTCCGAGCGCTGGAACACGGGGTTGTTGCTCTTCATTGGTCTCCTCCTTGGAGGCCGAGGGCGGACGCCTGTCTGGCGAGCCACCCGGGCTATCTGGACCCAGTCTAGAAGGATCCACTCATCTCAACGACCGGGCGGGCCCGGGTGTTCCGGAAGAGCCCGTCAGGACGGGCGACCTGTGACACGTACGACGACCGTACCCGGCGAGGTGGCCCGCACACGGAGGTGGCGCCGGTCCCGGTCGAGCACCCGCCCGCCCCGCACCCGGACGCGGTAACCCCGCGGGTAGTGCAGCGGGCTCACGAAGATCCGGGTGGGTGCCGTGATCGAGCGGTCCGGTCGGTAGCGGAAGGTGAAGTCGCCCGTGGTGGTGTCGAAGCGCATCCGCAGCGGCGTCCCGGCGGTCGCCTGTGCATAGGTGCGTACCAGCTCGCGGAGCTTCTCCTGCTTGACGCTGGACAGGTCGGTGTCGTCGCGGAAGAGCCCCTGCGCGTCGTCCGCGGTGGTGGGGTCCCGCCAGCGCTTGTAGGACCAGTGCGTCCAGCCCATCAGGTGCTCGTCGGCGACGGCCGCGTCGATGTGGATCGCCCGCGCGTTGTCGGTGGCGCCCCACTCGCTCATCATCGGCACCGCCCGCATCTCACGCGCCTGGTCCAGGGCGTGCTCGTGGCGACCGCGGTCGAACTCCCAGCACTTCTCGACGTCGCCACCGGGCACGCCCTGGGACTCGAAGAACACCTCGGGGCAGTAGGAGTGCCAGGAGAAGCCGAGCTGCTTCTCCCCCGGCACCGCCTCGTAGAACGTGTCCAGCGGCTGCCCGCCGGCGAACTGCTGCGGCTCCCACCAGACCAGGTTGGCGGCGTCCACCTCCCGGATCTCCCGGCGGGCCAGGTCCATCGCGGGCTGCAGCTCCTCGGCGTACGACGGCTCGCAGCCGTCGGCCAGGCAGCGCAGCCACTCGCGGCCCATCCACGGCTCGTTGAGCAGGTCGTAGCCCATCAGGTAGGGCTGGTCGCGCCAGCGTTCGGCGGCGATCCGCCAGGCGGCGGCCCACCCGTCCAGCAGCCCGCCCTCACCTGCCCAGAAGTTGTCGAAGACGGTCGAGACCTCCGGCGTCCAGTAGCCGGTCGGGAACGGCGCCACGACGGGCGGCGCCGCGGCGTACGGCATCGGGCGCTGGACAGCCCAGTCCGGCACCCCCTCCCCGCCGTACGTCTCGTGCCACTGGTCCTGGTGGGCGTCCAGCAGCGTCCAGATCCTCCGCTTCGCCAGCAGGTCAAGCACCCGCTGCCACCGGCGCAGGTACGACGGGTCCGCAACGCCCGGCGCGTCGGGCGTGAGCCCGGCCCACAGGGTCCCGACCCGGGCGGCGTTGAAGCCGTGCCGGGCGAACCAGCGGGCGTCGCGGGCGCGGAACCCCTCCCGGGTGGCGGGCGGCACGTACGGGTCGTGCTTCCAGACCAGGTTGAGCCCGTGCACGATCACCACCCGGCCCTGCGGATCGACCAGCCAGCGACCCGCGCGGCGCAGCTGGGGCGGGGCCTTGCGGGCTGCGGACCGCTCGGCGACCTCCCGTCCCGGTGCTGCGGTGGGGGCCGCCTCGACCGGTTCGGGGGCGGAGAGCAGCCCGAGGCAGAGCAGGAGGGCGGTCAGCGGGACGACAAGGTGGGCACGGCGCACACCGCTTCAACGAACAACCGGCCGCGGGGTCATCGTCGGGGCCGGTCGTGCTGGTGATCGACGTCGGTGCCCCCGGTGGGACTCGAACCCACACTGCATCGCTTTTAAGGCGACTTCCTCTGCCGATTGGGATACGGGGGCGAGGCGGGCCGCCCGTCGGGGGCGTCCCCGGGCGATCGACCCGTCAGGTCATAAGTAGGTCTTGCGGGCGTGGATCGCGTGTGCGCCCGCGGCCCGGTCGATGAAGAGCAGACCGTCGCAGTGGTCGATCTCGTGCTGCAGCGCCCGGGCCTCGAAGGCCTCGGCGTTCAGCGTCACCTCCTCGCCGGTGCCCGGCAGCTGACCGCGGACGACCAGCCGCGTCGCGCGCTTCACGTCGCCGGTGAAGTCGGGCACGCTCATGCAGCCCTCGCGGGCCTTCTCGTTGCGGCTCGACTCGACGACCTCGGCGTTGCAGAGCACGAAGGTCCCGTGGTGGCCGCGGGTTTTGGGGTGCTCGGAGACGTCCACGCAGAAGACCCGGACCCCGACGCCCACCTGCGGCGCGGCCAGACCGACACAGCCCGGGCTGACCCGCATCGTGGCGACCAGGTCGGCGGCGAGCTGCACGGTCTCGGGAGCGGTCGGGTCGACCGACCCGCCCTGGCTGGAGAGCACGGTCGCGGGCGCACGGACCACGTCGAGGACGCGGCCCTCGACGCCGAGCTCGTCGGCCGACCAGGCGAGCAGCCGGTCGTTGACCTGCAGCTCGCTCACAGGTCGTCGGTCTCCGCGGCGCGCAGGGTCGCGCCCACCCCGAGGTCGGCGGCCACCGCCTTGATCGTGGCCTCGACGTCGGCCACGACCACGGAGGCGGGCAGGTCGATCTCGGCGACCAGCAGGTACAGGTCGCCGGCCAGACGGGTGGTCAGGTCGGTGATGTTGCCGCCCACCGCGGCGACCTCGGTGACGATCGAGGAGACGATCCCGGGCCGGTCCCCGCCGTGCACGGTCAGCACCCACGAGGTCACCTCACCCGGCTCGGGGTGCTCCTCGGGCACCTCACGGACGGTGACGGTGAGCGTGCCGTCGGCGGTCAGCCCGCCCAGGGCGGCCTCGATCTCGGCGTCGGAGGCGCCGCCGGCGCAGATCAGCGTCATCGCGAAGTGACCTCGCAGCAGGGTCATCGTGGTGTCCTCGAGGTTGAGGCCGAGGTCGGACAGGCGCGCGGTGGTCTCGGCGATGATGCCGGGACGGTCGTGGCCGAGGACGGTGATGGCGTGGAGGGTCACCGGACCAGTATCCCCAATCGCGGTGCGATCAGGTGCGCCCGGTGCGGGCGGCGCGGCCGAGCACGTCGTCGAGCATCGGCTCGGTCAGCTTGCCGGTGAACGTGTTCTGCTGGCTGGGGTGGTAGCAGCCGAGCAGCAGGACCTCGCCGTACGGACCGGTCAGGACGGCCTCGGCGCCGTGACCGAAGCGCGGCTTGGGCCTCGGCACCTCCCAGTCCAGGGCGCGCACGGTGCGCAGGGTGGCGTCCCAGCCGTAGGACCCGAGCGCGACGATCACCCGGACCGACGCGGCCACCAGCCGGACCTCGGCCTCCAGCCACGGGGCGCAGGCGTCGCGTTCCTGCGTGGTCGGCCTGTTCAGCGGCGGCGCGCAGCGTACGGCGGCCGCCATCCGGGTCTCGATCAGCTCCTGACCGTCCCCGGCGTGCACGCTGGTGGCCTGGCGGGCCAGGCCCACCCGGTGCAGCCCGGCGAAGAGCCAGTCACCCGACCGGTCGCCGGTGAAGATCCGACCGGTCCGGTTGCCGCCGTGGGCAGCCGGGGCCAGCCCCACGACCAGCACTCGTGGCGTGGCGGAGCCCCAACCGGCGATCGGCCTGCCCCAGTAGGGCTCCCCCGCGAACGACGCGCGCTTGGTGGCCGCGACATCCTCGCGCCACGCGACCAGCCGCGGGCAGCGACGACAGACCGAGATCTCGGCCCCCAGCCGCTCCAGCTCGGTGCGCGGGTCGGTGGCGGGGTCGTCGGGCCAACCCGTGCCCGGCGGCACCGGCGAGGCGAAGAGCTCTCCGGTGACCGGGTGCGGCAGCTCGCTCATCGCGCCAGCGACCAGGCGATGCCGTCGAGGATGTCGGACTCGCTGACCACCAGGGCGGGCACCCGGGTCCGGGCGAGCACCCGCGCCAGGATCAGCGCGCCCGCGTCGATGACGTCGGCGCGGCCGGGGTGCAGGTAGGGCAGCTCGAGCCGCTCGGCGACGCTCATCGCGACCAACCGGGCCGCCATCGCCTGCACGGCCTCGACGCTCGGGCTGGACTGGTCGATCGCGTCCCGGTCGTAGGCCGGCAGGTCGAGCACGCCGGCGGCCAGGGTGGTGATCGTGCCGGCGACCCCGACGACGGTCACCGCAACTGACGGGTCGACCGGGCAGGCGTCCAGGTGGGCGTCGATGTCGGCCACGCAGGCCGCCACCTGAGCGGGCGTGGGCGGGTCGTCGTGCAGGTGCCGTTCGTGCAGTCGGACCGAGCCGATGTCCATCGAGTGCGCGGTCTGCGGGCCGTCGGCCACCGTGCCCAGGATGAGCTCGGTCGAGCCTCCCCCGATGTCGATCACCAGCACCGGGCCCTCGGGCCGCCGGGCCAGGTGGCGCACCGCACCGTCGAAGGCCAGCGCCGCCTCCTCGTCGCCGGAGATGACCTCGGGGGCGACCCCGAGCCGCGCGCGCACGCCCGCGGTGAAGACCTCCCCGTTGGCGGCGTCCCGGGTGGCGGAGGTGGCGCAGAACCGGATCCGCTCGACGCCGTGGGCGCCGATCAGCGCGGCGTACTCGTCGATCGCGGCGAAGGTGCGCGCCAGGGCCGCCTCGGAGAGCCGGCCGGTCCGGTCGACGCCCTCGCCGAGCCGGACCATCCGCGACTCGCGGACGGCGACCTCGGGCATCGCCCCGATCAGCAGCTTGACGGTGTTGGTGCCGCAGTCGATCGCGGCGATCGGCGCGCTCACGCCTCGGGGTCGGTCGCGCCGTCCGGCAGCACGCAGGGCCCGCCGGACCACCACGGGCCGAGCAGCTCCAGCACCTCGTCGCCGAGCGGGTTCACGCCCGGCCCGGCGGCGAGCGCGTGGCCGGCCAGGACGTGCAGGCACTTGACCCGGTCGGGCATCCCACCGGCGGAGATGCCCTCGATCTCGGGCACCTCACCGAGCTCGGCACGTGCCGCGAGGTAGCGCTCGTGGGCCCGGGCGTAGGCGGCCGCGAGCTCGGGGTCGGTGCCGAGCCTGGCCTCCATCTCCTTCATCAGGCCGGAGCCCTCGAGCGTGCCGATCCTCGACGCCGCCCGGGGGCAGGTCAGGTAGTACGTCGTGGGGAACGGCGTGCCGTTGGGCAGCCGCGGCTCGGTGGTCACCACGTCGGGGTTGCCGCAGGGGCACCGGTGGCCGATGGCGTGGATGGCTCGGGGTTCGCGCCCCAGCTGGGCGTGGATCGCGGCCACGTCCCGGGCGTCCGGTGCTGTCACTGCTTGGACCCGTCGATCTTGGTGAGGGGTGGCGCCTGCGGGGCAGGAGGATGGCCGGCGAGTTCGATCGAGCGCCACTCGTGCGTCCACCAGGCGGTGGGGGTGCGCGCCAGCACGGTGGCCGGGTCGCTCAGTGAGGTGGCGGCCTCCAGGGGCTTGCCGTCGGTGCCCAGCACGACGTACGACGTCTCGCCGGGCATCAGGTAGCCGAACCGCTCGCGGGCCTGCGCCTGGACGTACGCCGGGTCGTCCCACCGTCGCTTCTCCCGCTCGAGGTCGTCGATGGCGACCTCGCGCTGGGCGATCTGCTCCTTGAGTTCGGTGATGTGGGCGCGCTGCTGGAGGTAGGCCCGCATCGAGGAGGCGTAGGAGACGGTCAGCACCGCCAGGACCAGCACCAAGATCGCGGCCCGACCGGTCAGCCGGGGTCGGGCCGTCGCCGGAGCGCCGTTCGGGCGAGCCGTCGGCTGGACCCGCGGCCGGGCGTTGGCCCGGGTGCCCGGTCGGCGGCTGCCGCCGGGCCCACCCCGCGAGGTGCGTCGATCGGCCATGAGTACTGCTCCGCTCCGGGTCAGCCCTGGTAACGCGGGAAGGCGCCGGCGCCGGCGTACCGGGCGGCGTCGCCGAGCTCGTCCTCGATGCGCAGCAGCTGGTTGTACTTCGCCACCCGCTCGGACCGGGCCGGGGCGCCGGTCTTGATCTGGCCGCAGTTGGTCGCGACCGCGAGGTCGGCGATCGTGGTGTCCTCGGTCTCGCCGGAGCGGTGGCTCATCATGCAGCGGAAGCCGTTGCGGTGGGCGAGGTCGACGGAGTCGAGGGTCTCGGTCAGCGAACCGATCTGGTTGACCTTGACCAGCAGGGCGTTCGCCTGTCCGCCGGAGATGCCGCGCTGGAGCCGCTCGACGTTGGTGACGAACAGGTCGTCGCCGACGATCTGGGTCTGGCCGCCGAGCTGGTCGGTCATCGTCTTCCAGCCCGCCCAGTCGTCCTCGTCGAGCGGGTCCTCGATCGAGACGATCGGGTAGGCGCTGACCAGGTCGGCGTAGTAGGCGGTCATCTCGGCGGCGGACTTCGAGACGCCCTCGAAGGTGTAGACACCGTCGGTGCAGAACTCGGTGGCGGCCACGTCGAGGGCCAGCACGACGTCGCGGCCCAGGGTCAGCCCGGCGGACTCGACGGCCTCGGCGATCAGGTCGAGGGCGGCCCGGTTGGAGTCGAGGTTCGGGGCGAAGCCGCCCTCGTCACCCAGCCCGGTGCCCAGACCGCGCTGCTTGAGCACGGACTTGAGCGAGTGGTAGACCTCGGCGCCGGTGCGCAGGGCCTCGCGGAAGGTCGGCGCCCCGATCGGCGCGATCATGAACTCCTGGATGTCCACGTTGGAGTCCGCGTGCGATCCACCGTTGAGGATGTTCATCATCGGGACCGGCAGCACGTGGGCGTTGGGCCCACCGAGGTAGCGGTAGAGCGGCAGCCCGGCGGAGTCGGCCGCGGCACGCGCCACCGCGAGCGAGACACCGAGGATCGCGTTGGCGCCCAGGTTGGCCTTGTTCGGGGTGGCGTCCAGCTCCAGCATCGTCTGGTCGATCAGCCGCTGGTCGTCGGCGGCCAGACCCTCGACGGTCGGGCCGATCGTGGAGATCACCGCGTTCACCGCCTGGGTGACACCCTTGCCGGCGTACCGGTCACCGCCGTCGCGCAGCTCCACGGCCTCGAAGGCGCCGGTGGAGGCACCGCTGGGCACCATGGCCCGGGCGAACGCTCCGTCGTTGAGGAGCACCTCGACCTCGACAGTGGGGTTGCCGCGCGAATCGAGGATCTCGCGGGCGCCGACGGCTTCGATGGATGCCACGTCTGTGTGCTCCTGGGTAACGAGGATGGGAACGAGCAGGCTCAGCCTAGCCGCGCGGCGCCGTCGTTCCGTGGAGCACCCGCCCGCGTGGGACCGAGCTCGACCAGCACCTCGGCCAGCGGCTTGCGGGAGATCGCCGGGACGGTGGCCCCCGGCGACGGTCGCCCCACCGGGATCAGCAGGAACGGCCGCTCGTGGTCGGGACGCTCCAGGACCTGGTTGATCCACCTCATCGGCGAGGGCGTGTGGGTCAGCGTGGCGAGGCCCGCTCGGTGCAGGGCGGCCAGCAGGAGCCCCACGGCGATCCCCACCGACTCCTTGACGTAGTAGGGCCGCGGTTCGGTCTCG
>NZ_JBFIKK010000090.1:0-14278 GCF_041600255.1 Nocardioides sp. | reverse complement strand
TCGCCGGCGCTCAGCCCGCCAGCATCTCCTGCATCTGCTCGATCTCCAACGCCTGCGAGACGGCGATCTGTTCGGCCAGCGCCAGGGCCTCGGGGTGCTTGCCGGCCTCCTGCTCGGCCTCGGCCATCGTGATCGCACCCTCGTGGTGGGCGATCATCATCGTCAGCCACATCGACTCGAAGCCGTCGGCGCCCATCTCATCCAGAGCGGTCATCTCCTCGGGGGTCATCATGCCGGCGCCCATCTCCGCGTCGCCCATGTCCATGTGGTCCATGTCGTGGGAGTTGGCGTGGTCGCGGGAGGTCTCCGGGACCGGCTGCCCCCACTCCTCCAGCCAGTCCGCCATCTGCTCGATCTCCGGGCCCTGAGCGGCCAGGATCTGCTCGGTCAGCGCCTCGAACTCCGGGCTGAGCGAGCGGCCGCGGGTCATGTCCACCATCACCAGCGCCTGCGCGTGGTGCGGGATCATCTGGGTCGCGAAGTCGACGTCGGCGGCGTTGAACTCGGCCGAAGCGGCGATGTCGGCCCGCTGCTCGGACTCGTCGCTGCCGCAGGCGGTCAGGGTCAGGACGGCGACGACCAGGGAGGCGGCCAGGCGGTGGGCGGTGCGCATGCGGGTTCTCCTCGGTTGGGGGATCAGCGTAGGCGGTGCACGTCGAAGGTGTGCGGCGGGTGCGCGATGGCCTCCTGGGCGGCGATCAGGGCGATCTCCCGGGTGCCGGCGGCCAGCGTCGCCTCCAGGACCGCGAAGACCGACGAGGCCGTGGAGGCCAGCGCCACGGCAGGCGAGCCGGTCGTCTGCAGGTGGGCCAGGTAGAGCGCCGCGGTCACGTCGCCGCACCCGTTCGGGGTGATCGGGAGCAGGGGGGTGGTGACGACCCACGCCCCGGCGTCGGAGACGGCGACCATGTCGAGGTGCCCCTCGCGGACGCCGTCGTGCAGCACGCTGGTGACCAGCACGTCGCGCGGCCCGAGGGCGCGCAACGTGTCCACGGCGGCCAGCACCTCGTCGAGCGTCCGGGTGGTGGTGCCGGCGAGGTGGTCGAGCTCGAAGTGGTTCGGGGTGATCAGGTCCGCACGCGGCACGACGGTCTCGCGCATGAACTCCGGGATGCCCGGACGCACGAAGATGCCCCGACCGACGTCGCCCATCACCGGGTCGCAGCAGTAGATCGCGTCCGGGTTGACCGCCTTGACCCGAGCGACGGCGTCGAGGATGACCGCGCCGACGGCCGGATCGCCCTGGTAGCCGGAGAGGACCGCGTCCGCGGTGCCGAGCACGCCGCGGTCGTCGATCCCGTTGATCACGTCGGCGACGTCGTCGGCGGCCAGCAGCGGCCCGCGCCAGTCGCCGTACCCGGTGTGGTTGGAGAAGTGGACGGTGATCACCGGCCAGACCTCGTGGCCCATCCGCTGCAGCGGGAAGACGGCGGCGGAGTTGCCGACGTGGCCGTAGGCGACCGACGACTGGACGGACAGGATCTTCACGCCGCCCATTGTGCCCGCGGCGCCACAACGTCCACCTGACGGATCCCTGTACGACGAAACTAGAACGCGTTACAGTTACGTCCGGTGTGGAGTGGCCCACTCCGTCACGAGCGCGTCGATCGAACGAGGTTGAGCATGGCAAGGACCCGTCAGTCCCAGAACGAGGCCGAGTACGTCGTCGTCGGCTCCGGCAGTGCCGGCAGTGCGCTGGCCGGGCGGTTGGCTGCCGCCGGCAAGAGCGTGATCCTGCTGGAAGCGGGCAAGAGCGACGAGCAGTTCATGGTCAAGAAGCCCGGGATGATCGGCCCGATGCACTCGGTGCCGCAGCTGAAGAAGCGCTTCGACTGGGGCTACAAGACCACGCCCCAGGAGCACGCCCTCAACCGCCGGATCCCGCAGACCCGCGGCAAGGTCGTCGGGGGCTCGAGCTCGGTCAACGGCATGGTCTACGTGCGCGGCAACCGCGCCAACTTCGACTCCTGGGCCGCCGAGGGCAACGAGGGCTGGTCCGCCGACGAGGTCAACACCGTCTACAAGCGGATGGAGGACTTCGTCGACGGCGAGAACGAGTACCGCGGCGTGGGGGGTCCGATCCGCGTCGACCGGCACTCCGTCCCGGTCGAGCCCAGCCGTCAGTTCGTCCAGGCGACCGCCGACACGCTCGGGGTCAAGGTCCTCGACGACTACAACGCGGCCTCCCAGGAGGGCGTGAGCATGATGCAGCAGAACGCCTCCGGAGGTCTGCGCTACAGCGCCTCGCGCGGTTACCTGCACCACCAGGACGTGCCCACCCTGGATCTGCAGACCGAGGTGCACGTCGCCCGGATCGTGATCGAGAACGGTCGCGCCACCGGAGTCGAGGTGATCGACAAGGACGGCTCGCGTCGTACCGTCCGAGCGGCGAAGGAGGTGCTGCTCTGCGCCGGCGTCTTCGGCTCGCCGCAGATCCTGATGCTCTCCGGCATCGGCCACCCCGACCACCTGCGCCGCCACGGCATCACGCCGATCGCCGACCTGCCGGTGGGCGACAACATGCACGACCACCTCTTCGTGCCGGTCACCTTCGAGGTGCCGACCGCCAAGCACCGCGGCAACGCGCTGCACTTCGCCTCCGGGCTGGCCAAGGAGGTCACTCGCGGCAACACGTTCCTGGCCAACTCGGTCTTCGAGTCGGTCGCCTTCGTGCGCACCTCGCAGGCAGGCGACATCCCCGACCTGCAGCTGCACGTGCTGCCGTGGGCCTACCCCTCGCCCAACCAGGACGCACCCACCCGGCACAAGGTCGACCCGCGTGCCTGCCTGACGATCATGTCCACGCTGATCTACCCCAAGAGCCGGGGCACCCTGCGCCTGGCGAACGCCGACCCGACGGCCGCCCCGCTGATCGACTTCCAGTACCTGGCCGAGCAGTCGGACGTCGAGGTGCTCGCCGAGGGCGTCGAGATGATCCGCGAGATCATGGCCGGCGCCGCGTTCGGGGGAGCGGTCAAGTCGGAGATCCACATGGGCACCAACTTCACCGGTGCCGGGCTGCGCGAGGAGATCCGCAACCGGGCCACCACGGTCTACCACGGCGTGGGCACCTGCCGGATGGGCGTCGACGAGCGTGCCGTGGTCGGGCCCGACCTCAAGGTCCGCGGCATCGAGGGCCTGCGGGTCGCCGACGCCTCGATCATGCCGTCGATCACCGGCGGCAACACCAACGCACCCTCGATCATGATCGGCGACAAGGCAGCGGAACTGGTGCTCTCATGACCCTCACCCAGAACCGGCCGGTCCGTCCGGCCTCCCTGACCGAGGCCTTCCTGGCGAAGCTGGTCTCCCGGGTGCAGTCCTCGGGCGGGGGCACCTGGCGCCTGACCGAGGTCTACACCGGCGACCTGCTCGTCGAGCTGCCCCAGTCGTCGCCGGCCGACATCCAGCGCGCCTTCACCGAGGCCCGGGCGGCCCAGCGCGGCTGGGCGGCCACCTCGATCGAGGATCGGCTCAAGGTGTTCAAGCGGGCGCACGCGCTCTTCGTCGACAACGCCCAGCTGACCGCCGACCTGATCCAGGCCGAGAGCGGGAAGAACCGGCGGATGGCGATCGAGGAGTCCTGCGACCCCCCGATGGTGATGAGCCACTACATCAAGCGGGCGGCCCGACTGCTGGCGCCGACCAAGCGCGGCGGCCCGGTGCCGTTGCTCTCCTCCTCCACCGAGATCCGTCAGCCCAAGGGTGTCGTCGGGGTCATCTCCCCGTGGAACTTCCCGTTCGCGACCGGCATCTCGGACGCCGTCACCGCGCTGATGGCCGGCAACGCGGTCGTCCTCAAGCCCGACAACAAGACCGCGCTCTCGCCGCTCTTCGGCATCCAGATGCTCGAGAACGCCGGCCTGCCGAAGGGCCTCTTCCAGGTCGTCTGCGGCGAGGGCCCGGACGTCGGCCCGACCCTGATCGACAACGCCAACTACGTGATGTTCACCGGCTCCACCGCCACCGGCCGGACCATCGGCGAGCGGGCCGGCCGGAACCTGATCGGCTGCTGCCTCGAGCTGGGCGGCAAGAACCCGATGATCGTGCTCGAGGACGCCGACCTCGACGAGGTCGTCCAGGGCGCCCTCTTCGGGGTCTTCGGCAACACCGGCCAGATCTGCATGCACATCGAGCGGATCTACCTGCCGAACTCGCGGTACGACGAGTTCAAGGTGAAGTTCAAGGCCGCGGCCGAGGCGCTCACGATCGGCGCGTCGTACGACTTCGGGCCGGAGCTCGGCTCGCTGGTCTCGGTCGACCACAAGGACCGGGTGCAGTCGCACGTCGACGACGCCCTCGCCAAGGGGGCCACGCTGGTGACCGGCGGCAAGGCGCGCCCGGACATCGGCCCGGCGTTCTTCGAGCCGACCATCCTGGAGAACGTCACCAAGGAGATGCTGGCCGGCTCCTGCGAGACGTTCGGCCCGGTCGTCGCCCTGCACCGCTACGACTCCGTCGACCACGCGATCGAGCTGGCCAACGACACCGACTACGGCCTGAACGCCTCCGTCTGGGGCACCGACCTCAAGGCGGCGGCCGCGGTGGGTGCCCGGATCCACTCCGGCAACGTGAACATCAACGACAGCCTGGCCACGGCGTACGCCTCCAAGGGCACGCCGTCGGGCGGTGTCAAGCAGTCGGGCGTCGGAGCCCGGCACGGCGACCAGGGCCTGTTGAAGTACACCGACGTGCAGAACCTGGCGGTGCTCAAGAAGCAGGTGCTCGGCGCGCGTCCCGGCCAGAACTACGAGGACTACGTCAAGGGCATGCTCGGCGGGCTGAGGATGATGCGGAAGACCGGTATCCGCTGACCCCGACCGGAGTTCGATCTCTCAGAGGTCCGGGAGCGTCCAGTCGACCGGGTCGGCGCCCTGCTGCTCCAGCAGGGCATTGACCCGGCTGAAGGGGCGGGAGCCGAAGAACCCGCGGGACGCCGAGAGCGGTGAGGGATGGGCCGACTCGACCCGCGGCACGTCGCCGAGCATCGGGGTCAGGCCCTGAGCATCGCGACCCCACAGCAGCGCGACGAGCGGACCGCCGCGCTCCACGAGGGCGCGGATCGCCTGCTCGGTCACCCGTTCCCACCCCTGTCGCCGGTGGGAGGCGGGCTCGCCCGGGCGCACGGTCAGCACCCGGTTGAGCAGCATCACGCCCCGGTCGGCCCAGGCGGACAGGTCGCCGTGTGCCGGTGGGGTGATCCCGAGGTCGTCGCGCAGCTCGCGGTAGATGTTGGTCAGGCTGCGCGGCAGCGGGCGTACGTCGGCCTCGACCGCGAAGCTCAGCCCGATCGGGTGGCCCGGGGTCGGGTAGGGGTCCTGGCCGACCACCAGCACCCGGACCTCGGCGAGCGGACGCTCGAAGGCGCGCAGCACCCGGTCGCCGTACGGTAGGTAGGGGCGGCCGGCGGCGAGCTCGGCGCGCAGGAAGTCGCCCATCGCGGCGATCTGGTCGTCCACCGGGGCCAGGGCGCCCACCCAGTCCGGCGCCACCAGGCCGCGTTCCACCAGACCCTCCAGAGCGCTCATGCCCCGACCGTAGCGACCCCCCACCTTCCGCTGTAACGCGGTGTTATGGACGCTGAGTGGCTCCCCGGGGGGCTCAGCAGCGACGATAACCCCGCGTTACAGCGGAAGGGGCCGGGTCAGCGGCGCCAGAACGCCTTGCGCGGGAGGTGCGGCGTACGACGGCGTTCCCCGACGTACACGTCGAGGATGGCGTGGTGGGCGCTCTCTCCGCCGAACGACTGGTTGGCCACCAGGACCCGCCGGCCCAGGAAGGTGGCGTTGGACGGGGTGTCGAACGGGACGTCGGAGCCGTTCTCGCCCGACCCCGGCACCTCCGGGAAACGTTCGAGCTCCTCGCCCGACGCCGTCAGCACGACCAGCTGCGCCGAGAGCCCGGCGTTGCCGATGTAGATCCGCCCCGAGCGCGCGATCCCGAAGCCGTCGGGCACGTCGCCGGGCCGGGAGGTCCACAGCGTCTCGATCGGGCCGGGGCCGCCCTGCTTGCGGATCGGCACCCGGTAGAGCTTGCCGTTGGCCGGCACGCTGGCGTCGGCGGTGGTGGAGCCCTGGGTGATCAGCAGGTCCCGGGTGCCGCGACGGAACGCGATGCCGGTGGTGCCGAACTCGGAGCCGTCGAGCTTCGGCGAGGAGAGCCAGACCTTCGGCTTCACGCTGCGCCGCGGGATCCGCCAGATCACGGCCTGGCCGTAGTCGGTGACGAAGAGCGCGCCGTGCGGTCCCCAGGTGGCGTAGTTCGGGATCGCTGGCTTGTCCGCCACGTTGGGGGAGCAGTCGGGTCCTGTCGACCCCGGCGAGCAGAGCGGCAAATCCGGCAGCGTCGCCCAGCGCCGGAACTTCCCGGTCCGGATGTTCAGCGTCATCACCGCCGACGTCGACTTCTCCAGCAGGATCAGTCGTCCACGGCGATCGGCGTTGGTGACCTGGACGCCGTGCGGGCGGCTGAGGTCCTGCCCGGGCACCGTCCACGAGCGCAGCAGGGTGCCGCCGCCGGTCCACTCGAAGACCCGCGAGCGCATCGAGTCGCCCGCAGGGTTGGTGTACGTCGCCGCGTAGACGCGCCCGTTCGGGTGCGCGAAGACGTACGCCGGGAAGCCGGGCCGAGGCACCGAGGAGAAGACCCGGGTGTCCCAGCGCTCGCGCGGGGCGGCGGAGGCGGGCGCCAGCGGCAGCAGCAGGCCGAGGATCGCGAGGAGGGCGAGGAGTCTCTTCACAGCTTCTCCAGCACCTCGGTGGCGGCCCGCTTGCCGGCACGCACCGCACCGTCCATGTAGCCGGTCCAGTACGTCGAGGTCTCGGTGCCGGCCCAGTGCACCCGGCCGAACGGGCGCCGGATCGCCGAGCCGAACTTCAGCATCGTGCCGGGGGCGTAGTTGGCCACCGGACCACCGCCGGTCCACCGCTCGTGGGTCCAGTCGTGCTCGACGTAGTCGATCGGGCGCAGCGCCTGCTCGCCGAACATCTCGGCGAAGCCGGCCAGCACCGCCCGCTTGCGCTGACGGCGGCCCTGCACGCCGTACTCACGCCAGGTCTCCCCGCCGACGAAGGCGAGCAGCACCCCGGGCTCCCCGGACCGCGGCGAGTTGTCGAAGGCGACCCGGACGGCGCCGGAGTCGCTGATGCCGAAGCCGTTGAGGCCGGCCTCGCGCCAGAACGGCGTCGCGTAGATCGCGTCGCACTTCATCAGCTGGCCCATGTCGAGATGGCGCAGCAGTTCGCGGCGACGGGTCGGCATCTGGGGGTACCAGTCGATGTCGAGCACCATCGGGGGCGGCGCCGCCACGATCACGCGCTTGGCGCGGACCCGGCCGCGGGCGGTGTGCACGACCGCGCGGTGGTCGCGCTGCACGATCCGGCGCACCGGGGCGTCCAGCGCGACGATGTCGCCGAGCTGACGAGCCAGGCGCAGCGGGATGAGCTGGGAGCCGCCGACGAAGCGCCGCTCCTGGGCGCCGTTCTCGGTGTCGGCGTTGCGCGAGAAGGTGCCCACGTTGCGCTCGTTGCCTGAGCACGCGATGTACCAGAGCGTGTAGAGGAACGAGAGCTCGTGCGGGTCGGCACCGAAGCCGGGCTGGGTCCAGCTGCGGATCAGGTTCTCCACGCCGTCGGCGTTGATCGCGTTGCGTCGGATGAACTCGCCCAACGTCATCGCGTCCCACTCCGCTGCCCGCGGGTGCGCCCACGGAGCGTCGACCGGGATCTCGGCGGCGTACGCATCGATCTGGGTGAGCAGGTTCCCGGCGTCGGCCAGGATCGTGGGGTCCGGCGGGATCGTGCCCTGGTACTCCACCCGCCCGGTCGTGCGCGAGACGTAGACGGAGTTGCCGGTGGTGTACTCCCGGAAGGTCCTGACCTTCAGCTCCCGGGCGAGCCGGGCGAGGTGGTTCTGGGTCGGGCCGATGAAGGCGCCCCCGGACTCGATCACCCCACCGCCGTCGAGCCGGTGGTTGAGCACGCGCCCGCCGACCCGGTCGCGGGCCTCCACGAGCAGGACGCTGTGTCCACGGCGGGCGACCTTGCGCGCGGCGACGAGCCCGGAGATGCCCGCCCCCACCACGACCACGTCGACCTTGCCGGGCAGCGATCCCTGTCGGGATCCGGCCGCCGCGGCTGCGTGCTCGGCGGCCAGGGACGCGCCGAGACCGGTCACGCCGGCGGTGCCGAGCAGGGTCCGTCGGGAGAGAGGGGGAGAGGTCATCGATGCTCCAGAACGAGAACGTGTGTCAGTTTTCCTCGTCCATTACCTCACACCTCGCCCGCGGGTGCCCGGCGGGATCAGCGGCTGAGCGCCCGTGACCCCTGGGAGCCGTAGCGACGCGACGGGTTGGCGCCGATCGCCTCCGCCGACGCCGCCGCCTTGGTCGCGGGCTTCTTCGCGGGGGCCTTCTTCGTGGCCGTCTTCTTGGTGGGGGTCCGCGCGGCAGCGGTCTTCTTCGCCGGTGCCTTCTTCGCCGGTGCCTTCTTCGCGGGCGCCTTCTTCGCGGGTGCCGTCGCTGTCGAGTCGTCCGTGTCGGACTTCTCGGCGTCGGAGGCCCACCGGTCGATCCACTCGTCCATCGCGCGCCACGTCGAGGTGCGCGCCGAGCGGCCGGTCAGCATCCCGAGGTGTCCGCCGGGGACGACCTCGAAGCGGACCTCGCGGGCCCCCTTCAGCAGCGGGACGACGGCCTTGACCGCCGGGATCGGGGCGATGCCGTCGTTCGCGCCGCCGAAGACCAGCACCGGTGCCTTGATCGCGGCCACGTCGATGGTGCGATCACCGAAGTCGATGGAGCCGGTGACGAGGCCGTTGCCCTTCACGAAGCGGTGGTAGAGCTGGCCGAACGTCCGGCCGGGGTAGGCGATCATGTTGGCCGTGAACCGGTCGACCGCCTCGATCTGAGCCAGGAAGTCGTGGTCGTCGAGGTGCGTGGCCACGGCCAGCGGCTTGGTGACCAGTTTCTGGAACGACGAGAGCTGGAAGGCCCACTTGACCAGCGGCTTCGGTGCTCCGCCCATCGCCTGGTAGGCCCGGGTGATCGCACCGCGGCTCTCGGTGAAGTTGATCTTGAGCAGGGGGCGCAACGGCGCCACCAGCGGCACCAGCGAGACGTCGAACGGCGAGCCGACGATGCTCAGCGAGGCGATCGGCAGGTCCGGGCTGTCCGCGGCGGCGAGCAGGGAGAAGATGCCGCCGAGGCTCCAGCCGACCACGTGGACGGGACGACCGCCCGCGTGCCGGGAGGTCTCACGGATCGCCTCGGGCAGCACCTCGTCGATCCAGTGCTCCATCCCGAGGTTGCGGTCGCGGAAGGAGACCTCGCCGTACTCCACGAGGTACGTCGGGCGGCCCTGGGTCACGAAGTGCTCGACCAGGGAGCACCCGCGCCGCAGGTCGAAGCAGATCGCCGGCGCCGCCAGGGGCGTGACCATCAGCACCGGGTCGCCCTGCTGGACCACCTTGGCCACCGGCCGGTAGTGGTAGAGCTCGCGCAGGGTCCCCTCGTCGATCAGGGTGCGAGGCATGGGACGGAGATCGGCCAAACCGCCGTACAACATCTTGTGCGCGACGTTGCTGGCTGCTGAGACGATCTGATCGGGCTTGGGGATCAGATCCATGGCCGCAAAAATAGCCCACTTCACCCGAGCGTGGGTCGAAGGCTCATCACGAGCGTCGAGCGGGCCTGACCGTCTTGCCGTGGGAGGGCCGCACGGCGGCCAGCTCCTCGAGGAAGCTGTCCGCCCAGGCGACCACGTCGTGCTGGATGATCTGCTTGCGCATCGGTCGCATCCGACGGGTCCGCTCGCGGTCGTCGGCGTTGTAGGCGTCGAGCAGCGCGGTCTTCATCCCGTTGATGTCGTAGGGGTTGATCAGCCAGGCCTGGCGCAGCTCGTCGGCCGCCCCCGCGAACTCCGAGAGCACCAGGGCGCCGTCGTTGTCGTAGCGGCAGGCGACGTACTCCTTGGCGACGAGGTTCATCCCGTCCCGGAACGGCGTGACCACCATGATGTCGGCGGCCCGGTAGAGCGCGGCCATCTCCTCGCGGGGGTACGACGAGTGCAGGTAGGAGATGGCCGGCTTGCCGATCTTGCCGAGGTCGCCGTTGATGTGCCCGACCAACCGGTCGATGTCGTCGCGCAGGATCCGGTACTGCTCGACCCGCTCGCGCGACGGGGTGGCCACCTGCACGAAGACCGCGTCCTCCACGTCGAGGTGTCCGTCGATGATCAGCTCACTGAACGCGCGCAGCCGCGGGTAGATGCCCTTGGTGTAGTCGAGCCGGTCCACACCGAGGAAGATCTTGCGGGGGTTGCCGAGCGCCTCCCGGATCGCCCGCGCGCGCTCCCCGACCGCCTCGGACCGGGCCAGCTCCTCGAAGCCGGCGGCGTCGATCGAGATCGGGAACGCGCTGGCCCGCACCGTGCGCCCGTCGTCGAGGTAGACGAGGTCACGGTGGGTCTTGTGGCCGACCCGCTGGCGCACCAGGCGCACGAAGTTCTGCGCACCGCCGTTGAGCTGGAAGCCGACCAGGTCGGCGCCCAGCAGTCCCTCGAGGAGCTCGCGTCGCCAGGGCAGCTGCTGGAAGAGCTCGGCGGGGGGAAAGGGGATGTGCAGGTAGAAGCCGATGCGCAGGTCGGGCCGCAGGTTCCGCAGCATCTGCGGGACGAGCTGCAGCTGGTAGTCGTGGACCCAGACGGTGGCGCCCTCGGAGGCCATCTCGGCTGCCCGGGCGGCGAAGCGCTGGTTGACCGCGACGTAGGAGTCCCACCACTCACGGTGGAACTGCGGCTTGGCGACGACGTCGTGGTACAGCGGCCAGACGGTGCCGTTGGAGAAGCCCTCGTAGAAGTTCTCGATGTCCTCGGCGCTCATCGCCATCGGCACCAGCGACAGGCCCTCGAAGTCGAACGGTTCCAGGTCCTGCTCGGTGCCACCGGGCCAGCCGATCCAGATGCCGTCGTTGGCCCGCATCACCGGCAGCAGCGCGGTGACCAGGCCGCCCGGGGACGTGCGCCAGCCGGGAGTGCCGTCGCTGAGGGTGACCCGGTCGACGGGCAGCCGGTTGGCGACGATGACGAGATCTGCGGAGCCTGGGGCGGACACGCCCCAACCCTAGGCGGTCGGATCGAAGCCGGCGCTGCCACGGCCCGGCGAGCCCGGGTGGTGCACGCCGATCTCTGCGCGCAGCGTGTCCATCTGGCGCATCAGGGTGAGGGTCTGCTCCAGCGGCACCCACGGGCTCTCCTTCAGCCCGGCGCGCAGGCACCGGCCGACCTCGGCGATCTCGTTGCCGTAGCCCCGCCCGACCACGGGCTCCAGCCCCTCGATCCGGACCGGGCGGCCGAGGTCCTCGGCGTCGTTGCTGCCGCCCTCGCCGTACGGCGTGAACGTCGCGTACGGCGGGTGGTGGAAGTCGGTCAGCTCGATCCGGCCCAGGTCCGTGGCGATGCTGGCGCGCCGGGCGGACCACGAGGTCATCGAGGCGGTGAAGGTCGCCAGTGCGCCGGGGTGGCGGGCGGTGCCGGCCACGTCGAGATCGATGCCGTCCTCGGAGAGCAGTGCGGTGGCGCTGAGCGATTCGGCCTCACCGAGCATCAGGTGGGCGAACGTCAACGGGTAGACACCCATGTCGAGCAGGGCGCTGGCGCCCAGGGCCGGGTTGAGCATCCGGTCCTCGGGTGGGGCGTCCACCCGGAAACCGAGCTCGGCGTGCAGGTGCCGCGGCGTCCCGAACTCGCCGGCGGCCAGCCGCTGGCGCAGGGCGCGCACCACCGGGTGGCAGGCGGTCCACATCGCCTCCATCAGGAAGCGGTCGTGCCGGCGGGCGAGGCGCACCATCTCCTCGGCCTCGTCCACGTCGAGGGTCAGCGGCTTCTCGCAGAGCACGTGCTTGCCCGACTCCAGGGCGAGGCGGGCGTGCTCGAGGTGGAGCGCATGGGGGCTGGCGACGTAGATGACGTCGACCGCCGGGTCGGCGACCAGGTCGTCGTACGAGCCGTGGGCGGAGCGGGCGCCGTGCTCGTCGGCGAAGGCGCTGGCCCGGTCGAGGTCGCGGGAGCCGACGGCGACCAGGTCCGCGTCGGCGACGAGCGCGAGGTCGCGGGCGAACGTGTGGGCGATCCTGCCGGTGGCGAGGATTCCCCAGCCGATGCTCTGCGTCATGGGGCTCGACCCTAGCCGCGCGTCGAGACGACTCGCCGCGAGCGAATGACATCGGTGTGGTTCGTCGCCTACAGTGGTGTCCGACCACGAGAACGACCACCCGGGGAGACAGCGCATGGATGCCGCGAACGCATTCCAGAGCCACGACGTCGACAGCGCGTCCGCGCTCAGCGAGCGTGACCGCGACATCCTCGAGTTCGAGCGCCAGTGGTGGAAGTACGCCGGAGCCAAGGAGACCGCGGTCCGCGACAAGTTCGACATGTCGTCCACCCGGTACTACCAGGTCCTGAACGCGCTGATCGACCGTCCCGAGGCCCTCGAGGCCGACCCGCTGCTGGTCCGCCGGTTGCGGCGCCTGCGCGCGGCCCGTCAGCGCCAGCGCTCCGCTCGTCGCCTCGGCTTCGAGGTCTGAACCGGATGCGCACCTCTTCGGCCGGTCGGCACGCCCGGAACCAGCGCGGCGTGGTGTTCCCCTCGCCGGTGGTGATGCTCAGCATCATCGCGGTGGCGATGGCCGGCATCGCCTTCGTGGCGACCCAGGGCCAGCCGCCGACCGAGCGCGAGATCGCGGCTCCGGTCGCCCAGGAGACGGTCAAGCCGGCGCCGACGCTGCAGACGAAGAAGCCCAAGCCGATCAAGCCGGCCGTCAAGCGCGGCTCGGTCTACGTCGAGGTCTACAACAACTCCGGCATCACCGGCCTCGCCGGCAAGGTCGCCGCCCGGACGACGGATGCCGGGTGGCAGGTCGTCGGCTCCGACAACTGGTACGGCACGATCCCGACCTCGACGGTCTACTACCCCAAGCGGCTCGAGGCGGCGGCGAAGCTGCTGGCTCTCGACCTCGGGATCGGCCGGATCGCCCCGGCCGTGGACCCGATGCGGCTCGACCGGTTGACCGTGATCCTCACCGCAGACGCCGCCTGACCCCCTCCACCCGTGATTGGGTGGAGCCATGGAGTTCACCTCGGTCGCGGGGGAGCAGCGCTATGCAGGCCTGGTCCGAGTCGCGTCCCACACGGTCGTGGGCCTGGACTTCGACGGCACGCTCTCGCCGATCGTGGACGACCCCCGTGAGGCCCACATCCACCCCAAGGCCGGCGACGTCCTGATCGACCTGGCCGCCGAGGTCGCCACGATCGCCGTGATCACCGGGAGGCCCGCCCGCCAGGCTCTGGACCTCGGCGGCCTGGAGCAGGTCGGCAACGCGATCGGGGACCTCGGCAAGGAGCTGCACGTCTTCGGCCAGTACGGCAACGAGCGCTGGAGCTCGACGCGGCGCCGGGTGCTCTCCCCGCGCCCGCCGGCGGGGCTGGCCGGCTTCCTCGGCGACCTGCCGCGGATGTTGCGCTCGGTCGGGGCCGAGGACGCCTTCCTCGAGGACAAGGGCCTCGCTGTCGCCGTTCACGTACGACGCCTGGCCGACCCGCAGGCGGCGTACGACGCCCTGCTGCCGCTGATCCGCGAGCGTGCCCGGCGGGCCGACCTGGTCGTCGAGCCGGGCCGCTTCGTGATCGAGATCCGCTCGCCGGGGATGCACAAGGGGATCGCGGTCGAGACGCTGACCGACGAGGTGCGGGCGTCCGGCTTCCTCTTCGTCGGCGACGACCTCGGTGACCTGGAGGCGTTCGAGGCAGTGGCCGCGCTGCGCGCCTCCGGGATGTCCACGCTGCTGGTCTGCTCGGCCTCGGAGGAGGAGAGCGCGCTGGTCCCGTTGGCCGATGTGGTCGTGGACGGGCCGGACGGCGTGCTGGACCTGCTCGCCGAGTTCACCGCCGACGCTCGCGAGCGCCGGGTCTGACCCGTCGCTCGGACGGTCCGCCGCGCGGGGCCGTCTGAGCGTGCGCGCCATCCAGCATGCGGACTCGATGTGCACATGCTGAGACGACTGACCTAGGGTTGCGCACAGCTCATCAAGAGGGACAGAGGGAACGGCCCTGTGAAGTCCCGGCAACCGCCGCGTGCCCCCCGTCGCCTGCCCGCCAGGAGACGGTCGCGGAAACGGTGCTAATTCCGGCCCGGTGCGAGGTACGCCCCGGGGAAGATGAGAAGGAGGACGCATGAGCACCGTTGTCGCCGAATCGGCATCCGACCCCACCGCCACCCCGGGCGC
>NZ_JBFIKK010000089.1:0-14281 GCF_041600255.1 Nocardioides sp. | reverse complement strand
GCATGCACTCAGCCACCGAGGGGCGGACCACCCGATGAGCGACGCGATCCTCGCCGAGGGGTTGGTCAAGCGCTACAAGAGCGTCACCGCCCTGGCCGGCATCGACCTGCGGGTCCCGACCGGGAGCGTGCTGGCCGTGCTCGGGCCGAACGGCGCCGGCAAGACCACCGCCGTCAAGATCCTCACCACGCTCATCGAGGCCGACGAGGGGCGCGCCGAGGTGGCCGGCATCGACGTCCGCACGGACCCGCGCGGGGTGCGCCGCCTGATCGGGGTCTCCGGCCAGTACGCCGCGGTCGACGAGTACCTGACCGGGTTCGAGAACCTCGACATGATCGGCCGGCTCTACCACCTCGGGCGCCGGGCCAGCGCGCAGCGGGCGCGTGAGCTGCTCGCCGACTTCCGCCTCGACGACGCCGGCGACCGGATGTCGAAGACCTACTCCGGCGGCATGCGGCGCCGCCTCGACCTGGCCGGCGCACTGGTCGCCCGGCCCCCGGTGCTCTTCCTGGACGAGCCCACCACCGGGCTGGACCCGCGCAGCCGAACCGACATGTGGGAGATCCTCCAGCGCCTGGTCGCCGAGGGCACCAGCCTGCTGCTCACCACGCAGTACCTGGAGGAGGCCGACCTGCTCGCGGACAACATCATCGTGATCGACCGGGGACGGATCATCGCCGAGGGCACCGCCGACGCGCTCAAGTCCCAGGTCGGCGGCGAGCGGCTCGAGATCACCGTCAGCAGCAGCACCGACGTGCCGGCGGCGGCCCGGGCGTTGACCCCCCTGGGCTCCGGGGAGGTCGTGGTCGACCAGCAACGCCGTTCGCTGCTGGTGCCGGTCACCGGCGGGGCCGCCGTGCTGGCCGACGCCCTGCGCCGGCTCGACGCCGAGACCATCGCGGTCGACGACGTCGGCCTGCGTCGCCCCACCCTGGACGACGTCTTCCTCTCCCTCACCGGCCACGCCACCGAGGACACCGAGCAGCCGCAGGAGACCCGATGAACCCCGCGTCCAGCCTGAGCGACGCCTACACGGTGGCGCGCCGCAACCTGATCAAGATCAAGCGGGTGCCCGACCTGCTGGTCTTCACGACCATGTCGCCGATCATGTTCATCCTGCTCTTCGCCTACGTCTTCGGCGGCGCGATCGACCCGGCCGGCGGCGGCGCCGGCTACCGCGAGTTCCTGATCGCCGGGATCTTCGCCCAGACCGTCGTCTTCGGCGCCACCATCACCGGCGCCGGGCTGGCCGAGGACGTGAAGAAGGGGATCATCGACCGCTTCCGGTCGCTGCCGATGTCGCCCTCCGCCGTGCTCGCGGGACGCACCCTCTCCGACGTGCTGAACAACGTGATCGTGCTGGTCGTGATGAGCCTGACCGGCCTGCTGGTCGGCTGGCGGATCCGCGGCAGCGCCCTCGACGCCCTGTGGGCCTACGTGCTCCTGCTGGTCTTCGCCTACGCGATCAGCTGGATCATGGCGTGGATCGGGATGCTGGTGCCCTCGCCCGAGGTGGTCAACAACGCCTCGTTCATCGTGATCTTCCCGCTCACCTTCGTGGCCAACACGTTCGTGCCGCTCTCGACCCTGCCCGGCCCGCTGCGGTTCTTCGCCGAGTGGAACCCGGTCTCCGCGGTGACCGCGGCCGCCCGCGACCTCTTCGGCAACGCCGATCCGTTGCCCGGCCCGGCCTCCACGGCCTGGTCGCTGCAGCACCCGGAGCTCTACACGCTGCTCTGGTCGGCCGTCATCCTGGTCATCTTCATCCCGGTCGCCACGGCGCAGTACCGGCGCGCGACCAGCCGCTGAGGCAGACTGCCGGAGCATGCGCTACGACCCGTTCGACGCGGACTTCCAGGCCGACCCCTACCCGGCGTACGCCTGGCTGCGTGAGCACGACCCGGTCCACCGCCACGTCGGCGACCAGGCGCCGCCGTTCTGGGTGCTCTCCCGGTTCGCCGACGTCTGGGACGCCGTACGACGCCCCGAGGACTTCTCCTCGGCCAGCGGGCTGACCTTCTACGCCGACGAGATCGCGCAGCTCGGCCTGGCGCCGACGATCGTGATGCTCGACCCGCCGGTGCAGACCCGGCTGCGCGGGCTGATCGGTCGCGGCTTCACACCCAAGCGGGTCGCCGACCTCGAGGGCGAGATCCGGGAGTTCGCCCGGCAGCGGATCGCGACGATGGAGCGAACCGTCGCCGACGGTGGCACCCCGGACCTGCACCGCGACTACGCGACCACGATCCCGACCTTCGTGCTGGCCCGACTGCTCGGGGTCACCGAGGCCGACCGGGGCCGGTTCGACCCCTGGGTCTCGGCGCTGACCCGGCTGCAGAACGAGGGCTTCGCCGCCGACGCCCTCTCCGGCGCGGAGGTGATCGGCGAGATGTTCGCGTTCTTCTCCGCACTGATCGACCAGCGCCGCGAGGAGCCGGCCGACGACCTGATCGGGGCGCTGGTCGCCGCCGAGCTGGACGGCGAACGGCTCAGCGACTGGGACATCCTCGGCTTCTGCTTCGTGATGGTCGCCGGCGGCAACGACACCACCGGCGCGCTGATCTCGCACGGCATCACCCTGCTCGACCAGCACCCCGACCAGCGCGCCCTGCTGCTCGACGACCCGACACTGATCGAGCGGGCGGTTCCGGAGTTCCTCCGGCTGGAGTCCTCGGTGCAGGGCCTGGCGCGGACCACCACCCGGGCAGTCCGGGTCGGCGACGTGGAGATTCCGGCCGGGGAGAAGGTGCTGATGCTCTACGGCGCCGCCAACCGGGACACCGACGAGTTCGGCCCGGACGCCGACGTGCTCGACGTACGGCGTGACATCGCGCGACACCTCGGCTTCGGCACCGGTCCGCACTTCTGCATCGGCAGCCACCTGGCCCGACTCCAGGCGCGGGTGGCCTTCGAGGAGCTGCTGGCCGCCCACCCGCAGGTGGGGGCGGACGTCGCCGCCGGCGTCCGGCACCCCTCGGCGTTCACCCGCGGCTGGGAGACCCTGCCCGCGACCGGAATCAGCGCCGCCCGCGGCTGATGATCAGCGCTCGTCGTCCGGGGACGTGATCTTGTCCAGCCGGGTCCGCAACGACGGCACCCGGTGCGCGTTGCCGTGCAGGTCGACGTACCGCTCGCCGAAGGCGGCCAGCAGCGCGTCGTCGAGCCGTCGTACGGCGCCCGGCGGGTAGCGGTAGTCCATCCGCTCGTTGATCGCGGCACCGTCGATCGGGCGCAGCACCTCGGCGAGCTCGTCCAGCGAGGTGATCCCCAGCTCCAGCAGCAGCCCGGAGATCCAGGCGTAGTGGTCGGTGCGCGACCAGCCGGCGTCGGCGTACTGCCCGGCCAGGAAGGCGGCCAGCTCACGCGGGCTGATCCGCGGGTCGTCGTCCTCGGGCTCCTGCCGGGCGCCGGTCATCCCGGCCTGGAGCCGGTCGCGGATCGTGGAGAACTCCCGGTCGGCCAGCTCGAGCAGCCCGGCGGCGAGCGTGAAGCGTCGATCGAAGTCGCGGGCGTGCTCGTCGGGGATGTCGCCCTTGTAGCGGATGTCGTGCTCGAACTCGGCCCATGCGTGCTGCAGCACCGTCCGGATCTGCACCTGGGCACGCCGGCCGCGGAGCATCTCGTAGGCCGGCTGGCTCTCCCGGGCGGCGTCCAGCGAGACCAGCAGGTGCCGGCTGGCGTAGCCGAAGCGGCCCTCGCTGGCGGTCTCCTGCCCCATGTCCCGGTCGTCGAGGACGGCGACCTGGTCGTCGAGCAGCTCGGCCACCGCGGCGACGTCGCTGTGCACGTAGGTGATCACCCGGATCCCGATCTGGTCGGTGATCTCGCGCAGCGGGTCCTTGAAGACCGGCACGCCGTCGACCGTGCGGGACGCCTTCGCGGCGAACGACGCGACCGTCTTGGCCCGGCCGGTGACGCTCAGGTAGTTGATGCCCGCGTCGTCGAGGATCGTGGTGACCAGGGCGACGAACTGCTCGGCCTGCTCGGCCAGCCGGGCGTGCTGGGCGGCGTACTCACGGACCGCGGAGCGGGCCGGGTCCTCGCGGACGGGGCGTTCCCGGGGCGTGGGCGTGTGGTCGGCGGGCAGCGTGGGCGTCACGATGTAGCCGGTCTCGACGTCGCCGTACGTCGTGGTGTGCTCGGGCTCACGGACCGAGAAGAGCGCGACGTAGGCGCAGACGACGGCGTCGACCTGGTCCTCCACCACCCGGAGCTCGCTCTTGCGGGCGGCCGTCTCGACCTGGCCGACCAGCGCCTGCCAGGTCTCGCCCGCCACGTGCAGCGGGGTCTCGGCCTCGGCCAGGCCCTCCAGCAGTCCGATCAGCACCAGCAGCGCGCCGCGGAGCTGCTCGAGGCTGCGGCCGGTCTTGTTCTTGTACTTGAGCGTCCGGCCGAGCCGGAAGAGCGCCACGCTCGCCGCGTGCGGGTAGACCTCGATCACCCGGCGCGGTCGGCGCGAGCGCGGGTTCATGTCGAGGCCGAGCCGGGAGCTGAGCCGGGCGCCGCGGGGGCTCTCGCTGAACTCCCGCTTCCCGGTGTTGACCGGGTGGGCACCGGCGTCGAACCGGGCGAAGTCGCGGTTCAGGGCGGCCTCGGCCGGACGGTTGCCGGTGGGGTTGCGGACGATCAGGGGGGCGTCGACGGCCACCACGCAGTTCTCGGCGACGTACGGCGCGAGCGTCTCGGCGATCTCGACGTCGGTGACGGCCGAGGAGAGGTGCTGCAGCCGGCCCTCGAGGTCGAGCACCGCCAGGCCGGTGGGCTTGCGCTCACCCCAGGCGAGGTCGATGCCGACGAAGTACATGGGGTGCAGCCTGCCGTATCCGCCCAGCCGGTGCGTCGGTAGGTTCGAGGACGACACCGCGCGAGCGGGACGAGAGGGCGGCACCGATGAGGGCACGGATCGAGGAGCTCGACTGGTGCGACTCGCCGATCGGGGTGATCAGCCTGCGCCGCCGCCACGACTCGCTGCTGGGCCTCGACGTCTACGAGGTCAAGATCGACGACGAGTTCCTGATGTCCAGCTACTTCAACGCCTCAGAGATCGCGCTCGCCACCCTCGGGCTGGCCGCCCATCCCGGCGAGCGGCTCTCGGTCCTGGTCGGCGGGCTGGGCCTGGCCTACACCGCCCGCGCCGTGCTGGCCGACCCGCGGGTGGAGGCGCTGACCGTGATCGAGGCGGTCGCCCCCGTCATCGACTGGCAGCGGCGCAACCTGCTGCCGGACACGGCCGGCCTGGCCGCCGACCCGCGTTGCTCGCTGGTGCACGACAGCTTCTTCGCGCTGGTCGCCGAGGGCCGGGCCGCCCGGGAGTACGACGCCGTGCTGGTCGACATCGACCACACGCCGCGCAACGTGCTGCACCCCAGCCACGCCGACTTCTACACCCCCGAGGGCCTGGCCCGGCTGGGCCCGCTGCTGACGCCCGAAGGCGTCTTCGGGCTGTGGTCCGACGACCCGCCGGACGCGGAGTTCGAGGCGGTGCTGGCCGAGGTCTTCACGCACACCGAGTCGCACGTCGTCTCGTTCGACAACCCGGTCACCGGCGGCGAGTCGGCCTGCACCATCTACGTCGGGCGCGAGATCCGCAGGACCTGAGGCCGCACGCGGCTGGACCGGCGTGACGCCGGCCGGCCGGATTCGTTGAGGGAGCATGCGCCTGCCCACCGGACTGCTCTCGCTCGCCCTCGTGCTCGCCGCCCTGACGGTGCCCACCTCGGCCACGGTCGCGACCGGAGCCGCCCCCGCACCCCGCTCGAGCGGCGCATGGGCGACGACCGACGACTCCGACCCCGACGACCCCGACGACACGGCCGAACCCATCATGCACCGGCCCTCGCGCCCGCTGCGGGTCAAGGTGCTCTCCAACCGCGCCGACCTGATCTCGGCCGGGGACGCGTTGGTGGAGGTGGTGCTGCCGCGGAAGGTGAAGGCGCGCGAGGTCCGGGTCCGGGTCGGCCAGCGGGACGTGACCCACCGGTTCAAGGTGCGGGCCGACGGTCGTTACCTCGGTCTGGTGAAGGGGATGCGGCTGGGCCGCAACGTCGTACGCGCCACGGCCGGGAAGCACGCGAGCCGGATCGTGATCACCAACCACCGCAACGGCGGCCCGGTCTTCACCGGCCCCCAGCTCGGCAACTACCACTGCCAGGAGTCCGCGCGGGACAAGCTCTGCAACGAGCCGGCCCGCTACTCCTACCTCTACAAGTCGCGGAACCCGCTGCGCCCCGACCTGCAGCCCTACGACCCCGAGAACCCGCCCTCGGACCTGGCGACCACGACCACCCAGCAGGGCGACACCGTGCCGTTCATCGTGCGGCGCGAGGACGGATACCAGGACCGGGACCGCTACTCGATCCTGACGCTCTTCACCCCCGGGCAGAAGTGGCGTCCCTGGGCTCCGCAGAAGACGTGGAACCACAAGGTGCTGATCACCCACGGCGGCAACTGCGGGGCGTCGTACACCCCGGGCAAGCCCCCGCTGCAGGACTACTCCGGCACGCTGGACGGCGCGCCCGGCTACGCGAGCAGCTACATCGACGCGCTGGGCGCCGGCTTCGCCGTCCTGTCCACGGCGCTGGCGCACACCGGCCACAACTGCAACGTCGCCATGGAGGCGGAGTCGCTGATGATGGCCAAGGAGCGCCTCGTCGAGCGGTACGGCGAATTGCGCTACACGATCGGCACCGGCTGTTCGGGCGGCTCGATCGCCCAGCACACGATCGCGAACGCCTACCCCGGCATCTACCAGGGCCTGGTCACCACCTGCTCCTACCCCGACACGCTGACCGCGGGCGCGCAGTTCGCCGACTACCACCTGATGCGGCTCTACTTCGAGAACCCGTCGCGCTGGGCGCCGGGCGTGGTGTGGACGCCCACGCAGATGGCGGCGGTCGAGGGGCACGTCAGCCACGCCAACGCGATCACCTCCGACGAGCTGCTCTTCAAGGCCGCGCTCAACCCGGAGCACGCCTGCTCCGGGACCAAGACCCCGGTGGCCGGCGACCGGTCCACCCGCTACGACTCCGAGATCAACCCCGGCGGCGTGCGCTGCTCGGTCCTCGACATCATGGTCAACCTGCTGGGCCCCCGCCCGAAGTCGGTGTGGACGAAGCAGGAGAAGGCCGCCGGGCGCGGCTTCTCCGGCATCCCGTTGTCGAACACCGGCATTCAGTACGGCCTCGGTGCGCTGCGACTGGGCCAGATCACGCCGGCGCAGTTCGTCGACCTGAACGAGAAGCTGGGCGGGCTGGACGTCGACTCCCAGTTCCAGGCGGACCGGATGACCGGCGACCAGCGCGCGATCAAGCGGGTCTACCGGACCGGGCTGATCAACGAGACCACCCACTTCGACGAGGTCGCGATCATCAACCACGGCGGCCCGGACCCGGGCGCCGCGCACGACTTCTCGCACGCGTTCTGGACCAAGGAGCGGATGCTGGCCGACCAGGGCCACACCGGCAACCGGGTGATGTGGTTCGGTGTCGCCCCGCTGATCGGCGACCCGCGCTGGGCCGCCGAGGCGATGTTCGCGATGGACCGCTGGCTGAGCGCGGTCGAGAAGGACCGCTCGAAGAAGCCGCTGGCCGAGAAGGTCGTCAGCAACCGGCCCGCCGACATCAACGACCGGTGCGCCAACGTGCCCGGCCTGGAGATGGTGCCCGGCCCCGACGGACGGCCGGCCTGCCAGATGGCGCCGGTGGAGACCGCCGAGACCCGGTACTCCACCCCGCGCCAGGTCGCCGGTGGTCCGGCCGCCAACGACAACGTCGCCTGCCGGCTGCGTCCGCTGGACCGTGCCGACTACGAGCCGCTGGGCGTCTTCTTCACCGCCGACCAGTGGACCCGGCTGGAGAAGGTCTTCACCGACGGCGTCTGCGACTGGGACCGGGCCGGCCGCGGACAGGGTCCGGCCGAGACCTGGCTGCGCTACGACGGGAAGCACCGCAAGCACGCGTACGGCGGCCGCAACCTGCCCGCCGTACCGAAGCGCTCCGCGGGCGGCTGGTTCAGCCCGACGTTCGCGGAGATGCTGCGCCGCTGAGGCCGCTCGGGGCTGAGGGTTGCCGGCTCAGGTCAGCAGGTCGCGGGTGATCTCGTCGATCGTGGCCACACCGGACAGAGCCATGGTGAGGTCGAGCTCGGCCCAGACGTGCTCGAGCACCGCCTCGACACCGTCGGCGCCGGCCAGCGCGAGGCCGTAGACCCAGGGCCGGCCGACCAGCACGGCCCGGGCGCCGAGCGCGAGCGCCTTGAACGCGTCGGCCCCGCTGCGGATGCCGGAGTCGAAGAGCACCGGCACCCGGCCGTCGACCTCGGCGACGATCGCGGGGAGCGCGTCGAGCGAGGCGATCGCGCCGTCGACCTGTCGGCCGCCGTGGTTGGAGACGATGATCCCGTCCACGCCGTGCTCGATCGCCAAGGCCGCGTCGCGGGGGTCCTGGATGCCCTTGAGCACGATCGGCAGTTCGGTCCGCGCACGCAGGTAGTCGAGGTCCGCCCAGGTCAGCGAGGAGCGGGAGAAGACGTCGAGGAAGGTGTCGACGGCCGCGCGCGGCAGCGGCGAGCGCAGGTTGTCCCGCAGGCTGCCGGGGTAGTGCCGGGCCATCGAGACCAGCGCCTTGACCGCGGACAGGGTGGGCCGCGGGGTGGGCTCTGGGGGCGCACCGGCCGCGACCCGGGCCTCGACGAGACGACGGAAGGCCGGGTCGGAGGTGTACTGCGCGATGCCCTGGCCGCGGGCGAACGGCAGGTGGGCGACGTCGAGGTCGTGGGTGCGCCAGCCCAGGACATGGGTGTCCAGGGTGACCACGAGCGCCTCCGCGCCGATCGCCTCGGCCCGCGCGATGAAGGAGTCGACGACGCTGTCGTCCTTGCTCCAGTAGAGCTGGTACCACTTCGGGGAGTCGCCCAGCGCGGCCGCGGTCTCCTCCATCGGCACCGAACCCTGGGTGGAGATCACCATCGGCAGGCCCAGCGTGCTGGCCGCGGCCGCGACGGCGCGCTCGGCCTCCGGGTGGGCCATCTCGAGGACCCCGATCGGGGCGAGCAGCAGGGGCGCGGGGATCCGGCGGCCGAACAGCTCGATGGACTGGTCGCGCTCCTCGACGTCGACCAGCATCCGGGGCACGATCCGGTGCTTGTCGAACGCGGCGAGATTGGCGGCCACGGTCTGCTGCTGGCCGGCGCCGCCGGCGACGTACGACCACGCCTCGGGGCTCATCCGGCGTTCGGCCGCAGCCTCGAGGGCGGTGGGCTCGACGGGGACGACGGGGCGGTGGCCGAAGACGCCGCGGCGGTAGATGCGGCTCTGCACCTCGCGGCCCTTCGATGTGAGAGCGCGCACGGCGCGGGCGGGGAGATCGGTCGAGGTCACCCAGTGATTGTCCTCCCTGCGCGCTCCCGGCCTACGGTGGAGCCCCGCTTTCCGGCCGAACGCCCCTCGGGGAGGCGCGGGCCACCGCCGTACCTCCTGGGAGATCCGCATGTCGTCGATGACCACGCCCCCGCCCGCCGGCGCTCCCGGAGGAACCCTGACGCCGCCGCCGGAGCCGTCGGTGATGCAGGCGCTGCGGTCGCCGAAGCTGCTGCGCACCGAGATCCTGGCCGGTCTGGTCGTGGCGCTGGCGCTGATCCCGGAGGCGATCTCGTTCTCGATCATCGCGGGCGTCGACCCGCGGGTCGGCCTCTTCGCGTCGTTCACGATGGCCGTCTCGATCGCCTTCCTGGGTGGGCGGCCGGCGATGATCTCGGCGGCGACGGGCGCGATCGCGCTGGTGATCGCCCCGGTGATGCGCGAGTACGGCCTGGACTACCTGATCGCCACGGTGCTGCTCGGCGGTGTGCTGCAGATCCTGCTCGCGCTGGCCGGGGTGGCGAAGCTGATGCGCTTCATCCCACGCTCGGTGATGGTGGGCTTCGTCAACGCGCTGGCGATCCTGATCTTCCTGGCGCAGCTGCCGCACCTGATCGGCGTGCCGGCGCTGGTCTACCCGATGGTGGCCGCGGGCCTGCTGATGATCGTGCTGCTGCCCCGGGTGACCCAGGTCGTCCCGTCGCCGCTGGTCGCGATCGTGGTGCTGACCACGATCGCCGTGGTGATGTCGCTGCACCTGCCGGACGTGGGCGAGGAGGGCGAGCTGCCCGACAGCCTGCCGTCGCTGTTCTTCCCCGACGTGCCGTGGACCCTCGAGACGCTGAAGATCATCGCGCCGTACGCGCTGGCGATGGCGCTGGTCGGGCTGCTGGAGTCGCTGCTGACCGCGAAGCTGGTCGACGACATCACCGACACCCACTCCGAGAAGACCCGTGAGGCCTGGGGCCAGGGTGCCGCGAACGTGATCACCGGCTTCTTCGGCGGCATGGGTGGCTGCGCGATGATCGGCCAGACGATGATCAACGTGAAGGTCTCGGGTGCCCGCACCCGGATCTCGACGTTCCTCGCCGGTGTCTTCCTGCTGATCCTGGTGGTCGGCTTCGGGGACGTGGTGGCGATCATCCCGATGGCCGCCCTGGTCGCGGTGATGATCATGGTCGCCGTCGGCACGTTCGACTGGCACAGCGTCCAGCCCTCGACGCTGCGCCGGATGCCGAAGAGCGAGACCACGGTCATGCTCGCCACCGTCGTGGTCACCGTGGTGACCGAGAACCTCGCCATCGGTGTCGCGATCGGGGTGATCGTCGCGATGACCCTCTTCGCCCGCCGGGTGGCGCACCTCGCGGAGGTGCAGCGCGAGATCGTGGAGGCCGAGGACGGCAGCGTGAGCGCGGTCTACACGGTCTACGGCGAGCTGTTCTTCGCCTCGAGCAACGACCTCTACACCCAGTTCGAGTACGCCGCCGACCCCGAGCAGGTCACGATCGACCTGACCAGCTCGCACGTCTGGGACGCCTCGACGGTGGCGGCGCTGGACGCGATCGAGACCAAGTACCACCGCAAGGGCAAGCAGGTCACGATCGTCGGCCTGAACGTCGCCAGCACCACGCTGCACGGTCGGCTGACGGGTCAGCTGCCCGGGCACTGAGTCCGCTCACGGAGGAACCATGCTTCGCCGTACCGCACCTGTGGTCGTGGTCGCGACCGTCCTGCTGGGCATGGGGGGGTGCTCCTCCGACTCCGATTCCTCGGGGGGCGAGGGTCCTGCGTCGCTGGGTCACGTGCACGGCGTCGGGGTCGACCCGGCCGACGGTGCCTTGCACATCGCCTCGCACGGTGGGGTCTTCCGGGTGTCCGACGACGGGACGCTGACGCTGATCGCCGACCGCCGCCAGGACACGATGG
Source organism: Nocardioides sp. (assembly GCF_041600255.1). Classification (GTDB taxonomy): domain Bacteria; phylum Actinomycetota; class Actinomycetes; order Propionibacteriales; family Nocardioidaceae; genus Nocardioides. Next base: position 3,000 of record NZ_JBFIKK010000089.1, on the reverse strand, counting down.
GGTTCACCGTGATCGGCCCCGGTCACTTCCTCGGCAGCGGTCACCCCGATCCCGACGAGGACCTGCCGGGCAGTCTCGGTCTGCTCGAGTCGACGGACGGTGCAGAGACCTGGGACTCCCTGTCGCTGATGGGCGAGGCCGACTTCCATGCCCTGGAGGGGGTCGGTGACCGGGTCTACGGCTACGACTCCCACTCCGGCAGCCTGATGACGACCACGGACCGAGTGACCTGGCAGACGATCAGTCGGCAGCCGGTCTTCGACCTCGCCGCCGACCCGGCCGAGCCGGACACGGTCTACGCCACCACCGGCCAGGGCGAGCTGGTGGTGTCGGTGGACGGCGCCGAGCTCGAGCCGGTCGGGGGTGCGCCCGTGCTGACATCCATCGACTGGCAGGCCGACGGTCCGCTGGTCGGGGTGGGCGTCGACGGCACGGTGATGGTCAGCGACGACACGCGTTCGTGGCGCGAGGTCGGCCGGCTCGGCGGACCGGCCGTCGCGCTGGAGGTCGTGGCAGGGAGTTGGTACGCCGCCACCCAGTCCGGCGTCCACACCTCGACCGACGACGGCGCGACCTGGAGTCTCCTCGTCCCCGCCGACCACAACTGAGGGTCAAACTCGATCGTCGGCGCCGCGCAGGTCCCGGCGACGCCAGCCCAGCAGGGCCAGTGTCAGGAGCCCGACCAGGCCGAGGGCGACGGCCAGGCCGCCGAGCAGCCCGAAGGCGGACAGCAGCCACAGGTACCAGCCGCCGGCGGCGAGCGTCGCCCCCAGGAGCACGATCGCCAGCCCCTTCACCACCGGGTGGGTGTGCCCCCCGCGCGCGGTCAGATCAGTCGTACTCATGCCGGGAGTGTGGCAGTACGGAGGGCTGGTGTCGGGGTTTAGCACCCCGCATCATGTGGAGAGTGACCGACCTCCAGTCCTGGGTGGCCCCGACGTACCGCGGGCTCGCGGATCTCCTCGACGCCAGCAACGCCGCGGCGTGGGACTCCCCTTCCCTGTGCGAGAGGTGGCTGGTGCGCCATGTGGTGGCGCACGTGACGATGCCCGCGCGGATGACGCACGAGCAGTTCGGAGCCGAGATGGCGGCGGTCGGGGGTGACTTCACGACGATGTCCGACTCCGTGGCCTTCCGGGACGCTGCGCTGCCCGACGAGTACCTCCTCGACCAGCTCCGGTCGCCGACTCTGCACGCGTGGCAGCCGCCGGGCGGTGGTGCGGCCGGTGCCGTGAGCCACGCCGTCATCCACTCGCTGGACGTGACGATCGCGCTCGACCGACCCGCCGTCGCGCCTCGCGAGTCGATCGCTGCCGTGCTCGAGCAGCTCACTGCCGCCGGAGGAAGCGTGTTCGGCATCGACCTGACCGAGGTTCGACTCGAGGCCACGGACAGCGACTGGGCCTGGGGCGACGGGCGCCCGGTGCGCGCCGACGCCGGTCAGCTGGTGGCGCTCCTGAGCGGCCGCACCCTGCCCGACGGCCGGACCCTTCACCGCAGCTGACGTCCCCGTGCGGGGGCATCATGGAGGGCGTGCAACAGGCCCGTCAACGACTCGAGCACGCCCGCGCCGAAGCGCTCGGGCGGCTGGCGAACCTGACCGGCGACTACGACGCCGTGGTCGCGGCCTCGCGGGACACCAACGCCGACGACGAGCACGACCCGGAAGGCGCGACGATCGCGTTCGAGCGTTCCCAGATCGGGGCGTTGGTCCGGGACACGCGCGCCCAGTTGGCGGAGATCGACGCGGCGGTGCGGCGGCTCGACGACTCGACGTACGGAGTGTGCGAGCGGTGCCGTGGTGAGATCGGCGAGGGCAGGCTGGAGGCCCGGCCGATGGCGCGCACCTGCATCGGGTGCGCCTCGGCACGGTGACGGCAGCCGGGTGGTTGGCGTCGCACCTCTCGGGTAGACAGGGGGGACGCCCGTCAACCCATCCAGGAGGACACATGAGCCGCATCGTCATCATCGGAGGCCACGGCAAGATCGCACGCAAGGCGACCCCGGGGATCATCGAGGACGGGCACGAGGTGTCGTCGGTGATCCGGGACCCCGACCAGTCCGCGTCGATCACGAAGCTGGGCGCTAACCCCGTGGTCGCGGACGTGGCGCGGCTGCAGGAGCACGAGCTCGAGGACCTGCTCCGCGGTCACGACATCGTCGTCTGGGCGGCCGGGGCCGGCGGTGGGGGTGACGCCGAGAAGACCTATGCGGTGGATCGCGACGCCGCGATCCGGTCGATGGACGCGGCCGCGAAGGCCGGCGTCGAGCGCTACGTGATGATCTCCTACTTCGGTGCCGCTCCCGATCACGGTGTGCCCGCGGACGACCCGTTCTTCGCGTACGCCGAGGCCAAGGCCGCAGCCGACCTGCATCTGGAGAGCTCGGCGTTGAAGTGGACGATCCTGCAGCCGAGCGCCCTGACCGAAGGACCCGCCACCGGCCACATCGACAGCCGTGCCGACTCCGCCGGGGAGACGTCACGGGGGAACGTCGCCGCGGTGATCCGGGCGGTCGTCTCGGCCGAGTCCGCGGCTGTCGCCGGACTGGCCGTCCGGTTCAACGACGGCGACACACCCATCGACGAGGCGCTCCGCCAGGCCCGCTGAGGTCGGAGTGCTGCACCGCCCGGACGTGCCGCTGCCCCGCCGGTCGTGGATCGGCGGGGTGGGGGGGCGGTCAGGGTCTGCCGGACGGCAGGGGCTCGGGTGGATGGGCCGGCGGTGGTCGCCGTTCTCGGCTGACATCGGCCGTGCCGGTGGGGTCGCGGAGGTAGGTGTAGCCGTGCGGGCTGGCCCACAGGAACGAGCCGGGATCGAGGCGGGTGTAGCGCCAGCGGCCGTGGGTCTTCAGCCGGTGGTGACGCCTGCACAACGGGGCGATGTTGTCGGAGGCTGTGCTTCCGCCGGCGTTGTAGGGCTGGATGTGGTCGCTGTCGCAGCCCCGGGCCGACCGGGTGCACCACGGGAACACGCAGGTCGGGTTGAGCAGAACGGACTG
>NZ_JBFIKK010000088.1:0-14303 GCF_041600255.1 Nocardioides sp. | reverse complement strand
TGCCTCGGGGCGCCACCCGGTCAACCTGTTCCACCTGGTCGCGGGGCTGGTCCTGCTCGGCCTGGTCGGGATCTGGGGGCTGGTCGAGGCCGACGTGGTCGGCTTCGACGACACCCGCTGGCTGCTCCCCCTGCCGTGGCTGCTGGCGGGCCTCGTCGGGGTGGCGGTCGTCACCTCCGCCAACCGCCGGAACCGTCCACAGGACCCTGCACCCACCACCGACTCCGAGGAGCCCCGATGAGCACCGACACCCCGATCCCGCCCGCGGCCGGTCCGCGCCGGCTGACCCGGAACACCGACGACCGGATGGTGGCCGGACTCTGCTCCGGACTCGCCGACTACTTCGACGTCGACGTCACCCTGGTCCGGGTGCTCACCGTGGTGCTGGCAGTGCTGAGCCTGTGCTCGGCGGTGCTGGCCTACCTGGTCGCCTGGGTCCTGGTCCCCCGCGCCTGACCTCCGGCCGGCGGGCTCAACCGACCCTGCGCTGGTCGCGGCGCCACGCGCGAACGGCCGCCACCGCGGTGTCGGGGTGGTCGCTGAAGATCCCGTCCACCCCCGCGTCGAGGAAGGCGCGCGCCTCGGCGACCGCGTCGCCGGTGGCACGGGGGTCCTCACCGCGTCGGAAGTTCGTGGCCATGAACTGGTTCTCGTCGCGCAACGTCCACACGTGCACGAGCAGCCCTTCGTCGTGAGCGTCCGACACCAGGTTCGACGGGGCGCCGGTGGCGCCATCGGCGCCGCGGGGCAGGACGAGGTCCTTGTGCGCCCCCACGCCGTCGGCGTACCCGGCGATCCACCGCAGCCCGGCGGGCGTGACCAGGTCGGCGTAGGTCCGGTCGACCCCCGCGGCCTGCAGGTCCGCCGGCGCCCCGGAGTTGCTCACCAGCTGGACCAGCGGCAGGTCGGTGCGCTCGTCGAGCTCGCGCAGGTTCCGGGTCTCGAAGGACTGGATGAACACCCGCGCGCCCCGGTGGTCGAGCCGGTGGCGACGCAGGGCCGCGAGCAACGACTCCTCCAGGGAGAGACCGATCGAGTCGAAGTACGTCGGGTGCTTGGTCTCCGGGTAGACCCCGATCCGGTGCCCGGCCCGCCGCGACTCCCGGCCGACCAGGTCGAGCACCTCGTCGAAGGTCGGCACCCGGTAGCGGCCGTCGTAGCGGGTGTTGGCCGGCCGTACGTCGGGCAGCCGCTCGACGGCACGCAGGGTGCGCAGCTCGGCCAGCGTGAAGTCCTCGGTGAACCATCCGGTGATCGGCTGGCCGTCGATCGTCTTGGTGGTTCGCCGGTCCGCGAACTCGGGTCGCTCGGCCACGTCGGTGGTGCCGCTGATCTCGTTCTCGTGCCGGGCCACCAGGACTCCGTCGCGGGTCGAGACGAGGTCGGGCTCGATGTAGTCGGCACCCATCCGGATGGCCAGTCGGTAGGCGGCGATCGTGTGCTCGGGCCGGTGGCCGGAGGCGCCGCGGTGGCCGATCACGAGCGGACGCGCCTGACCGCGCGTCTGCTCCGCGGCCGGCGCGGACGCGGAGGCCGCGCCGATCGTGGGCAGGGCGAGCAGCGGTGCGGTCAGCCCGAGGGCGAGGGAGGTGGTGAGCCGAGTCAGGGGGGTCATGCCCGCCACCACAACGGGGCCCGGTGACCCCGTGGCGAGCCGCAGGTGAACCCCGTGCTTCCGCCGGGTGAAGCCTCGGGCCACGATGGGTGGATGAGCCAGCCGCACCCGCTGCCGACCCTCGGCACCCTGACCTCACTGCCCGCGCTCGACCGTCGCGACCTGATCGCCACCCCGGTCGCCGCGGCGCTGACCGGCTGGGCGCACGCGCCGGCGGTGGCGGTGGTCGCGATCGACCCGTCGCTCGCGGACACCGCCGCCCTGACCGAGGCCTACGACCTGCCGCTGGCTGCGAGCGCGAACTGCGTGGTCGTGGCCGGGCGTCGCGACGGCGAGGAACGCGTGGCCGCCTGCGTGGTGCGCGCGGACACCCGCGCGGACGTGAACAACCTGGTCAAGCGCACGCTCGACGTGCGCAAGGCGTCGTTCCTGGCGATGGACCGAGCGGTCGAGGAGTCGGCGATGGAGTACGGCGGAATCACCCCGGTCGGCCTGCCGTCCGGCTGGCGGCTCCTCGTCGACGCCGCCGTGCTCGACATCGAGGTCGCGGTGATCGGCTCCGGCGTACGCCGCTCCAAGCTGCTGGTGCCGGGCCGGCTGCTGGCCGAGCTCCCGGGCGCGGAAGTGGTCGACAACCTGGGGGTCTGAGCCGCACCATCGGTGCGTGAACCGCAACGAGACCGAGCAGGAGCGCCTCGATCGCGCGCCGGGTGAGCTGCTCCGCTGGTCGATGCTCCTCGCTGAGCGGCCGGAGCCCCGAACCGTCCGGTGGGCGGTCGGCCTGGTCGTCGTGCTCGTCGGGATCGGCTGCGCCGCCTGCCGCGAGGCCCCGGTGACCGCCGCCGATCCGCCGGCCGCCCCCACGGTCCGCACGCTCACCCCCGTCCCCCTCCCGCCACCCGCTCCTGCCTCGGGGGAGATCCGGGCCGACCTGCGCCAGTCCTCCCGCGACGCCGCCCTGGGCCGGATCCAGGTGTGGCTCGACAACGACACCTCCCACGCCGTGCTCCCCACCGAGATCAGTTACCGCGACGCCCGGTTCCGTCGACCGCTGCTCGCCGAGCGCCTGCGGGTCGCCCCCGCCGGCTCCGAACGCGGCTACCCGCTGACGCTGCCGGCTCGGCCGGTCTGCCCCCAGGACGCGGACGCCGGCCCGCCCCGCCTCCTTCTGACGCAGGGCAGCAGCACCGCTCCGCAGCGACTCCGGGTCACCGATCCGAACGACGTGATCTCCCGTCACGTCAGCGCGCGGTGTCTGGAGCTGGACGTCGCCAGGGTCGCCCGGATCTCCTTCGCCGACCGCGTCGCGGTCTCTCGGCCGGGGCCGGGCAGCCGCGGCCTCCTCACGCTCGTCGTACGCCCGACCGGCCGGGCCGGACCCCGACTCGTGATCGACTCCGTCGGCGGAACCCCCCTGCTCGGGTCGGCCGGCCGATCTGCGTGGGCGCCACGGGCGGTGGTCGACAGTGGCGGCGGCACTTTGCGGCTACGACTGCCCGTGCGGCCCGCGCGCTGCGACGACCACGTCTTCCTGGAGTCGGGCGGCGCCACGGCCTTCCTGGTCCGACTGCGGCTCGACGGCCGGCCCGGCCAGCTGGTGGTGCGGATGACCCCGCGCGGAGCGGCCCAGGCCATCGGGTTCGCGCGCACCTCCTGCGGGCGGTGACCGGACCGATAACCGTTCGCTGACGGGCGTGCCGGAACGTACGATCGGACAAGTGCGCAACCTCCCTCTCGGACACCCCGGAACGGCCGACCACCGGTCCCCGGGACGCTTCCTGTGGTGGCTGGCCATGGGGCAGCGCCGGACCCTCGCCGGGGGCATGATCTTCGGCATCCTCTGGATGAGCAGCCAGGCCGTGATGCCGGCCGTGATCGGCCGCGCCATCGACGAGGGCATCGCCGCCAAGGACAGCAGCGAGCTGCTGAAGTGGACGATGGCGATGCTCGTGATCGGCCTCGTCCAGGCGGCCAGCGGGATCATGCGGCACCGGTTCGCCGTCACCAACTGGCTCACCACCGCCTACCGCACCGTCCAGCTCGTCGGGCGACAGGCGGTGACCCTCGGCGGCACGCTGCCGCGCAAGGTCTCGACCGGCGAGGTGGTCGCGATCGGCACCAGCGACCTCTCCCACCTCGGCAACGCGATGGACGTCAGCGCCCGCTTCGCCGGCGCGATCGTCTCCTTCGTGCTGGTCTCGGTGATCCTGCTGCAGACCTCGCTCACCCTGGGCCTGCTGGTCCTCGTCGGCGTGCCCGTCCTGATGCTGCTGGTCGGTCCGCTCCTGGCCCCGCTCCAGCGGCGGTCGATGCGCCAACGCGAACTGATGGGCGAGCTGTCCAACACCGCCAGCGACATCGTCAGCGGGCTGCGCGTGCTGCGCGGGATCGGCGGCGAGCAGGTCTTCCACGACCGCTACCGGCGCGAGTCCCAGCAGACCCGACGCGCCGGCGTGGAGGTGGCGAAGCTCCAGTCGATCCTGGATGCGCTGCAGATCTTCCTGCCCGGCCTCTTCGTGGTGACCGTCGTCTGGATCGGCGCCCGCTACGCCGTCCAGGGGCAGATCTCGCCCGGGGAGCTGGTCGCGTTCTACGGCTACGCCGCGTTCCTGATGATCCCGCTGCGCACCGCCACCGAGTACGCCAACAAGCTGATCCGGGCGCTGGTCTCGGCACGTCGGGTCTGCCGGGTGCTGTCGCTCACCCCCGAGATCGCCGACCCCGCCGTGGTCGCGCCCTCGCCCCCGCCCGGCTCCGACCTGGACGACGTCCGGACCGGCCTGCACGTCACTGCCGGCAACCTGGTGGCCGTCGTCAGCGACCGTCCCGAGGAGGCCGCCGACCTCGCCGATCGGCTCGGCCTGTGCGCCCCGGTGCCAGACGACGACGTCCGGCTGGGCGGCGTACCGCTCACCTCCCTGCTCGGCTCCGAGGTCCGCCGCCGGATCGTGGTCTCCGACACCGGGAGCGTCCTGTTCTCGGGCCTGCTGCGGGACCGGCTCGACATCACGGGGAGCGGGGGGTCCGCCGTCGCGCGTGCCCTGGACACCGCCTCCGCCCACGACGTCCTGGCCGCACTGCCCGACGGTCTCGACAGCATCGTGGCCGAGCGCGGGCGCAGCTTCTCCGGCGGGCAGCGTCAGCGGCTGGTGCTGGCCCGTGCGCTGACCACCGACCCCGAGATCCTGATCCTGGTCGAGCCGACCTCGGCGGTCGACGCGCACACCGAGGCCAGGATCGCCGCCCGGCTCCGCGAGCACCGTGCGGGTCGGACCACGGTCGTGGTCAGCTCGAGCCCGCTGGTCCTGGACGCCGCCGACGAGGTCGCCTTCCTGCGCGAGGGCCGGGTGGTCGCCAGTGGACGCCACGGGGAGCTGCTGGAGACCTGTCGCGACTACCGCGCGGTCGTCACCCGCGAGACCTCCCCGGAGGCCGGGCTGACGGTGGAGGCGGCCCGATGAGCGCCACCACGATGCTTCCGGTCGCCGACGGTCCCGCCGTACGGCGCTACGCGGGCCAGATCGCCCGCCGCCACCCGCGCCTGCTGTGGGGCGCGCTGTCGCTGCACGGGCTGGCCGCACTCACCGCCCTGGCCGCACCGCGCCTGATCGGCGACCTGGTGCAGGCGGTCGAGACCGGCACGACGCTGGCCCACGTCGACGACATCATGCTGCTGCTGGCGGGCTTCCTGCTCGCCCAGACCGTGCTGACCCGCTTCGCCCGCTACGTCAGCCAGGTGCTCGGCGAGCAGGTGCTGGCGCAGCTGCGTGAGGACTTCGTGGGCAACGCGCTGGCGCTGCCGGTCGGGGTGGTGGAGTCGGCCGGCTCCGGCGACCTGCTCACCCGCACCGGCCGCGACGTCGACCAGCTCGGCTGGTCGGTGCGCTGGGCGATGCCGGAGTGGACGATCGCGGCGGTCACGGCCGTGCTCACCTTCGCCGCCGCCCTGAGCGTCGGCTGGTGGGTCGCCCTGCCCTGCCTGCTCGGGGTGCCGCCCCTGGTGATCGGGCTGCGCTGGTACCTCGCCCGCGCCAAGGCCGGGTACCTGCGCGAGAGCGCGTCGTACTCCGCGATCAACGCCACCCTGACCGAGACGGTCGAGGGCGCCCGCACCGTCGAGGCGCTCGGGCTGGCCGAGGAGCGGATCGCGGCGATCGACGAGGACATCAAGGAGTCCTACGCCGCCGAGCGCTACACGCTCTACCTGCGCACGGTCTTCTTCCCGAGCATGGAGATCGCCTACCTGATCCCGACCGTGACCACGCTGCTCTTCGGCGGCTGGCTCTACACCCAGGGCCAGGTCTCCCTGGGCGACGTCACGGCGGCGACCCTCTACGTGCAGATGCTGATCGACCCGGTCGACCGGATCGTCTCGATCCTCGACGAGCTGCAGCTCGGTGCCGCCTCCCTGGCCCGGCTGCTGGGCGTCGCCCAGGTGCCCGACGACCGTGCGGTCAGCGGCGCGCAGCCGCACGGCGAGCAGCTCGACGTCACCGACGTCCGGTTCGCGTACGTCGAGGGGCGCGACGTGCTGCACGGCATCGACCTGTCGATCGGGGTCGGCGAACGGATCGCAATGGTCGGCCCGTCCGGGGCCGGCAAGTCCACCCTGGGTCGACTGCTGGCCGGCATCCACCCGCCGCGCACCGGGTCCGTCACGGTGGGGGGCGTGGGGCTGGTCGAGCTCCCGCTGGGGGACCTGCGCGGCCATGTCGCACTGGTCACCCAGGAGCACCACGTCTTCGTCGGCACGCTGCGCGAGAACCTCGCACTCGCCGCTCCGCCGGGGGCTGACGACGAGGCGATCCGCCAGGCCCTGGCCGCGGTCGACGCGCTCGTCTGGGTGGACGCGCTGCCCGCCGGTCTCGACACGGTCCTCGGCTCCGGCGGGCGTCGGGTGACCGACGCGCAGGCCCAGCAGATCGCGCTGGCCCGCCTGGTCCTGGCCGACCCGCACACGCTGGTGCTGGACGAGGCGACCTCGTTGATCGACCCGCGGGCGGCCCGGCACCTCGAGCGCTCGCTCGCCGCCGTGCTGGAGGGGCGGACCGTGATCGCGATCGCCCACCGGCTCTTCTCCGCGCACGACGCCGACCGGGTCGCGGTGGTCGAGGCCGGGGTGATCTCCGAGCTCGGCTCCCACGACGAACTGGTGGCCGCCGGCGGTTCCTACGCCGCGCTCTGGGACTCCTGGAACGGCAAGCACTGACCCCGGCCGTCGGGCCGGGGCCGGTGGTCGGGGCCGGTGGGTCGGGGCCGGTGGGTCGGTCAGAGGCCGGTGACGCGCAGGCCCGAGTGGACCTTGTACTTCCGGTTGATCGAGATCAGCACGGCGGTCAGCGGCTCGAGCTGACGGGCCAGGCGCAGCTTGCCGGCGTCGACGCCGGCGCGGCCGGTGACGCTGCGGGCCAGCTCGATCGCGACCTGCTTGGCCTCGAGCGAGTCACCGCAGACCAGCACGTCCTCGTGGTCGAGGAACTCGGCCTCGCTCCAGAGGTTGACCGCGGAGACGTGGTGGAAGGCACCCACGACCGTCGCCTCGGGCGCGAGCCGCTGGGCCGACTCGGCGGCCGAGCCCTCGCCGCCGTCGATGACCAGCCCGTGTGCCCCGCGCTTGTCGAAGGCCAGCGGGTTCACGCAGGAGACGACGGTCTTCCCGGCGAGCGGAAGCGTGGCGACCAGCTCGTCGTGGCCGCCGTACGGCACCGCCAGCAGGACGACGTCGGCGTCGGTGCACGCGTCGGCGTTGGTCGCGCCGGAGACCTGACCGGCACCCTCGACGTCGCTCAGCCGCTCGGTCACCTCGGCCGCGACGTCCTGGGCCTTCTCGGCCGCCCGGGAGCCCAGGACGACCGTGTGGCCGTGCCGCGCGAAGCGGTAGCCCAGGCCCTTGCCCTGCGGTCCGGTGCCACCGATGACGGCGATGCGGTAGGTGCTCACGCGTGCTCCTCGACGAGTTCCGTGGACGATCAGGTGCGTCGATGATGCCACCGGATTCGCCGCCCCGGACACGCCGTCCGGGGTTGCTATCGTGACAGCCGGCCTGTCACGTTCCGTGCCCCGCCTCCCGACCCACACCCCAGGGGAACCATGAAGCTGTCGATGCAACTCGTCTACGCAGGCAACCCGCGGGAGTCGGCCGACCAGGTCTCCGACCTCGAGAAGGCCGGGCTCGACACCGTCTGGGTGGCCGAGCCGTACGGCTTCGACGCGCCCACCCTGATGGGCTACCTCGCCGCGAAGACCGAGACGATCGAGATCGCGGCCGGCATCCTGAACATCTACTCGCGCACCCCCGGCGCGCTGCTGCAGACCGTCGCCGGGCTCGACAACGTCAGCGGAGGTCGGGCGGTGCTCGGCCTGGGCGCCTCCGGCCCCCAGGTGATCGAGGGCTTCCACGGCGTGCCCTACGACAAGCCGCTGGCCCGCACCCGGGAGGTCGTCGAGATCATCCGGATGGGCCTGCGCCGCGAGGCGTTGGTCAGCGACGGTCTCTACAAGCTGCCCCTGCCCGCCGGCCAGGGCACCGGACTCGGCAAGCCGCTGAAGCTGCTGAACAAGCCGGAGCGCTCCGAGGTCCCGATCTTCATCGCAGCCCTCGGCCCCAAGAGCGTGCAGGCCACCGCGGAGTACGCCGACGGCTGGCTGCCGTTCCTGTTCCACCCCGAGAAGGCGCACACCGTCTGGGGCGACGCACTGGCCGCCGGCCGGGCCGAGCGCCCCGACACCCTCGGCCCGCTCGAGATCTCCGCCGGCGGCATGGTCGCGATCGGCGAGGACGTCAAGGGACTGCTGGACTTCATGCGGCCGATGTACGCCCTCTACGTCGGCGGGATGGGGGCGCGTGGCAAGAACTTCTACAACGACCTCGCCTGCCAGTACGGCTACGAGAAGGAGGCCAAGGAGATCCAGGACCTCTACCTCGACGGCCACAAGCGCGACGCCGAGGCGAAGGTCCCCCTGGAGTGGCTGGAGGCGGGCAACCTGGTCGGCCCCGCGTCGTACGTCCAGGAGCGGATCGCCGCCTTCCGCGAGGCCGGCGTCACCAACCTGCAGGTCTCTCCCGCCTCCGACGACCCGGCCGGCACCATCACCCAGGTCAAGGAATGGGTGTCCTGACCTCGGGTCCAGCACGCCGCCGGGGACTGCGCTTCCCCGGGCGGTTCGACAACCTGCGCGAGATCCGGACCCTCGACCCCGAGCGCGACACCGATCGGATCCTCTGGCTCACCAGTCGCCACGAGTTCCCCTGGGACTACACCCAGGGCACCTCGATCGCGTTCCTGCGCGACTACGGCGTGCCCTCGATCGCGGCCCTGCTGCACGCCACCGGGGAGTTCGAGAAGCACGGCGTCAAGCGGTACGACGACACGCTGCTGATCGCCGAGGAGGCCACGCTCGACGGACTGGACTCGCCTCGCGGTCACGCCGCGGTGCGTCGGTTGAACCGGATCCACGCTCACCACGACATCCCGGCCGACGAGTTCCGCTACGTCCTGGCCACCACGATCGTCGGCCCGGTGCGCTGGATCGAGCAGTACGGCTGGCGGCCGCTGGACCCGGTCGAGCTCGCCGCGATCGCAACCCACACCACCCGCTTCGGCCGCCTGATGGGCCTCACCGACCTGCCCACGACGTACCAGGGTTATCTCGAGCTGCTCATTTCCTACGAGCGCTCTCACTTCCGCTTCGAACCGGCCAACCGCCTCGTCACCGAGTCGACGCTGCGCGCGGCCCGCGCCGCGGCGCCTCGAGCGCTACGCCCGTTCGTCCGCCGGATCACGATCTCGCTGATGGACCGGCCACTGCTCGACGCCCTCGGCCTGGAGCCCTCCCCTCGCTGGCTGGTCCGCTCCCTCCATCTGGGGCTCCGGGCTCGCGCGCACCTGCTGCGCTTCGCTCCGCCCCGCCGTACGCCGTACCGGCACCGGCCGTCGACGTATCCGCAGGGCTACTCGCTCGGCGACCTCGGCCCCGCGTCGATGCTCGACGAGCTCAATGCGCGCCCCGCTTGAAACGTGACAGCGCTACTGTCACAGTGGTGCGCATCCACCACGAGCACCCGGGAGCCCCCATGCGTGACGCCGCCTCATCGATCTACACCACCGAGCACGAGGACTTCCGGCGGAGCGCCCGCGCCTTCATGGAGAAGGAGGTCGTCCCCTTCCACGAGCAGTGGGAGAAGGACGGCCAGGTCGACCGGGCGGTGTGGACCAAGGCGGGTGCGCAGGGTCTCCTCTGCTTCGACGTCGACGAGGAGTACGGCGGCGCCGGGGCCAAGGACTTCCGCTACAACATGGTGCTGGCCGAGGAGATCGGCCGGGCCGGCGCCAGCGGACTCGGCTTCCCGGTGCACAGCGACATCATCGTGCCCTACATCAGCCAGCTCGGGACTCCCGAGCAGAAGGCCCGCTGGCTGCCCGGACTGGTCAGCGGCGAGCTGATCTCCGCGATCGCGATGACCGAACCGGGCGCCGGCTCCGACCTGCAGGGCATCCGCACCAGCGCGGTCGACAAGGGCGACCACTACCTGCTGAACGGCTCCAAGACCTTCATCAGCAACGGCATCCTCGCCGACCTGGTGATCGTGGTCGCCCGGACGGACCCCGACGCCGGCCACCAGGGCATCAGCCTGCTCGTCGTCGAGCGAGGGATGGCCGGCTTCGAGCGCGGCCGCAACCTCGAGAAGATGGGACTCAAGGCACAGGACACCGCCGAGCTCTTCTTCGACAACGTGGAGGTGCCCAAGGAGAACCTGCTCGGGCCCGAGGGCAGCGGATTCATCTCGTTGATGCAGAACCTGCCCCAGGAGCGGATCTCGATCGCCGCGATCGCGGTGGCCGCCTGCGAGCACGTGCTCGAGCTGTGCCTGGCCTACGCCAAGGAGCGCGAGGCGTTCGGACGCCCGATCGGCACGTTCCAGCACAACCGGTTCCTGCTCGCCGAGATGGCCACCGAGGTCCACATCGCCCGGGTCTTCGTCAACGACTGCGTGCTCCGCCTCAACCGAGGCGAGGTGGACACCGCCCTGGCCTCGATGGCGAAGTGGTGGACCACCGAGCTGCAGAAGAAGGTCGTCGACCAGGGCGTGCAGCTGCACGGCGGCTACGGCTACATGAGCGAGTACCCGATCGCCAAGGCATACGTCGACAGCCGGATCCAGACCATCTACGGCGGCACCACCGAGATCCAGAAGGAGATCATCGGGCGTACGTTGGGGATCTGAGCGCCTGCCCGCGGCCGGACCCACAGCGTCGAGACCCTCGCCCATCCGCAAGACTGGCCGCATGTCGAAGCGCTGGGCCTGGCCACTCCTCGTCGTCCTCGTGTGGCTCGTCGTCGGTGGCCCCCTCGGCTCCTTCTCGGGGCGCCTGGCCGAGGTCCAGCAGAACGACAACGCGGCGTTCCTGCCCCAGACGGCCGAGTCGACGCTGGCGCTCAACGCCCTGCTGGAGTTCCAGAAGGACGAGACGATTCCGACGACGGTGGTCTTCGAGCGCACCGGCGGGCTGACCGAGGCCGACCAGCAGGTCGTCGCGTCGTACGCCGAGGAGCTGCGCGGGGTCCCCGGCGTCACGGCCGTCAAGGGCCCGGTGCCCGCGCAGGACGGCGAGGCCACCCAGCTGATCGTGCAGGTCGACGGCTCCGACGGCGAGGAGGTACGGGAGACCGTGGCCGACCTCCGCGAGGCGATCGGCACCCCACCCGACGACCTGGTCGCGCTGGTCGGCGGACAGGGCGGGATCCTCGCCGACCTGATCAAGGCGTTCGGCGCCATCGACGGTCTGCTGCTGGTGGTCGCACTGGTGGTCGTGCTGATCATCCTGGTGATCGTCTACCGCTCTCCGGTGCTCCCGGTGCTGGTGCTCGTCTCGGCCGTCCTCGGCCTGGCCGTCGCCTCGGCCGCGATCTACGCCCTGGCCAAGGCCGACCTCATCGACCTCAGCGGGCAGAGCCAGGGCATCCTGTTCATCCTCGCCATCGGGGCCGCCACCGACTACTCCCTGCTGCTGGTCGCGCGATTCCGGGAGGAGCTGCGTGACCGGGAGACCTCCCAGGAGGCGATCCGCGCCGCCCTGCGCGGCGTCGTGGAACCCGTGGCCGCCTCCGGGTTGACCGTCATCCTGGGTCTGCTCTGCCTGCTGCTCTCCGACCTGTCCAGCCTCAGCGGCCTGGGGCCCGTCGGCGCCATCGGCATCGTGGGCGCCATGCTCAGCTCGCTGACCTTCCTGCCGGCCGCCCTGGTGCTGCTGGGCCGTCGCGCCTACTGGCCGATGAAGCCCGCCCTCGGCTCCCCGCACCGCAACGAGGAAGGCATCTGGGGCAGGGTCGCCGCCCTGGTGCGCGACCGCGCCGTACCCGTCGCCCTGGTCACCACGCTGGCGCTCGGCACCTTCGCCGCCTTCGCCTTCACGCTGAACGAGGAGCCGGTGCCCCAGACCGACCTCTTCCTGACCGCGGAGGAGTCGGTGGCCGCCCAGGAGGTGATCGACGCGCACTACCAGGCGGACAACGCGAGCCCGGTGCAGGTCGTGGTGCCGACCGAGCTGGTCGACCGGGTCCTCGCGCAGGTCTCCGAGACCAAGGGCATCGCCCAGGAGTCGACCGGCGACCAACCGGCCGTCGTCGCCCTCTCCACCCCGAGCGACCCCGGCCAGCCGGCCAGCGTCGGGGGCCGCAGCATCCTGTTCGCGACCCTGGCCAACGGCAGCGAGTCGGCGGCCGCCACGCAGACCGTGGAGCGGCTTCGTCGTGAGCTCCACCAGGTCGACCCCGACATCCTGGTCGGCGGCTCGACGGCGATCCTGCTGGACACCCGGGAGACCACCGCGCGGGACCGTGCCGTGGTGATCCCGGCCATCCTGCTGGTGATCTTCGTGGTGCTCGCCTTCCTGCTGCGCTCGCTCGCGGCCGCGGGCCTGCTGGTGGTGGCCAACGTGCTCTCGTTCGGGGCCACGATGGGGGTGAGCGCGCTGGTCTTCGAGCACGTGTTCCACTTCCCCGCCAGCGACCCGTCGACGCTGCTCATCGGCTTCGTCTTCCTGGTGGCCCTGGGGATCGACTACTCGATCTTCCTGATGACCCGGGTGCGTGAGGAGGCGTTGGGGCTGGGCACCCGGCCGGGGGTGCTCAAGGGCCTCTCGGTCACCGGCGGCGTGATCACCTCAGCGGGCGTGGTCCTCGCGGCGACGTTCGCCGCACTCGGGGTCATCCCGATCCTCTTCCTCGCCCAGATCGCGTTCATCGTCGCCTTCGGCGTCCTGCTCGACACCCTGGTGGTCCGGTCGTTGCTGGTGCCGTCGCTCTGCTACCTGATCGGGCGTCGCACCTGGTGGCCGAGCGAGCTGGGACGCCGTCCGGACGAGGACCGGTCCACCGGTGTCGTGCAGGCTGCGGACCGAGGTCTCTAGAACGAGTTCCACCCACCGGGCCGGGAAGATCTCGCGGGCCCGTCCCGGTTAGCCTGAGCGTGATGACCCCCGATCCCACCCCCCAGCAGGTCCGCCGCTCCTTGGCCCGCGCCGAGCGGGGCGCCAGCCTCGACGTCACCGAGGCGACCGTCCTGCTGGCCGCGCGCGGCGAGGACTTGGACCGGCTGTGCGCGGTCGCGGCCCGGACCCGCGACGCCGGACTGGTGGCAGCCGGACGACCCGGCGTGGTGACCTACTCCCCCAAGGTCTTCATCCCCGTCACCCGTCTGTGCCGCGACCGCTGCCACTACTGCACGTTCGTGACCGTGCCCGGCAAGCTGGCGGCGCAGGGCACGTCGCCGTACCTCTCCCCCGACGAGATCCTCGACATCGCCCGCGCCGGCGCCGGGCTGGGGTGCCTGGAGGCGCTCTTCACGCTCGGTGACCGACCCGAGGACCGCTGGCCCGAGGCCCGGGCCTGGCTGGACGCCGAGGGGTACGACTCGACGCTCGCCTACGTCCGGGCGATGGCGATCCGGGTGCTGGAGGAGACCGGGCTGCTGCCCCACCTCAACCCCGGGGTGATGAGCTGGGACGAGATGAACCGGCTCAAGCCGGTCTCGCCGTCGATGGGGATGATGCTCGAGACGACCTCGCGGCGCCTCTTCGAGACGAAGGGCGAGGCGCACTTCGGCTCCCCCGACAAGGACCCCGCGGTCCGGCTGCGGGTGCTGGAGGACGCCGGGCGGCTCTCGATCCCGTTCACCACCGGTCTGCTGGTCGGGATCGGCGAGGACCTGACCGAGCGCGCCGAGACGATCTTCGCGCTGCGCGCCACCGCCCGGCGGTACGGCGCGGTGCAGGAGGTCATCGTGCAGAACTTCCGGGCCAAGCCCGACACCGCGATGCGGCACACCGACGACCTCGGCCTGGAGGAGTACCGCGCCGCGATCGCGGTCACCCGGATCGTGCTGGGCCCGAGGATGCGGATCCAGGCGCCGCCGAACCTGGTCGACAGCTCCGAGGGCTCGGCCGAGTGCGCCCTGCTGCTCGGGGCGGGCGTCGACGACTGGGGCGGTGTCTCGCCGCTGACCCCCGACCACGTCAACCCCGAGCGACCCTGGCCGTCGTTGGAGCGGCTGCGGTTCCTGACCGCCGCGGAAGGCTTCGAGCTGCGCCCCCGGCTCACCGTGCACCCCGAGTACGTGCGCCAGGGCGAGCCGTGGCTCGACCCGCGGGTCTCCGCCCACGTGGCGGCGCTCGCCGACGAGGACGGC
>NZ_JBFIKK010000087.1:0-14344 GCF_041600255.1 Nocardioides sp. | reverse complement strand
CGAGACCGACTCCGGTCTCGACATCGACGCACTCAAGGTGGTCTCGGACGGCGTGAACCGGTTCCGTGCCCAGGAGGGCAAGGGTGTCCTGCTGATCACCCACTACACCCGGATCCTGCGCTACATCGAGCCCGACTTCGTCCACGTCTTCGTCAACGGCCGGATCGCCGAGCAGGGCGGGCCCGAGCTGGCCGACCAGCTCGAGGCCGAGGGCTACGACAAGTACCTCAAGGCCGGAGTCTGAGCATGAGCCGCGAGCTGACCGGGGTGCTGCCGGAGCTGGAGGTCATCCGCAAGGACTTCCCGATCCTGTCCCGCACCGTCTCGGGCGGTCACCCGCTGGTCTACCTCGACAGCGCGAACACCTCGCAGAAGCCGCAGGTGGTGATCGACACGATGGTCGACCACCTCGAGCGGCACAACGCGAACGTCGCGCGGGCCATGCACCAGCTCGGGGCCGAGGCCTCGGAGGCCTTCGAGGACGCGCGCGACAAGGTGGCCGCGTTCATCAAGGCGCCGAGCCGTGACGAGGTGGTGTTTACCAAGAACGCCACCGAGGCGCTGAACCTGGTGGCCAACACGTTCGCGTGGGCCGAGGGCGAGCTGTCGATCGGTGCCGGTGACGAGGTCCTCATCACCGAGATGGAGCACCACTCCAACATCGTCCCCTGGCAGCTGCTCACCCAGCGCAAGGGCGCGACGCTGCGGTGGTTCGGCCTGACCGACGACGGTCGCCTCGACCTGTCGAACATCGACGAGCTGATCAACGAGCGCACCAAAGTCGTCTCGCTCACCTGGGTGTCCAACATGTTGGGCACGATCAACCCGGTGGCCGAGATCGCTCGACGCGCTCACGAGGTCGGCGCGATCGTCGTCGTCGACGCCTCCCAGGCGGCGCCGCAGCTGCCCGTGGACGTCGTCGCCTCCGGTGCCGACCTGTTGGCCTTCACCGGCCACAAGGTGGTCGGACCGACCGGGATCGGTGTGCTGTGGGGTCGCAAGTCGCTGCTCGACCAGCTGCCGCCGTTCCACGGTGGCGGCGAGATGATCGAGACCGTCACCATGGAGCGCTCCACCTACGCCAAGGCTCCGCACCGCTTCGAAGCCGGCACGCCGCCGATCGTCGAGGCGGTCGGTCTGGGCGCGGCGGTCGACTACCTGACCCACATCGGGCTGGAGAACATCCACCTGCACGAGCAGGCGATCACCGGCTACGCCCTCGAGGGCCTGGCCACGATCCCCGGTCTGACGGTGCTCGGCCCGCTCGACGCGACCCAGCGTGGTGGGGCGATCTCCTTCGAGATCGACGGGGTGCACCCGCACGACATCGCGCAGGTCCTGGACGCACGCGGCGTCGCCGTACGCGCCGGGCACCACTGCGCGAAGCCGGCCCACGCCCGCTTCGGTGTGCAGAGCTCGACGCGGATGTCGTCGTACCTCTACACGACCCCGGCCGAGATCGACGCCCTCGTGGAGGGTCTCGAGTACACCCGTTCCTACTTCAAGCTGGATTGACATGAGCCCTTCTGCCAGCACAGATCTGGATGCTCTCTACCAGGAGATCATCCTCGACCACTACAAGAACCCGCTCCACAAGGGACTTCGCGAGCCCTTCGAGGCCGAGGTCCACCACGTCAACCCGACCTGCGGCGACGAGGTGACGCTCCGCGTCCACCTGGCCGACGAGGACGGGGTCCTCACCGTCGCGGACGTCTCCTACGACTCGGTCGGCTGCTCCATCTCCCAGGCGTCCGCCTCGGTGATGGCCGACCTGATCATCGGCAAGCCGGTCGAGGAGGCGATGGCGATCCACGAGTCCTTCCTGACCCTGATGCAGGGCAAGGGCACCGTGGAGCCCGACGAGGACGTCCTCGAGGACGGGATCGCCTTTGCCGGGGTCGCCAAGTTCCCGGCGCGCGTGAAGTGCGCACTACTGTCGTGGATGGCCTGGAAGGACGCGACAGCCACCAGCATGGAGGAGAGCAAGTGAGCCACGAGTCCGTTGAACAGCCCGTCGACCACGGGGACGACCTCCCCGAGGTCAACCCCGTCGGCTCCTCGACCGTCACGGTCGAGGACGTCACCGAGGCGATGAAGGACGTCGTCGACCCCGAGCTCGGGATCAACGTCGTCGACCTCGGCCTCGTCTACGACGTGCACCTGGACGAGGGCAGCAACTGCGTCCTCGACATGACGCTGACCTCGGCGGCCTGCCCGCTGACCGACGTGATCATGGACCAGACGAACTCCGCCCTGGAGGGTCTCGTCAACGACGTGGCCATCAACTGGGTCTGGATGCCGCCGTGGGGTCCCGACAAGATCACCCCCGACGGCCGCGAGCAGCTGCGCGCCCTCGGCTTCAACGTCTGAGCCGGACCAGCACCCCGTGGACGACTCCGAGATCGAGAACTACTGGATCCGTGCGCGGAGCCAGTCCCGGCTGACCCAGCTGCCCGGCTACCTGCCGCAGAACATGGTCGAGATGGTGCTGCCCCCCGCCTGGTCGTTCGGCGGTACGCCGGAGCAGGCCGACGAGCTGCTCGCCCTGGTGCTCGACGGTCGCAAGACCGCCACGGTCAGCGCGCTGCGTGACTACGACGGTGCGGAGGCCCTGCCCCAGGTGGGTGCGCTCGGCATCGTGCTGGACGGAGCTGGTCACCCGCGGGCGCTGCTCGAGACCACGGAGGTCTCGGTGGTGCCGTTCGACCAGGTGCCCGCCGAGCACGCCCTCGCCGAAGGTGAGGGCGACGGCAGCCTGGCGTCTTGGCGCGAGACCCAGGAGCGCTTCTTCGCTGCCTGCGAGGGCGGCTTCGCCCCGGACATGCCCGTGGTGCTCGAACGGTTCCGGGTCCTGCACCGTGCCTGAGGTGCTCGTCCCCGCACAGCGGATCGAGCGGTGGATCGCGAACTTCACCGACCGCCACGAAGGAGCCCACCTCACCGTCGTCTCCGGCGCCCTCACCGGCACCGGGGGCGACGGTTCGCATTTCGCTGCGCGCCTGCCGTTCGCCGCGCCGTACGCCGGTGCGGCGGAGGCGACCGCGTTCGCCGCGGCCGTGCGGGCCCCCGAGTCCTGGGGGCTGCTGCTGGTCCGCAAGGGCGGCTTCGCGGTGGCCCGGGTGCAGGGCGAGAAGATCGTCGAGTCGAAGGTCGGCCAGCGCCATGTCCAGGGCCGCACCAAGGCCGGTGGGCAGAGCCAGCAACGATTCGCCCGGCGGCGCGACAACCAGGCACGTCAGGCCTACGAGGCCGCGGCCGACCACGCCGCCCGGATCCTCGACGGGCTGGGCAGGCGGCAGGCGCCGGTGGTGACCGGGGGAGATCGCCCCGCCGTCGACGAGGTGCTCAGCGACCCTCGGTTGCGTGGTCTGCAGGTCGTCGGCCCGTGGCTGGCCGTGCCCGACCCGCGCCGCCGGGTGCTCGAGCAGGCAGTAATCGATTCGTGCTCGGTGGTCGTCGACGTGGAGAATGCCACCTCGTGAGCGCCACCCTCGTCGCCAAGGACCTCGCCGGAGGTCACGGCCATCGCACCCTCTTCGAGGCGCTCGACCTGACCGTCGCCCCCGGCGACGTGGTGGGTGTGGTGGGCGCCAACGGTGCCGGCAAGTCCACCCTGCTGCAGATCCTGGCCGGTCGTCTCGCGCCCCTGGCCGGCTCGGTGAGCAGCGCACCCCAGGACGCCTTCGTCGGCTGGCTGCCCCAGGAGCACGAGCGCGTGCCGGGGGAGTCGGTGGCGGCGTACATCGGTCGGCGTACCGGCGCCACCGAGGCGACGGCGGCGATGGAGGCAACCGCTGCCGCGCTGGAGTCCGGGACGAAGGCGGCCGAGGACGCCTACACGGTGGCCTTCGACCGCTGGCTGGCCAGCGGAGCCGCTGACCTGGACGAGCGCATCGCGCCGATGCTGGCCGAGCTCGGGCTCCAGGTGGGCGCCGATGCGCTGATGACGTCGCTGTCCGGCGGCCAGGCGGCGCGGGCCGCCCTGGCGGCCCTGCTGCTGAGCAACTTCGACGTGGTCCTGCTCGACGAGCCCACCAACGACCTGGACCTGGCCGGGCTGGAGCGGCTGGAGTCGTTCGTCCGGGGACTGCGTGGCGGGGTCGTGCTCGTCTCCCACGACCGTGAGTTCCTCGCCCGGTGCGTCACCCGGGTGGTCGAGCTCGACCTGGCCCAGCAGCAGGTCTCGGTCCACGACGGCGGGTACGACGCCTACCTGGCCGAGCGCGCGGTGGCGCGACGGCATGCGCGCGAGGCCTACGAGGAGTTCGCCGACAAGAAGGCGGATCTCGTCGCGCGGGCGCGCACCCAGCGGGAGTGGAGCTCCCAGGGCGTGCGCAACGCGATCAAGAAGGCGCCCGACAACGACAAGATCCGCCGCAAGGCATCGGTCGAGTCGTCGGAGAAGCAGGCCCAGAAGGTCCGCCAGATGGAGTCGCGGATCGCACGGCTCGACGAGGTCGAGGAGCCCCGCAAGGAGTGGGTGCTGCAGTTCTCCATCGGCTCGGCGCCCCGCTCGAGCGCGGTCGTGGCCACGCTCAACGAGGCGACCCTGGCCCTGGGTGACTTCGCCTTCGGCCCGGCCTCGCTGCAGGTCAACGCCCGGGACCGGATCGGCGTCATCGGACCCAACGGCGCCGGCAAGACCACCCTGCTGCGGCTGCTGCTCGGGCACGTCGCCCCGGACACCGGATCCGCGAGCCTGGGGGCGACGGTCGCGATCGGCGAGATCGACCAGGCCCGGACCGGTCTCGACGACGAGCAGCCCCTGGGCACGGCCTTCGAGATCGCGGTGCCCGAGCTGTCGCCGGCCGATGCCCGAACCCTGCTGGCGAAGTTCGGCCTCAAGGCCGACCAGGTCGCCAGCCAGGTGGGTCGACTCTCACCGGGGGAGCGGACCCGAGCGGCGCTGGCGCTCCTGCAGGCGCGCGGGGTGAACCTGCTGGTGCTCGACGAGCCCACCAACCACCTCGACCTGCCCGCGATCGAGCAGCTCGAGGAGGCGCTGGAGAGCTACGACGGCGCCCTGCTCCTGGTCAGCCACGACCGTCGGTTGTTGGACAACGTGCGACTCGACCAGCGCTGGGAGGTCCACGAGGGCCAGGTGCAGGTGCGTGTGTCGCGGTCGAGTTGAGCCGTCGTACGTCGCGGATCCGCTAGCGTCCCGACCATGTGGCAGCCCGAGCCGGGGTGGCATGCACTGCCCGGCGGCACCGGAACCTCCACCGTGGGCGTGTGGCGTACCGTCCTCGGCGATCAGCCCGTGGTCATCAAGCGGCTCGCTGCGCCCGGGGTGCACGATCCGGCGGAGCTGAGCAACCCTCGGCACTTCGCCTACTGGCGCCGGGCCGCCGACGTCGCGGACATCGGGCTGACCTGCCGGACCCCCGGGTTGCGGTCGCCCGCGCACGCCGCCGTCGAGGAGGACGTCGAGGGCATCACGATCACCGAGGAGTGGGTCGAGGACGCTGCCGTGAGCGGCCTCTTCGCCGCCGTCGGTCTGGGGCGGTTCGCCGCGGCCGACCTCGGCGAGCGGTCCTGGCTGGCTCGCAACCAGCTGCGCGACCGGATGCTGCGGGTGGAGCACCGGGGCGGCTGGCGGACCCTGGCGCGGACGACGATCGCGGACGTGGCCGATCGTCTCTGGCAGCGTCGGGAGACCCTGCTGGGGATGCTCGACGAGCTGCCGCAGGTGCCGCAGCACGGGGACGCCGTACCGGCCAACCTGCTCGGGCGTCGGGGCGACGACGTCGTGGCCGTCGACTGGGGCACGCTGGGCATCGGACCGGTCGGGGCCGACCTGGGCTACTACCTGCTCTCGGCGCGGGAGGAGTTCGAGCCCCTGCTCGACGCCTACCTGCTCGGGCTGCCGGACGGCGTCGCCACCCGCGACCAGGCGGCCCTCGGCGCCCGGGTGACGGCGGTCTACACCGTGCTCAACCGGGCCGAGTGGGCCCTGGCCCGGGTGGCCGGCGGCGAGGGCGCACTGGCCGGCAAGTACCGGCATCCGGCCGTCGCACCGCACCTGCGTGCGCTGCAGCGTCAGTCCGGTCTGATCGAGGAGCTCGTCGCCGGCTGAGCCGGGCCCCTCAGAGGTCGTCGGTGGCGAACGTGTCGCAGGCCTGGGTGGACCCCTGCTCGAGCCCGACCATGAACCACTTCACCCGGGACGTCGACGACCCGTGCGACCACTGCTCGGGATTGACCCGGCCACCGGTCTTCTCCTGGATCCGGTCGTCGCCGACCGCGGTCGCGGCCGCGATCGCCTCCTGGATGTCCTGGTCGGTCAATGACTCGAAGAGCGGCTCGCCGGTGGCGTCGTCGGTGGTGGTGGCGCTGCCGGCCCACATCCCGGCGTAGCAGTCGGCCTGCAGCTCCAGGCGGACCGAGTCGCTGCGCGGGCCCTGCTGGGTGCGGACCCTCCCCATCGTGCCGAGCAGGTTCTGGAGGTGGTGGCCGTACTCGTGGGCCAGCACGTAGGGCTCCACGAACGCACCGCTCGGGCCGTCCAGCTGCCGCTCGAGGACGGCGGCGAAGAAGGTCGTGTCGAGGTAGATGCTGCTGTCGGCGGGGCAGTAGAACGGACCGACGTCGGAGGAGGCCTCGCCGCAACCGGTCGTGATCGCCCCGGAGAAGGTCTGCAGCCGTCGTTGGGCCTCGAAGCGGACGCCGGTCTGCTCCTCGAAGGTGCTGGACCAGTAGTCGAACAGGGAGTTCTCGACCGCCACCCGGGCGCAGTCCGCGCTCTCGTTCGCATCGGCGCCGGTCTCGCAGCCGGCGTACCGGCCGGTGTCGCTCATCCGGCTCGCGTCCAGGGAGCTCTCGTTCGTCGTTCCGCTGCCGTCGAGGAACTGGGTGACGGCCACCACCAGCAGGATCACCACGGCTCCACCGATGCCGCCACCGCGCACGCCGCGCGGCAACGGTCGCCGGGCGCCGGCACCGCCACGCATCCCGCCACCGCCGCGGGAGCCACGACCGCGACCGGAGTCGCCCATCCGACGGGTGTCCAGACGGGCCTTGGGGTTGAAGCGCATGGGGTCCCCTTCCGATTCAGGGGATTCCCCCCGGCGGACCTAGACTAGCCAGCCTCATGATCACCGCCCAGCAGCTCGAAGTCCGCGCCGGCGCCCGTCTTCTGATGGAGAACGTCAACTTCCGGGTCGGGGCGGGCGACAAGGTCGGTCTCGTCGGCCGCAACGGCGCCGGCAAGACCACCCTCACCAAGATCCTCGCCGGCGAGGCCCTGCCGGCCGCGGGCAAGGTGCTGATCTCGGGGGAGGTCGGCTACCTGCCCCAGGACCCCCGGATCGGCGACCCCGAGGTTCTCGCCCGGGACCGGATCCTCTCCGCGCGCGGCCTCGACGACGTCGTACGCCGTCTGCGTGACGCCGAGGAGAAGATGGGCAGCGACGACGACGCCGTCCGCGACCGTGCGATGAAGCGCTACAGCGCCGCCGACGCCGAGCTGCACGCCGGTGGCGGGTACGCCGCCGAGTCCGAGGCGGCCACGATCGCCAAGAGCCTGGGGATCGAGGAGCGCATCCTCACCCAGCAGCTGAAGACGCTCTCGGGTGGTCAGCGCCGACGGGTCGAGCTGGCCAGGATCCTCTTCTCGGGCGCCGAGACCCTGCTCCTCGACGAGCCGACCAACCACCTCGACGCCGACTCGGTGGTCTGGCTCCGCGAGTTCCTCAAGGCCCACAAGGGCGGGCTGATCGTGATCAGCCACGACAACGCCCTGCTCGAGACCACGGTCAACAAGGTGCTCCACCTCGACGCCAACCGCGGCGAGATCGACGTCTACAACATGGGCTGGCGCAACTACCTGACCCAGCGGGAGACCGACGAGCGCCGCCGCAAGCGCGAGCGGGCCAACGCCGAGACCAAGGCGAAGACGCTGACCGACCAGGCCAACAAGATGCGCGCCAAGGCGAGCAAGGCCACGGCGGCCCAGTCCATGCTCAAGCGGGCCGAGAAGATGATGGCCGGCCTGGAGGGTGAGCGCGCCTCCGACAAGGTGGCCCGGATCAAGTTCCCCGCCCCGGCACCGTGCGGTAAGACCCCGCTGATGGGCAAGGAGCTCTCCCGCTCGTACGGCTCGCTCGAGGTCTTCACCGACGTCGACCTGGCCATCGACAAGGGCAGCCGCGTCGTGATCCTCGGGCTGAACGGCGCCGGCAAGACCACCATGCTGCGGATCCTCGCCGGGGTGGACAAGCCGGACACCGGAGAGGTCATCCACGGTCACGGTCTCAAGGTCGGCTACTACGCCCAGGAGCACGAGACGCTCGACACCAGCCGGACCGTGCTGGAGAACATGCAGAGCGCGGCTCCGCAGCTCACCGACTCCGAGGCGCGCAGCGTGCTCGGTTCCTTCCTGTTCTCCGGCGACGACGCGCACAAGTCGGCGGCCGTGCTCTCCGGTGGTGAGAAGACCCGTCTGGCGCTGGCGTCGCTGGTCGTCTCCAGTGCCAACGTGCTGCTCCTCGACGAGCCCACCAACAACCTCGACCCCGCCTCCCGCGAAGAGGTCCTGGCCGCCATCCGGACCTACGAGGGCGCGATCATCCTGGTCACCCACGACGAAGGCGCGGTGCGCGCCCTCGAGCCGGACCGGGTGCTGCTGCTGCCCGACGGCGACGAGGACCTCTGGAACGACGACTACGCCGACCTGGTCTCGCTGGCCTGACCGCGCCGACGTCGGCACGGGCGGGGGTTCCTACACTTCGCCCATGACGGATGAAGAGCTGCTCGCCGCCGGTCTGCTCGTCGAACGGACCGGGCCGGTCACCACGATCACCCTGCACCGCCCCGAGGTGCGCAACGCCCAGACCCCCGCCATGTGGCGCGCCCTCGCGTCCGTCGGCGAGTCGATCGGGGACGACGTCCGGGTGGTGGTGCTGCGGGGCAGCGGCCACAGCTTCTCGGCGGGGCTGGACCGCGCGATGCTCGACCCGGCCGGCGCCGACGACGACGAGAGCGTGATCGGGCTGCTGCGCCTGTCGGACGCGGAGATGGCCGAGGCCATCGACGCCTTCCAGCGCGGCTTCACCTTCCTGCGCGACCCGCGCTTCGTCTCCATCGCCGCCATCCAGGGGTATGCGGTCGGCGCCGGCTTCCAGCTGGCGCTCAGCTGTGACCTGCGGGTCGTCGCCGAGGACGCCCAGTTCTGCATGAAGGAGTCCGCGCTGGGGCTGGTGCCGGACCTGACGGGAACAAAGCCGCTGGTCGAGAGCGTTGGGTACGCACGGGCACTGGAGATCTGTGCAACGGCACGGATGGTGGGTGCCGACGAGGCCGTCTCCATCGGTCTCGCACTCACCGCCGTACCGCCCGCCGAGCTCGACTCGTCGGTCGCGGACCTGGTCGGTGCCCTGACGGCCCCGCTGGTGGGAGCCGTGCGTGAGACGAAGGCACTGCTGCTGGGCGCCACCGGCCGCGACCTCGAGGAGCAACGGAAGCTGGAGCGCGAAGCCCAGGTCCGGCGCTTCCGCGAGGTGGCCCGCCTGATGGCCGCACCCGGCACGGACTAGGAGTCGGTTTGTCAGGCATGCACGGGGTCGGACCCGCGTGGCGTCACCTGCGCTCGGACCGCAGCGTCGTCAACAACCGCATCGAGATGGCGACCGTACGACGTGTGCTCACCTTCGCGCGCCCGCACCGCCGGCTGATCTCCCTCTTCCTGACGCTGACCGTCATCGACGCCGGTCTCGTCGTCGTCTCGCCGCTGCTGGTCAAGCAGATCGTCGACGAGGGCATCGTCAAGGGAAACACCGGGCTGATCACCTGGCTGGCCCTGGGAATGGCGGCCACGGCTCTGGTGAGTGCGGTGATCGCCATCGGTGCCGGCTTCTACTCCTCCCGCATCGGGGAGGGCCTGATCTTCGACCTGCGCACCCGGGTCTTCGGGCACGTGCAGCGCCAGTCGCTGGCGTTCTTCACCCGGACCCAGACCGGTGCCCTGGTCTCGCGGCTCAACAACGACGTGATCGGGGCCCAACGCGCCTTCACCTCCACGCTCTCCAGCACCGTGTCCAACACGATCTCGGTCGTCGTGGTGGGCGTGGTCATGTTCGTGCTCAGCTGGCAGGTGACGCTGCTGTGCCTGGCGCTCTTCCCGCTGCTCTTCCTGGTCTCCCGCATCGTCAGCGGCAAGCTGGCCGGGCTGACCCGCGAGCAGATGGACGGCAACGCCGACCTCGGCAACCTGATGACCGAGCGGTTCAACGTGGGCGGGGCGATGCTGCTCAAGCTCTTCGGTCGCCGCCGTGAGGAGGACGACCTCTTCGCCACGAAGGCCGCTCGGGTCCGCGACCTCGGCGTCCGGATCTCCCTGATCACCCGGATCTTCGCGGCCAGCATGATGGCGGTGCCCGCGCTCGCGATCGCCCTCGTGTACGGCGTCGGCGGTCACCTCGTCGTCGACGACACCCTGGAGATCGGGACGCTGATCGCGCTGGGCACGCTGATGCTCCGGCTGCTCGGCCCGCTCCAGGGCCTCTCCAACGTCCGGATCGACGTGATGACCGCGCTGGTCAGCTTCGAGCGGGTCTTCGAGGTCCTCGACCTGCCGTCGCTGATCGAGGAGAAGCCGGACGCGCCGGCGCTCCCGGCCGACGCCGCCCGGTTGGAGTTCGACCACGTGGCGTTCACCTACCCGGCCGCGGACGCGATCTCGCTGGCCTCGCTCGAGGGCATCGCCCGCGCCGAGTCGCGCGAGTCCGGCCAGGTGCTGACCGACATCACCTTCACCGCCGAGCCGGGGCAGATGATCGCGCTCGTCGGCCCCTCCGGTGCCGGCAAGACCACCGTCACCCACCTCGTCGCCCGGCTCTACGACGTCGAGTCGGGCGCGGTCCGGGTCGGCGACCGTGACGTCCGTGACGTCAGTCTGCAGTCCCTCGAGGACACCGTCGGTTACGTGACGCAGGACGCCCACATGTTCCACGACACGATCCGTGCCAACCTGGTCTACGCCCGTCCGGGGGCCAGCGACGAGCAGATCTGGAGCGCACTCGAGGCCGCCCAGATCTCCACGCTGGTGCGCTCGCTTCCCGACGGGCTCGACACCGTCGTCGGCGACCGCGGCTACCGCCTCTCCGGTGGTGAGCGGCAGCGACTGGCGATCGCCCGGCTGCTGCTGAAGGCGCCGCCGATCGTGGTGCTCGACGAGGCCACCGCCCACCTCGACAGCGAGTCCGAGGCCGCCGTCCAGCGCGCGCTCGACGCGGCGTTGGCCGGCCGGACGTCGCTGGTGATCGCGCACCGGCTCTCCACTGTGCGCAACGCGGACGCGATCCTGGTCCTCGACCAGGGCCGGATCGTCCAGTCGGGCACCCACGCCGAACTGCTCGCCGAGGGTGGGCTGTACGCCGACCTCTACCGGACCCAGTTCATTCAGGACGCCCCGGTCGGTTGAGCCGGCTCCCCGGAGCTGGTGGGTTCGGCGCTGGTGGGTTCGGTGCGGGTGGGTTCGGAGCCGGTGGGTTCGGTGCCGGGGGAGCGGCCGCCGCGGCGTTCGCCCGAGCGACCGCCGCGCCACTCGTCGTACAGCAGGTAGAAGAAGCCGAAGATCGCGAGCGCCCCGAAGAACCACCACTGCAGCCCGTAGAAGAAGTGCGGGCCGTCGTTCAGCTCGGGGAGCTCGGCCCCCGCCAGCGGCTGCTCGGGCTCGGGGGTCTCGGACCTGAGGTCCACGAAGCCGCGATACACCTCGCGGTCCAGGGCACGACCGATCTCGACGCTGGAGATCGACCGGCTCGACAGGCCGCTGACCTTGGTGCTGTCGCCGGTGGCGTCGGCTCGCACCCACCCGGTGACGGTGACCTCCCCCGCAGGCGGGTCGGGCACCTCGGAGGCGTCCATGCCGCGGTTGTCGGTGGCGACCCACCCCCGGTCCACCAGCAGTGTCGGACCGTCGGCCGTCACCAGCGGGACGACGACGTCCACGCCGGAGGCCCCCTCGCGGGTGCGGTACCGGATGATCACGGTGTCCTCGACGGCGTACGTGCCCGTCGCCGTCACCACCCGCCACTCGTCCTCGGCGTCCACCGGGACCCCGACGTCGAGGATCTCGGCCACCGGTGCGGGAGGCAGCGCCTCGTTGCGCTCCACGACGGCGTTGCGGGCCTTGCGGTCCTCGAGCCGGTGGAACTGCCACTGGCCCAGGAGCCAGGCCCCGTAGGCGAGCACGACCACGGCGAGCGCGAACAACGCCCACCGTCGACTGACCACGAAGCGCAGTGACCGCACCCCCAGAGGCTATCCGGCGACCGGCGGCCTGCCGCGTCGAGGGCGCGTGACCGGACCGCACCTACACTGGCCGGTGTGACGAACCGGACGCTCGAAGACCGCTACGGACGGGTGGCGACCGACCTGCGCGTCTCGCTGACCGACCGCTGCAACCTGCGCTGTTCCTACTGCATGCCGGCCGAGGGCCTCGACTGGTTGCCCGACGACTCGGTGCTCTCCGACGACGAGGTCGTCCGGCTGATCGCGATCGGGGTGCAGCAGCTCGGGATCCGCGAGGTCCGCTTCACGGGGGGCGAGCCGCTGGTACGACGCGGCCTGGTCGACATCGTGCGGCGCACGCGCAGCCTGGACCCGGCGCTCGAGCTCTCGATCACCACGAACGCGCTCGGTCTCACCCGCACCGCGCAGGCCTTGGCCGACGCGGGGCTCAACCGGGTCAACGTCAGCCTCGACACCGTCCGGCCGGACACCTTCCACGAGATCACCCGTCGCGACCGGCTCCAGGACGTCGTGGCGGGTCTCGAGGCGGCCCGTGCGGCCGGCCTCGGTCCGATCAAGATCAACGCGGTGCTCCTGCGCGGCGTCAACGACGACCAGGCCGGCGAACTGCTGAGGTGGTCGCTCGAGCGTGGGTACGACCTGCGCTTCATCGAGCAGATGCCGCTGGACGCCCAGCACGGCTGGAGCCGCGAGGCGATGGTCACGGCGGAGGAGATCTTCGCCCAGCTGGAGCGGGAGTTCGACCTGTCGCCGGCCGCCGAACCGCGCGGGAGCGCCCCTGCGGAGCTCTTCCGGGTCGACGGTGGGCCCGCGACCGTGGGCGTGATCGCCTCGGTCACCCGTCCCTTCTGCGGGGACTGCGACCGGGTGCGGCTGACCGCCGACGGTCAGGTCCGCAACTGCCTCTTCGCGCGTGAGGAGTCGGACCTGCGGGGCGCCCTGCGCGCCGGCGCCGGCGACGAGGAGATCGCCGAGCGCTGGGTCGTGGCCATGCGTGGCAAACGGGCCGGCCACGGGATCGACGACCCGACCTTCCTCCAGCCTGATCGGCCGATGTCGGCGATCGGCGGCTGACCCGGGTGTGGCTGTTCGACGAGGCTGCGAGTGAGGCCGCCGAGCACCTGTCACCGGCTCAGCGCGGCCCTTCGCCGGGTAGCGGCTCACGGCCGGTCGTGTGGGCCACCACCTCCTTCAGGAGGGTGCGCGCGGCGAGAAAGTCGGAGAGCTGCTCGCGGTGCTCGTCACAGGCCAACCAGGTCTTGCGACGTTCGGGGGTGTGCAGCTTGGGGTTGTTCCACAGCAGGGCCCAGGTGGCGGCGCTCCGGCAGCCCTTGGCGGAGCACCAGTCAGGTTCGGTCTCGGTCATGGCTTCGACTCCCAGGAGAAAGGACAGGTGCCGGATGGCCACGGGGGGGCAGCCGTCCGGCACCGTCGCGAACTGAGACGGGGGAGACCCAGTTCGCAACAGGGATTGTTCCACGAGACCGAACTGCCGCGACACTCGGTTGCCCGCGCGGTGCCGGAACGGGTCAGTGCAGGTCCCGCCCCGGGTGACCGCTCTCGAGCTGGCCGAGTCCCAGGCCCCGGTCCACCAGCCGGAACCCGTCGTCGCGCGAGGCCACGGCGTTCGCCATCACGACGGCGACGTACGGCAGGACGAGTGCGCCGGCGATCAGCACCCACATCAGCCACCCGCTGCCCACGATGACGGCGCCGACGAAACAGATGGTGCGCAGGCTCATCGAGAGCAGGTAGCGGCGCTGGCGCCGGGCGATGTCCTCGCGGCGGCTGGTGGCCGCGGTGGTCACCCGGACGACGTCGTCGTCGTATCGTCTGAGATCCCGGGCCATGACGTCCACTGTACGTCGGTAACCTAGGTCACCCACGCTCGCTTCGGAGGTCACATGTCCAACCGCACCTATCGCGTCACCGAGATCGTCGGCACCTCGCCGAACGGGATCGACGAGGCCATCCGCAATGGCATCGAGCGGGCCGCCCGCACCGTGCGCCACCTCGACTGGTTCGAGGTCACGCAGGTGCGTGGCCAGGTCAAGGACGGCGCTGTCGAGCACTTCCAGGTCGGGATGAAGGT
>NZ_JBFIKK010000086.1:0-14559 GCF_041600255.1 Nocardioides sp. | reverse complement strand
TGGTTAACCACAACTGGCAGGTCAGCGGCTTCTGAGCAACCACAAGTGGCAGGTCACCATCGGGGGGTGCGGGAGAGCAGGGCGGCGGCCGCGGCGACCCCGGCCGTCGAGGTGCGCAGCACCTCGCTGCCGAGCCGCACCGAGACAGCCCCGGCCTCGACGAAGGCCGCCACCTCGTCGTCGCTCAGCCCACCCTCGGGCCCGACGACCACGACGATCCGCCCGCTGGAGGGGACCTCGAGCCGGCTCAACGGACGGTCGGCCGCCTCGTGCAGGACGACCGCCAGGTCCGCCCCGGCGACCAGCTCGGCGACCTCGGCGGTGGACGCGAGCTCCGCCACGGTGGGGAACCACGAGCGCCGCGACTGCTTGGCAGCCTCGCGCGCCGTCGAACGCCAGCGCGCCAATGCCTTCACCGCCCGCTCGCCCTTCCAGACGGCCACGCTGCGCGAGGCGGCCCACGGCACGACGGTCGCGACGCCGATCTCCGTCAGCACCTCGACCGCGAGCTCGCCACGGTCCCCCTTCGGGAGGGCCTGTACGACGACGAGCTCGGGGTCGGGAGCCGTCGTCCGGCTCACCTGACGTACGACGGTCTCGAAGACCCGCTTGCCGGTGGCCACGACCTCGGCGACCACCGTGGCGCCTTCGCCGTCGGTCAGCAGCACCGACTCCCCCACCCGCAGCCGGCGTACGGCGACCGCGTGGTGCGCCTCGTCGCCGGTCACTTCGATGCCGGCGCCCTCGACGACGCCGGCCAGGGACGGCACCAGGTGCAGGGGCAACGTCATCGGTCGACTCCGGTCAGTGGGCGTTGAAGGCGTCGCGCAGCCGGCCGAAGACCGACTTCGTGCCGGGCGGCACCTGACCGGTGGGCGTCTCCTCGCCCCGCAGGGCCGCCAGCTCGCGCAGCAGCTCCTCCTGGCGCTCGTCGAGGCGCAGCGGCGTCTCGACGAGCACGCTGACGATCAGGTCCCCGCGCCCACCCCGCAGGCCCGGTACGCCGCGGGCGCGCAGCACCTGCTGCGTGCCGGACTGGGTCCCGGGCTCGATCTCCAGGTCGAAGGAAGTCTCCAGGCCCGAGTCGGGATCGCTGTCCTCGCCGACCAGGTCGGCCTCCAGGGTCGGCAGGGTCAGGCTGGTGCCCAGCGCGGCCGCGGTCATCGGGACCGAGACGGTGCAGTGCAGGTCGTTGCCGTGCCGGCTGAAGGTCGGGTGCTCGGCGACGTGGATCTCGACGTAGAGGTCACCGGGCGGGCCACCGCCGGGGCCGACCTCGCCCTGCTCGGTGAGCTGGACCCGGGTGCCGTTGTCGACACCGGCCGGGATCTTCACGGTCAGCGTCCGGCGCGAGCGGACCCGGCCGTCCCCGGCGCAGTCGCGGCACGGGTCCGGGATGACCGAACCCAGCCCGCGGCAGGCCGCACACGGCCGCAGGGTGCGGATCTCGCCGAGGAACGAGCGCTGGACGTGAGCCACCTCGCCCGCGCCCCGACAGGTCTCGCACGGCACGGGGTGGCTGCCGGGTGCGGCCCCCTCGCCGGAGCAGGTGGTGCAGAGCACGGCCGTGTCGACCTTGAGCTCGCGGCTGACCCCGAACGCCGCCTCGGCGAGCTCGACCTCGATCCGGATCAGGGCATCCTGGCCCCGCCGGGTGCGCGGGCGCGGCCCACGACCCTGCGCGGCACCCGCTCCGCCGCCACCGAAGAACGCGTCCATGATGTCGGTGAAGGAGAATCCGGCACCCTGACCGAAGCCGCCGCCGGCCCCGCCGAACGGGTCGCCGCCCCGGTCGTACGCCGCGCGCTTCTGCGGGTCGGAGAGGACCTCGTAGGCGCGGGAGACCTCCTTGAACTTCTCCTGGGTCTCCGGGTCGGGGTTGACGTCGGGGTGGAGCTTCCGGGCCAGACGCCGGTAGGCCTTCTTGATGGTGTCGGCATCCGCGTCGCGGGCGACACCGAGGAGGTCGTAGAGGTCCTGACTCACTGGGAATCCTTCGTGATCGTTGCGGGGGGTGCGGGGAGGGAGGTCATCCCTCGTCGAGAATCCGGGAGACGTAGCGGGCGACGGCACGCACCGACGCCATGGTGCCCGGGTAGTCCATGCGCGTGGGACCGACGATGCCGAGCCGTGCGATCGCCTCGTCGCGGGGGCCGTAGCCGGTGGCGACGACGCTGGTCGAGGAGAGCTCCTGGTAGGGGCCCTCGTGCCCGATCCGCACCGTCAGGTTGCTGCCGGTGGTCGCCTCGCCCAGCAGCTTGAGCAGGACGACGTGCTCCTCCAGCGCCTCGAGCAGCGGGCGGACGTCGGAGTCGAAGCTGTCGCCGAAGCGGGCCAGGTTGGCGGCGCCGCCGACGGCGACACGCTCGTCGGAGCGGTGGTCGGACATCGCCTCGACCAGGGTGTCGACCACCCCGGCCAGGGCACTCAGCGTGGCGGCGTCACCGGCCTGTGCCCCCGCCGCACCCGGCGGCGGGACGATGTCCCGCAGGGAGGTGGTGGCGTCGGCGATGATCTCGCCGACGGCGGCGCGACCGACCCGCGAGCGCACGTCGGCGAGCTGGGTGTCGTCGAGCGGGGTCTCGAGGTCGACGAGGCGCTGCTCCACCCGGCCGGTGCTCAGGATCAGGACGACGAGCAGGCGGGTGGGAGCCAAGGCGACCAGCTCGACGTGGCGCACGGTGGAGCGCGAGAGCGTGGGGTACTGGACGACTGCGACCTGCCGGGTCAGCTGCGCCAGCAGGCGCACCGAGCGCTGGACCACGTCGTCGAGGTCCACCGCTCCGTCGAGGATCGAGGCGATCGCGCGACGTTCGGCGGCGCTCATCGGCTTGAGGGTGGAGAGCCGGTCGACGAAGAGCCGGTAGCCCTTGTCGGTCGGCACCCGACCCGCACTCGTGTGCGGCTGGGTGATGAAGCCCTCGTCCTCGAGGGCAGCCATGTCGTTGCGGACGGTGGCCGGGGAGACGCCCAGGCTGTGCCGCTCGACGAGAGCCTTGGAGCCGACCGGTTCCTCCGTGGCGACGTAGTCCTCGACGATCGCCCGGAGCACGGCCAGCCTGCGTTCCTCCTGCACGTCGCCTCCTGGCTCTGGACTCGGAATCGTTGGCACTCGAATACTGCGAGTGCCAAGCCTACTAGGGTCGCGCCCATGACGAACGTCGTGGACGCAGGTTTCCGGGAGGTGGCCGACCGGGTGTGGGTGGCCCGGCACCGTGAGTTCGACCTCAACATCACCCTGGTCGGCGGCAGCGCAGGACTGCTGGTGGTCGACACCCACGCCTCCACCGAGGCGGCCCGCGGCGTGATCGAGGCCGTACGACGGCTCGGGGCCGGCGAGGTGGTGGCGGTGACGAACACGCACTGGCACTTCGACCACACGTTCGGCAACGGCGCGTTCCGTGCGGCGTACGGCGACGTGCCGATCCACGCCCACGAGGACGCGCGCGACGAGCTCGCGACGGCCGGCCCTGCCCTGGTGGCGGACGTCGCGGACACCGAGCTCGTGCTGCCTGACCACACCTTCTCCTCGGCCAAGGTGCTCGACCTCGGCGACCGGGTCGTCGAGCTGATCCACCCCGGCCGGGCCCACACCGCCGGTGACCTCGTGGTCCGTGTCCCCGATGTCGACGTGCTCGTGACAGGAGACGTGGTGGAGGAGTCCGCTCCGCCCTCCTTCGGCCCCGACAGCTTCCCGCTGGACTGGCCGCACAGCCTCGACATCGTGCTGGGGTTGGCCACCGAGAGCACGGTCGTGGTGCCCGGACACGGCGGCCTGGTCGATCGGGAGTTCGTGGAGATCCAGCGCAACACGATCGGACTGGTGGCCTCGACGATCCGCGACCTCGTGGCGCGAGGCGTGCCGCTGGCCCAGGCGCTCGACGTGGGCGACTGGGCCCTGCCCACCGACGTGCTCGGCGATGCCGTACGGCGTGGCTACGAGCAACTGCCTCTGGGTCGCACCCAGCTCCCGCTGGCCTGAGCCGGCGACCGGGTTTCGTCGACGAGGCGGGCGGGCACGGGGTCCGCATGAGCACTCCGGAGAACGACGGCGACCCGACCACCGGCATCGACGACGAGCAGCTGCCCGAGGACCTGCGCCCCACCGACGACAACCCCCTCGCCCAGCCGCTGAGCGGCGAGGACGCTCCCGATCCGGCCGACCTCGACATGGACGGCGGCAAGCGTGCGGTCGAGATGGACGACCCGGACAGCCCGGCCGATCCCGTGGGTCCCGACGACGTCGAGTGACCCGGCGCGTCACCCGGCCGGCGGCCGCGCCGACGCCTACCGTTGATCGGTGACTTCTCGCGACCGCTACGGCTCTGACGTGCTCAACACCGACTGGCGCGCCCCCGCGCGCGGACGCGCCGTCGAGGCCCCTGCCGAGATCGGCGCCGTGGTCGAGGAGGTCACCACCGACTGGTGCGGCGAGATCGTCGCCGTCGACCGCGACCTGCACACCGTCACGCTCGAGGACCGCCGCAGCAAGCGCCGCACCTTCCCCCTGGGGCCGGGCTTCCTGCTCGAGGGACGCCCGGTGATCCTGACGCCTCCGCTGCGCGCCGGTGCTCCCACGCCGGCCACCCGGACCGCCTCGGGTTCGGTGGCCGTGCACGGCGCCAAGGCGCGGGTCGCCCGCGCCAGCCGGATCTTCGTCGAGGGCCGTCACGACGCCGAGCTCGTGGAGAAGGTCTGGGGCGCCGACCTGCGCCTCGAGGGCGTGGTCGTGGAGTACCTCGATGGGATCGACGACCTCTCCGAGCACCTGCGCGACTTCCGGCCGGGCCCCGACCGGAAGGTCGGCGTGCTCGTCGACCACCTGGTGAAGGGCTCCAAGGAGAGCCGGATCGCCCAGGCCGTGAGCCGCTCCCCGGTCGGCAAGCACGTACTGATCGTCGGCCACCCGTTCATCGACGTCTGGGCCGCGGTGAAGCCGGCCCGCCTCGGGCTCGACCGCTGGCCCGACGTCCCGCGCTCCATCGAGTGGAAGAAAGGGATCTGTCAGCAGCTCGGCTGGCCGCACCGCGACCAGGCGGACATCGCACGCGCCTGGAAGCACATCCTGGGGAAGGTCACGTCGTTCAACGACCTCGAGCCGGCGCTGCTGGGTAGAGTCGAAGAACTGATCGACTTCGTCACCACAGACTGATCAGAGGAGTCCCACCATGAGCGACCCGACCCAACCTCCGCACCACGGCGACGAGCCCCCGCGGTTCCCGCCGGGCACCGGCGGTCCCTTCGGCATGCCGCCGGTCGGCCCGAGCCAGAGCGGGCACCACCAGGGGCAGGCGCCTGGCCAGCAGCCGCCCCCACCACCGGCACCGCCCGGGCAGCAGTGGCAGCACCCCTCCGGGCGGACGCCCGACGAGATCACCTGGGGTGGCGCGGCGCACTGGAGCGCGTTGGTGGCGGCGTTCGTGGCGCTCAGCTTCCTGGGCCCGCTCGTGGTCCTGCTGACCAAGGGCAACGAGTCCGCCTACGTCCGGCGCCAGGCGGTGGAGTCGCTGAACTTCCAGCTCTCGATCCTGATCTACGGCGTGGTCTCGTTCGTCCTGGTCTTCGTGGCCATCGGCATCCTGCTGCTGCTGGTCGTGGGAGTCCTCTGGCTGGTCTTCACGATTCTGGGCTCGGTCAAGGCCAGCCAGGGCGAGGAGTACCGCTACCCGCTGACCATCCGCATGGTCAGCTGAGGTCACCCTCAGGGCAGCAGGTCACGGACCACCGCGTCCGCCAGCAACCGTCCCCGGCGGGTGAGCACGAGCCGCCCGGCCTGCTCCACCAGCAGTCCCCGACCCGCCAGGTCGGGGACTGCCTGCTGTCCGGCCGCGTCCAGCACCGCCGTGGGCAGGCCGTCGCGCAGGCGCAGCTCCAGCAGGACGCGCTCGACGTGTCGACTGTCGGGGTCGAGCAGCTCCCGGGCATGGGCGGGGCTGCGGCCCGCGGCCAGCCGGTCGGCGTACGCGGCAGGATGCTTGACGTTCCACCAGCGCACGCCGCCGACGTGGGAGTGGGCCCCCGGCCCGGCACCCCACCAGTGGCCGCCGGTCCAGTAGAGGAGGTTGTGCCGGCACCGGCTGGCCTCGTCGCGGGCCCAGTTGGAGACCTCGTACCAGCCGAGTCCGGCCGCGGTGAGTCGCTCGTCGGCCAGCACGTACTTGTCGGCCAGGTCGTCGTCGTCCGGCATCGGCACCTCGCCGCGGCGCACCTGCCGGGCCAGGGCGGTGCCGTCCTCGACGATCAGCGAGTACGCCGAGACGTGGTCGGGGCCGCAGGCCAGGGCAGCGTCGAGCGAGGCCTCCCAGTCGGCCAGGGTCTCCCCCGGGGTGCCGTAGATCAGGTCCAGGCTCACCTGCTCGAAGCCGGCCGCACGCGCGGCCTCGACCACCGCCGGGACGCGGCGCGGGTCGTGAGTCCGATCGAGCGTGGCGAGCACGTGCGCCACGGCCGACTGCATGCCGAAGGAGATCCGGTTGATGCCGCCCTCGCGAAGCCGCGCGAGGTCGGCGGGCGTGACACTGTCCGGGTTCGACTCGGTCGTGATCTCCGCGCCCTCGACCAGGCCGAACTCCGCCGAGATGGCGTCGACGATGCCGATCAGGTCGTCGGGTGGGAGCAGGGTGGGCGTTCCACCACCGAAGAAGATCGTGGAGACCGGCAGGTCCCGCTCGCCCAGCACCTGACGGGCTCGGCGGATCTCGGCGATCGCCGCCTCGGCATAGGTCGCCCGGGAGGCGCCGGGTGCGGTCCCGGCCGGCCCCAGCTCCTGCACGGTGTAGGTGTTGAAGTCGCAGTAGCCGCAGCGCACCGTGCAGAACGGCACGTGCACGTAGAAACCGAACGGCGCCCTGCCGAGTTCGGCGAGGGCGTCGGACGGGAGTGAGCCGTCCTCGGGGACCGGCTCACCGGCGGGCAGGGCGGACGGCATCCGTCCATCCTTTCAGACGGAGCACACCAGCTGACTGGGCCGCCCTGCCCGGGCGATCACTCGTAGAAGGCCGCGATCCTGGCCTGGTTGTTCTCCTCGACGACGTTGCGCTTGACCTTCATCGAGGGGGTCAGCTCGCCCGACTCGATGGTCAGGTCGTGGTCGAGCAGCTCCCACTTCTTGATGGTCTCCCAGCGGTTGAGCCTGGCGTTCAGCTGGTCGACGTACTCCCCGATCATGGCCTTGACCTTGTCGGAGCGGACGATGTCGGTGTACGACGCGCCCGCCATGTCGTTCTCGGCCGCCCAGGTCTCCATGGCGTCCGGGTCCAGGGTGACCAGGGCGACGCAGTAGTTGCGCCCGGCGCCGAAGACCATGAACTGGCTGGTGTAGGGGCAGATCGCCTTGAACTTGGACTCGATCGAGGTCGGCGCGATGTACTTGCCACCCGAGGTCTTGAACAGGTCCTTGATCCGGCCGGTGATGGTGAGGAAGCCGTCGGCGTCGAGGCTGCCCTTGTCACCGGTGCGCAGCCACCCGTCCTCGGTGAAGGTCTTCTCGGTCTCCTCGGGCAGGTTGTGGTAGCCGGCCATGATGTGCGGCCCGCGGAGCTGCACCTCGTCGCCTTCGCCGATCCGCACCTCGGAGCCGGGCAGGGCGTGGCCCACGCTGCCGATCCGGTAGTCGTCGGGGTGGTTGACCGTGGCGCCGGCGGCGTTCTCGGTCATCCCGTAGCCCTCGAGGATCAGGATGCCGGCCGCGTTGAACCACTCGGCGATCTCCTGGTTCAGCGGAGCGGAGCCGGAGATGAAGAAGCGCACCCGACCACCGAAGCGGTCGCGCACCTTGCTGAAGACCAGCTTGTCGAACAGGCCGTGCTGGAGCTTGAGCCCCATCGGCACCGACTTGCCCTCGCGCTTGAGCCGGTCGACCTTGGTGCCGACGGCGAAGGCCTGCTTGAACAGCTTCTCCTTGGCACCACCCTCGGACTCGGTCATCGTCACGATCCGGCCGTGGGCCTTCTCGAAGATCCGCGGTGCCGCACCCATGAAGGTGGGCTTCACGATCCCGAGGTTCTCCACGATCTTGTCGACGCGACCGTCGATGGCCGTGGCGAAGCCGCAGGCCAGCTGCGTGGAGAGCAGCACCTTGCCAAAGGAGTGGGCCATCGGCAGCCACAGGAACTGCAGGTCGGTCTCGTCGAGGATGTCCTGGACCTGGATGGCCGAACCCTCGTAGACCCACGAGCTGTGCCGCAGACGGACGCCCTTGGGGCGACCCGTGGTCCCGGAGGTGTAGATCAGGGTCGCCAGCTGGTCGGGGGCGATCGCCTTCGCGGTCTCCTCGATGCAGCCGGGGTGCTCGGCGAGGTACGCGTCCCCGAGGACGGCGAGGTCCTCGAGGCCGATCACCCAGTCGCCGTCGGTGGCACCGTCGAAGGTGACGACCTTGGCCAGGTGGGGCAGCTCGCCCTTGTGCTCGCGCAGCTTCGCGAGCTGCTCGTCGTCCTCGGCGAAGACGACCCGACACTCGGAGTCGCTGAGGATGTAGGCGGTGTCCTCGCTGTTGGTCGAGGGGTAGACGGTGGTGGTGGCACCAGCGGCGCACATGACGGCCAGGTCGGCCACGATCCACTCGTAGCGGGTGGCCGAGGCGATACCCACGCGCTGCTCGGACTCCAGCCCGAGGGCCAGCAGGCCCGCAGCCAGGCGTGAGACCTCGCGACCGGTCTCGGCCCAGGTACGCGACTCCCAGGCGGCGTCGCCGCTCGGGAACCGATAGGCCTCCCGGTCCGACGAGGCCGCGACCCGGTCGAGGAACTGAACGGCGACATTGGGCGCCAGGTGATCGAGGAAACTGATGTCGGCGTTGACAGCCATGACACTCCTGC
Source organism: Nocardioides sp. (assembly GCF_041600255.1). Taxonomy (GTDB): domain Bacteria; phylum Actinomycetota; class Actinomycetes; order Propionibacteriales; family Nocardioidaceae; genus Nocardioides. The sequence goes on along the minus strand of NZ_JBFIKK010000086.1, from coordinate 5,740 downwards.
ACTTCGGGGACGGCGAAGGACCTCGCCCGCAAGGAGGTCCGTGACCAGTAACCTAGATCACCTTGTTACGCGTGGGTAGCCGAACCGCCACGTGGATTCGTCGGATTTGACGATCCGCGGTCGGCTGCAGCGACGTACCGCTCGGCCTTGACCCGGATTTCACTCACCAGCGCGTCGACGCAGAGCAGCTCGGGCAGGAGGCTGGAATCGGTGGTGAGAGCCCGGAACATCGTGCTCACGGTGACGCCGTGGCCGGGGCGGTGGACGATCTCCACCGGGTCGCCCGCCTGCAGGGTCCCCTCCTGCAGCACCCGCAGGTAGGGGCCGGGCCGCCCCTCGGCGGTGAAGCGCTTGACCCAGCCGCGGTCGTCGAACCCGCTGACGCGCATCCAGCCCTTGAAGTCGTGGCAGGGGGTGCGGACCGTGCGGACCTCCAGCAGGACGGTGCCGATCCGCCACTGCTCGCCGATCTCCGCCTCGTTCATGTCCAGACCGACGGTCGTGAGGTTCTCACCGAACTGGCCGTCGCGGACCTCGGCGCCCAGCTCTGCCGCCCAGTGGTCGAGGTCCTCGCGGGCGAACGCGTAGACGGCCTTGTCCGGACCACCATGGTGCCGGGTGTCGGAGACCGCGTCGCCGACCAGGCCGTGGCGCTCGACGAGGACGGCGCCGGTGACGGGGCGGCGGTCGATCGAGGTACGCCCGATCGCCGCCCAGGGCACCTCTCGGGGCCGACCGACGTTCACCGACAACAGCCGTGGACTCATGTCCTGAGCCTTCCAGACCGCGGACCGGTAGGAGACCGCGGTTCTGCGAGGCCGAATCAGGGTTCCCGCAAGAAAGGCGCAAGCCGTTTGGTCATGCCTGCGGCGTGCCGCATGCTGGAGGTCACAAGCGTGCACCCAGGCATACTCGGGCCACTCCCGGGTAGCCTGACATGACTACTCCGAGTGCTCCCTCAAGGTGGTCATTAGCAGTTTTCAAAGGCCCGGACGGACGACCGTGGGAGCGTCATGACGACGCAGCAATCGTTCTTCACCGGCTACACCACAGCATCGCCATGGGGGATCGCATGAAGCTCATCGACGTACTACCTTGGATCCGCAGCATCCGGCCCCTGCTCATCCTCGTTGACCTGGGATCCGTACTGTTCGCCGGGTTGCTCGTGCGAGAGCACATCAGTCCCTTCGCTCTGGTGGCCGCCGCCACCGCCGCCCTGATCGTCTGCCAGGGCGCCGACCTGCACCGCTCGCGCCTGGTGCTGTCGGTCCTCGAGGACCTGCCCCGCCTCCTGCTCGCCGTCGGCGTCGCCGCGCTGGTGCTCGCCGCCGTCTCCCCACTGAACACGTTGAGCTCCCAGAGCACTGCCGAGATCGTGGCCGTCTTCGCCATCGCTTCGCTGGCGCTGCTCACCACCCTGCGGGCCTTCGTGTACGCCGGGGTCCACGCCATGCGTCGTAACGGACGTACCGCCCACCCCGTGATCATCGTGGGAGCCGGCGTCGTCGGACGGCGGCTGGCCGAGTCCCTGCTGGGGAAACCCGAGCTCGGCCTGGTTCCGGTCGGGATGATCGACCACGCTCCGGACCTCTCGGCACGGGACCTGCCGCTACCGCTGCTCGGCGGTCTGCGAGACCTCGACCGCGCCATGATCGACCTCGGCGTCAACGACGTGATCTTCGCGTTCCCCACTCCCCCGGACGCCCGCACCCTCTCCATGGTGCGCCGCTGCGCCGAGGGCAACCGTCAGGTCTTCGTCGTCCCCCGCTTCTTCGAGATGATGGGGATCGACCACCACCGCCGGGTCGAGGTGATTCGCGACGTGGCCGTGATGCGCCTGCGACGTTCCGGCCTCAACCCGGCCAAGATGCTGCTCAAGCGTGGCCTGGACGTCACCCTGTCGGCCATCGCCCTGGTCCTGCTGGCCCCGGTGATGGCACTCTGCGCGCTCGCCGTGCGCATCGAGACCGGTCCGGGGGTGATCTTCAAGCAGACCCGCGTCGGCATCGGCGGCCGGACGTTCACGCTGATGAAGTTCCGCTCGCTCAAGCCGGAGTCCATGCTGGAGAGCCAGACCCAGTGGTCCATCAGTCACGACGCCCGCCTCGGCCCGGTGGGTCGGTTCCTGCGTCGCTCCAGCCTCGACGAACTGCCCCAGCTGATCAACGTGCTGCGCGGAGACATGAGCCTGGTGGGCCCTCGCCCCGAGCGCCCGCACTTCGTCCAGGAGTTCTCCAAGGCCCAGGAGCGGTACTCCGACCGGCACCGCGTGCAGACGGGTCTGACCGGCCACGCCCAGGTCAACAACCTGCGTGGAGACACCTCGATCGACGACCGGGTGCGCTACGACAACTACTACATCGAGAACTGGTCGCTGTGGGGCGACATCAAGATCATGTTTCGCACCGTGGCTGCCGTGGTCCGTTCGGAGCCGCGGAACAGGACGATCATGTTGACCGCCTCTGCCTCCCGGCAAGACGCAGACACACCCGAGCCACGTCCTGCGCGGCAGTAGCGGAGTCGTGACGCGCCTCCACGTGTGAGCGCCCGGCCAGCCCCTCCTCCGCGCAGAGGTGGGGATCGGCCAACCGGGTCACGAGCGCCTCGGCCAGGTCGTCCGGGGAGCCCGGCGGCACGATCGCCCCCGCGCCCTCCGGCACGCTCTCGGCCACGCCGGTCACGTCCGAGACCACCACGCTGCGGGCGCGGGCCATCGCCTCCAGCGGAACCAGCGCCATGCCCTCCCAGAGCGAGGGCACGGCCACCACGTCCGCGGCCGCCAGCCAGCTCGGCACGTCCGCACGCGAGCCGACCAGCCGCACCCCCGAGTCGGCCACGACCCGCCGTTCGAGCAGCTCCCGGTCCGGGCCGTCGCCCACCAGGACGAGGCGGGCGTCCGGGATCCGTGCGCGGACCTCCTGCCAGGCGTCGAGGAGGTCGGACTGGCCCTTCTGCGGCGCCAGGCGGCCCACACAGACGACCGTGGGCGCGTCGTCGAGCCCGAGCTCGGCCCGCGCCGCGAGACGCTCGTCATCGCCCGCCGGCTGCAGGAGTCGGAGGTCGACCCCGTTCGGCACCACGCTGGTGGGAGCGACGACGCCCTGCTGCTCCCCGTCGGTCCGCTCGCTCTCACTGACGCAGATGAGTTCCGTCGTCCACCGGGCGGCGACCCGCTCCCAGGTCAGCGACGCCCGCCCGACCGCTCCCGTGGCCGCCATGAACGACCAGGCGTGCGGCTGGAAGAGGGTAGGGACCCGGCCACGCAGGACCATCCGACCGACCAGGCCGGCCTTCGCGCTGTGCAGGTGCACCACGTCCGGACGGGTACGTCGGACGATTCGGCGAAGCCGGTGGGCCTCGGCGAGGATGTCCGGCCCGGGGTCGCGGCGCGCGTTCCACCAGTTGACGTCGGCACCCAGGTCGCGGGCGGCGTACCCCCACCACCCAGTGGAGGGACAGGCCACGGAGACCGCCCAGCCCCGCTCGAGCTGGTCCCGGACGTAGGTCTCCTGGACGGCGGCGACCCCCTCGGTGGTCGGCACGGAGACGTGCAGGACGTGCAGGCGACCAGGGTCGGCGCTGTCGCGTGCCGGCATCGAGTCGATCAGACGGAGACGCGCTCGGAGCGGCGTCCCACGAGCACGATGCCCAGCAGCCGGACGCCGACCGACCGGATGTTGTCGGCGTGGCCGCGGAGCTCGCTCGGCGTCACCCCGCCCTCCGGCACCGCCAGCAGCATCGATCCGCCGGCGGCCATCACCCGGGCGTCGTCACAGACGTCGAGTGGGGGCGCGAGCACGACCACCACGTCGAAGCGCTCGGTGGCCTCGCTCATCGCCGCCGAGAAGCGGGTCTCGATCAGGGTCTCGGTGGGCTCGCCACCCCAGTCACCCGAGGGCAGCACGGTGAGCAGCTCGACCGGTCCGGGGCTCAGGGCGGAGTCGAAGTCGGCGCCGTTGAGGAGGTCGTACAGGCCCAGCGTGCCGGGCTCGTCGGCCACCGGGCGACCGTGTCGCTCACCGATCCGGCCGTCGACCAGCAGCACCCGACGACCGACGTTGGCCAGGGAGATGGCGAGGTTGGCGCCGAGCCAGACGTTGACGTCCCCCGAGGTGACACCGGTGACGACGACCTTGTTGACCGGGTTGGTGCTCGCCTCGGCCTCGAGGGCGATCCTCAGGTGTCGGAAGACGTCGGCGGCCGACGTCCCCGGGTAGAGCGCCGGCAGCGTGGTGGGGTCGCGCGGCGGAGCGACGTGCGCGAGAACCGGGGCCACGGCGGCCTCCTCGATGCCGGCTGCGTCGTCCACGGTGTTGGTGCGTCCGTCGCGGAGCAGGGCGCCGCAGGTGGCGATCACCATGGCCAGCAGGGCGCCGACACCGATGCCGAGCATCAGGTTCGGGCTGGAGTACGTCGTCGGCGGCTGCGCCGGGTTGCTCGTCGTGAAGAGGAAGGCGCCGTTGCTCGGGTCGTGCAGGGGCAGGACCTCGGCCGTGGTGTTCGCGATCTCGGCGGCGACCACCGGGTCGGAGTCGACCACCGAGACGTCGACCAGGATGGTGCCGACGACCCAGTGACCGGAGATCTCCCGGCGCAGCACGTCGAGGTCACGCGGGACGCTCAACCGACTCTGGACGTCGACCAGCACGGCCCGGGAGTTGGCCAACTCACCGATCGTGCCGCGCAGGGCGTTCTCGTTCTCGATCTCGACGTCGGCTCCTGGAGCTGAGGCGACGGAGACGGTGGCGTTCGCGGAGTAGCTCTTGGGGGCGGAGATCAGTCCGTAGGCGACGGCCGCACCGGTCACCACCAGGATGAACAACACCAGGACGCGCTGTCTCCACAGCGCACCCCCGATGTGACGAATCTCCATCGCTCCCCCAATGCGCGTCATCCGCGCGACAGCTGCTTGGCGCAGGAGATCTTCCCGCTCCGTGACTCGGTAAACACGCTCACGGATCCGTGCCCGGTCGATCGGACGACCGATCGAACGGTCGGTCGACGGCCGGTCCGGACCCGCCTGCTGCCCTGACGCTACCCCCTACGCTATTGCCTGGGCGTAGCGCCGAGCCTCGAATAGGCCAATTGGTACCGCTCGCGCATCACCGGGGCCGAGAACCGGCTCCGGATCAGGGTGGCGGCGGCCTCGGTCATCGTGGTTCGCCGGGTCTCGTCGGCGAGGAGCCGTGACACCCCGGACGCCAGCGCCTGGGCCGAGTGCGGCGCGACCAGTTCCACGGCGTCCGGGTCCAGCGTCGCCAGGCCGCCGACCGCGGAGGCCACCACGGGAACTCCGGCCGACATGGCCTCCAGCACGGTCATCGGGAGCCCCTCCCGGTCGCTGGGCAGGACGAGCACGTCGCTGGCTGCCAGCAGCCGGGCCACGTCACGACGGTCCCCCAGGAACCTCACCCGGCTCTCGAGCCCGGCGGCGCGGGTCTGCTCCTCGAGGTCGGCGCGGGCCGGGCCGTCCCCGGCGAGCAGCAACTGAGGTCGCCCTTCCATGAGCGACCAGGCCTCGATCAGGAGGTCCTGGCGCTTGGGCGGGATCAGGCGAGCCAGGCAGAGCACCACGTCGGCGTCGGCCGCCAGCCCGAGGGCCGCCCGCGCCTCGGACCGGCCGGGGAGCGCGCTCACGGTCACGGCGTTCTCGATCACCTGCAGGCGGGCCTCCGGCAGGCCGCCGGCGCGCAGACGGTCGGCCACGTCGTCGGAGACCGCCACCACGAGGTCCGCGGTC
>NZ_JBFIKK010000085.1:0-14758 GCF_041600255.1 Nocardioides sp. | reverse complement strand
GCGGCGATCAACGGGGCGGCGATCGGGGGAGGCCTCTGCCTGGCGCTGGCCTGCGACCTGCGGTTGGCGGCTCCGTCGGCGTACTTCCGGGCGGCCGGGATCAACAACGGGCTGACCGCCAGCGAGCTGGGGCTGAGCTTCCTGCTGCCGCGTGCGGTCGGGTCGACCCGGGCGGCCGAGATCATGCTCACCGGTCGCGACGTCCTGGCCGGCGAGGCCGAGCGGATCGGCCTGGTCTGCGCGGTCGAGGACGACGTGGTGGCCGCAGCCGTGGCGATGGGGCAGCGGATCGCCGGCTTCTCCCAGCCCGGGATCGAGCTCACCAAGAAGTCCCTGCACGCGGGCATCGCCGCCACCTCGCTGGAGGCCCACATGACCTCCGAGGGGCTCGGCCAGTTCTACCTGCGCCTGCTCACCGACAACTTCGAGGAGGCCACGCTGGCCCGCAGGGAGCGGCGCGCGCCACGCTTCCGGGACACGCGGTAGTCGTCCGGACGGCCGAGTCGGTGTAGAACGGACCCCATGGTGGGGGAGAAGAAGATCCGGGTCTATCTGCTCGACGACCACGAGGTGGTGCGCCAGGGGTTGCGCGCCCTGCTCGAGGCGGCCGGTGACATTGAGGTGATCGGCGAGTCCGGCTCGGCGGTCGAGGCGACGGCGCGGATCCCCGCGTTGCAGCCCGACGTCGCGGTGCTGGACGGCCGGCTGCCGGACGGGTCCGGCGTCGAGGTGTGTCGTTCCGTGCTCGCCGTCGACGCCGGGATCCGGGCGCTGATCCTGACCTCCTACGACGACGACGAGGCGCTCTTCGCCGCGATCATGGCGGGCGCCTCCGGTTACGTGCTCAAGGAGATCAAGGGCTCCGACCTGGTCGGCGCGGTCCGCCAGGTCGCGGCCGGGCACTCACTGATCGACCCGGCGCTGACCGCGCGCGTCCTGGAACGCGTCCGCAACCCGCAGGTCACGGCACCCGAGCTCGCGGCGTTGACCGAGCAGGAGCTCAAGCTGCTGGCGCTGATCGCGGAGGGGATGACCAACCGCCAGATCGCCGAGCAGATGTTCCTCGCCGAGAAGACCGTCAAGAACTACGTGTCGAGCATCCTCGCGAAGCTCGGTCTCGAGCGGCGTACCCAGGCGGCGGTGCTGGCCTCGAAGCTCCTCGACCCGAGCGCCCACCCGCACGCCTGAGGGTTCACCCGACCGGGACCGCCCAGGTGAGCAGGGTCCCGTGCGGGGACGCCTGGCTCACGTCCAGCGAGCCACCGAAGACGCCGGCGCGCTGCCGGGCGTTGCGCAGGCCGTTGCCGGTGAAGCTCGACGGCGGCCCCACCCCGTCGTCGGAGACGCTCAGCCGCAGCGTCCCGTCCGCCACCTCCAGCGTGACCTCGACCGCCTTCGCGCCCGCATGCCGGGCGACGTTCGAGAGTGCCTCGCGCAGCACGGCCAGCAGGTGTTCGAAAAGCTCGGGCCCGACCGCGGTGTCCAGTGGACCCGAGGTGGTCAGTCGCGGGGTCACCCCCAACGTCTCGCCGTACTCGTGGATCAGGGCGGTGACGGCATGGCGCACCGACCCCGGGTTGCGGTCCTGCAGCTCGAAGATCGTGCGCCGGATGTCGCGGATGGTCTGGTCGAGGTCCTCGACGGTCCGGTCGATCCGCGCGATCACCTCCGGGTGCTCGGCGGCCGCCCGGATGCTCTGCAACTGCATGCCGCTGGCGAAGAGCCGCTGGATGACGACGTCGTGCAGGTCGCGGGCGATCCGCTCGCGGTCCGAGATGACCGCAAGCTCCTCGCGATCGGCCAGCGCCTGGGCGCGGTCCAGGGCGAGGGCGGCCTGGTCGGCGAAGGAGGCGAGCAGCTCGCGCTCCTCGTAGGCCAGGGGTCCGTGCCCCGCCTCGAAGAGGGTGACCAGGGCGCCGCCGCGAGCCAGGTGTGCCCGGAGCGGGATGACGACCGCGCTCAGCTCGCCGACCTCCACCTCCGAGGGGCCGCCGGCGGAGTCGAGCCGGCGGTCCAGCTCGTCCAGGGCCGTGTCGATGCGCGCGGCATCGTGGTCGTCGGCGGCGGTCGTGCGACTCGTCGACCCCGGGGCGGGGTCCACGATGGCGGTCGCCACGGCTCCCGAGACCGATCGCGCCACCTGGGCGATCCGGTCGAGGGCGTCGGTCGGGTCGATCGGCGGTTGCAGCGCCTCGGTCAGCTCGGCGGAGGCCTCGAGCCACTGGCGGCGTCGCTCGCTGAGTCCGAAGGCGCGGGCGTTGTCGATGACGTAGCCGGCCGCGGCGGCGAGGGCGCCGACCAGGAACTCGTCCTGTTCGGTGAAGCCGGTGCCGCCCTTCTTCTCGGTCAGGTACAGGTTGCCGAAGACGGTGCCGCGGATCCGCACGGGGACACCGAGGAACGAGTGCATCGGCGGGTGGTGGGCCGGGAAGCCGTACGAGCTCGGGTGCTCGTGCAGGTCGTCGAGCCGCAGCGCCTCGGGCTGCTCGATCAGCAGGCCGAGGATGCCCCGGCCGTGGGGAAGATCGCCGATCTGTGCACGCTGGTCGGCGTCGAGACCGGTGGTGATGAAGTCGCTCAAGCCCCCGCGCCGGTCGACCACCCCGAGCGCGGCGTACTGGGCGCTGGTCAGCTCGGCGGCGGACTCGACGATGCGCGCGAGCACACTGTGCAGGTCGAGATCCGAGGAGATCGCGATGACGGCGTCGAGCAGAGCCTGGGCGCCCCCCGGAAGGGCCTGGCGTGAGTCGGTCACGCCCCCAGTGTGGGCCATCCGCACGGCTCAGACCATGCGCGTCACACCCCGCGGGTCACACCACGCGCCGCACGCCGCCGGCACGCGTGTCCCAGCCCTCGCCGAGGCGCCGCCCGGAGAGCTCGGACCAGGTGAGCCGCAGGTAGAGCGCCCGCACCCCGGTCGCCCAGGGCCGCGGGTCCCACACCTGCTGGATGTGGTCCAGCTCGTCATCGTCGGTGACGAACTCGCCACGGCCGCGGGCGACGACGCTCCAGCCGTGCTGCTGCTCGTGGTCGACGTGGTCGACCTCGAAGGCGAGCGTGGAGTCCCGGCCGTACGTCCCGAGCAGGCTGTACGCCGACGTGCGGACCACGATGGAGTCGTCGACGACGGCGTAGTTGACCGGCACGATGTGCGGACCGTCGGGGGTGGAGACGGCAATCCTCCCCACGACCCCGCTGTTCAGGAGGGTGCGGCACTCCTCGGTGCCCAGGACGAGTGAATCAGCCATGGCTCCATCGTGCGTGCCGGGCCGAGGCGAGGTCAGGGTCGAGGGTCCCGGGCAGTGGGGCCCTTCGCCTGTGGGCCGACGGGGGCACGGGGCGCAGGCTTGCAGCATGGACACCAACACACAGGTCTCAGGATCCATCGTCGTCGGCATCGACGGCTCGCCGTACGCCGACCAGGCACTGGAATGGGCGGTCGACCAGGCGGTCGCCGAGCGCCGCCCGCTCACCATCGTGCACGCCAACCTGCTGGACGCGACGTGGTGGATGGACCAGGCCGGGATCGACCACCGTCGGGTGATCGAGGCGATCAAGGAGAACGCGGCCGACATCCTGGCGGCCGCCGCCACCCGCGCCCGGGAGCTCGGACCCGACCTCGAGATCCACGAGGAGCTCCGCCTGCAGGATCCGCGCGAGGCCCTGCTCGCCGCCTCCGAGCACGCCGCGATGATCGTGATCGGCTCCCGAGGCAGGGGGCCGGTGCGCAGCCTGGTGCTCGGCTCGGTCAGCGCCGCCGTCGCCAAGCACGCGCACTGCCCGGTCGTGGTGCTGCGTCCCCGCGACACCGAGATCGAGCGCGAGGGCGTGCTCGTCGGCGTCGACGGCACGGAGCACTCACGCAACCTGTTGGAGTTCGCCTACCGCCAGGCGTCGGTGCGCCGGATGCAGCTGACCGTCATGTACTGCTTCTGGGACGCCCGAGGCGCCCTCGAGGGGCCCACGCTGGTGGCCGAGGACGACCAGGAGCACGACGACATCCGGCTGCTGCTCTCGGAGTGCATCAGCGGGATGGCCGAGAAGTTCCCCGACGTGGTGGTGCGCCCGCAGCTCGCGAGAGGTCTCGTCGACGAGTGCCTGGTGGCCGCCGCCGGCCGGGTGGACCTCCTGGTGGTCGGGAGCAAGCCGCGCAACCGCATCGTCGGCCTGCTGCGCGGTTCGACCGCCACCTCCGTCCTGGAGCACGCCCAGGGCGTCATCGCCGTCGTGCCCGAGACCACCGAGGACCACTGACGTCAGTCGGCGGACTCCTCGGCGTCGCGGTAGACCCAGCGGCCGGCCCGTCGCTCGAAGCGGCTCCGCTCCCGCTGGGCGTCCGGCACCCCGGCTCGCAGGTAGTGGGCGACGAACTCCACGATCCCGGTGTCGTCGTCGGGTCCGCCGTCGACCACGTCGAGGATCTCGAGCCGCGTCCAGGTGCGGGTGGTGTCCGGAGTGAGGTCGTCGGGGCGGGTGCGTGGGTGCCAGCTGCGGAAGAGATGGTCGGTGTCGCCGAGCACGAACGCGGCGTAGCGCGACCGCATCAGCTCCAGCGCGGTCACGGCCTGGGCCGCCCCACGGTGCAGCCGGCCGCAGCACGCGTCGTACGTCGACCCGGTGCCGCAGGGGCACGGCTGCTGGAGGGCCGAGGGAGTCACCCGGGCACGCTACCGGTCGCCGAGACGCCGCCCCGGCGTGGTGTGCGGGCGTAGCGTGAGCACGTGACCTCTGCACCCCACCCCACGACCGTCGGCGAGCTCCGGGCGTCCGGACACGAGCTGAAGACCCTGCGCGCCGAGATCCGCGACAACCTGCTGGCCGCGCTCCGCGAGGGCCGCGACCCGTGGCCCGGTCTGCACGGCTTCGAGGCCACGGTGATCCCGCAGCTGGAGCGCGCCCTGATCGCGGGTCACGACGTCGTGCTGCTGGGGGAGCGCGGCCAGGGCAAGACCCGGCTGCTGCGGACGATCGTGGGGCTGCTCGACGAGTGGACCCCGGTGATCGCGGGTTCCGAGCTCGGCGAGCACCCCTTCGACCCGATCACCCCGGTCAGTCGCCGCCGCGCCGCCGAGCTGGGTGAGGAGCTGCCGGTGGCGTGGAAGCACCGCGACGAGCGGTACGCCGAGAAGCTGGCCACCCCGGACACCTCGGTCGCCGACCTGATCGGTGACGTGGACCCGATGAAGGTCGCCGAGGGGCGCTCCCTGGGGGACCCGGAGACGATCCACTTCGGGCTGATCCCGCGCAGCCACCGCGGGATCGTCGCGATCAACGAGCTGCCCGACCTCGCCGAGCGGATCCAGGTCGCGATGCTGAACGTGATGGAGGAGCGCGACATCCAGATCCGCGGCTACGTGCTGCGGCTGCCGCTCGACGTGCTGGTGGTGGCCAGCGCGAACCCGGAGGACTACACGAACCGCGGCCGGATCATCACCCCGCTCAAGGACCGGTTCGGTGCCGAGATCCGCACCCACTACCCGACCGAGCTCGACGACGAGGTGCGCGTGATCCGGCAGGAGGCCGACCTGGTCGCCGATGTCCCGGACCACCTGATCGAGATCCTGGCCCGCTTCACCCGGGGGCTGCGCGAGTCGTCCTCGGTCGACCAGCGCAGCGGGGTCAGCGCCCGGTTCGCGATCGCGGGCGCCGAGACCATCGCGGCGGCTGCCCTGCACCGGGCCACCAGCCAGGGCGAGGATCCTGCGGTCGCCCGGGTGGTCGACCTGGAGACCGCGGTCGACGTGCTCGGCGGGAAGATCGAGTTCGAGTCCGGGGAGGAGGGCCGCGAGCACGAGGTGCTCACCCACCTGCTCCGCACCGCCACGGCCGAGGCGGTGCGGCACCACTTCCGCGGCCTCGACTTCGCCCTGCTGGTCGAGGCGATCGACGCCGGCGCGCTGGTCACCACCGGCGAGCAGGTCACCGCCCGCGACTTCCTGGCCGGCCTGCCGGTGCTCGGCGAGTCCGAGCTCTACGACGAGGTCTGCCAACGCCTCGGCGCCACCAACGACGGGCAACGGGCCTGCGCCATCGAGCTGGCCCTGGAGGGGCTCTACCTGGTGCGCCGGGTCGGCAAGGAGTCCGGCGGGGGAGAGACGGTCTACGGATGACCGACCGGCCGGATCCGCATCGCGCCCGCTACGGCCGCTTCACCGGCGGCCCGGACCCGCTCGCCGCGCCGGTCGACCTGGCCGAGGCGCTCGACGCGATCGGCCAGGACGTGATGGCCGGCTACAGCCCCGAGCGGGCGATGCGGGAGTTCCTGCGCCGGGGCAGCCCCGAGCGGACCGGTCTCGACGACCTGGCCCGGCAGGTGGCCGCCCGGCGTCGCGACCTGCTGGAGCGCCACCAGCTGGACGGCACCATGCAGGAGGTTCGCGAGCTGCTGGATCGTGCCGTGCTCGCCGAGCGCAAGCAACTGGCCCGGGACCTCGACGACGACGCCCGCTTCGCCGAGCTGCAGATCGAGAGCCTGCCGCCGTCGACCGCGGCCGCGGTCAGCGAGCTCAGCGACTACCCCTGGCGCAGCCGTGAGGCCCGCGAGGCCTACGAGAAGATCAAGGACCTGCTCGGGCGCGAGCTGCTCGAGCAGCGCTTCCAGGGCATGAAGCAGGCCCTGGAGAACGCCTCGGACGAGGACCGGGCCGCCGTCGACGCGATGCTCCGCGACCTCAACGACCTGCTGGCCGCGCATCGCCGCGGCGAGGACACGGCCGAGCAGTTCGAGCAGTTCATGGACCAGCACGGCGACTTCTTCCCGGAGAACCCGCGCTCGATCGACGAGCTGCTGGATGCGCTGGCCCAGCGTGCCGCCGCGGCCCAGCGGATGCGCAACTCGATGACACCCGAGCAGCGCGCCGAGCTGGACGCGCTGGCCAGTCAGGCCTTCGGGTCGCCCGAGCTGATGCAGTCGCTCGCCGAGCTGGACGACAACCTCCGCTCACTGCGACCCGGCGAGGACTGGGGCGGGTCCGAGGGGTTCGAGGGCGAGCAGGGGCTGGGCCTGGGCGACGGCACCGGCGTACTGCAGGACCTGGCCGACCTCGACGCCCTCTCCGAGCAGCTCTCCCAGTCGTACGGCGGAGCCCGGATGGAGGACCTGGACCTCGACCGACTGGCCCGACAGCTGGGGGAGGAGGCCGCGGTCGACGCGCGCACGCTGCAGCAGCTCGAGAAGGCGCTGCGGGAGACCGGCTACCTGAAGAAGGGCTCCGACGGCCAGCTGCGGCTGAGCCCGAAGGCGATGCGGCAGCTCGGCAAGGCGTTGCTGCGCGACGTGGCGCAACGGATGTCCGGCAGGCAGGGGCAGCGCGACCTGCGGCATGCGGGAGCGGCCGGCGAGCGCTCGGGAGCGACCCGGGAGTGGGCCTTCGGCGACACCGAGCCGTGGGACGTCACCCGGACGGTCACCAACGCGGTCGTCCGGACCCTCTCCGAGGGGGGCTCGGCGCGTGCGGGTGTCCGCCTCGACATCCGTGACGTCGAGGTGACCGAGACCGAGGCCCGCACCCAGGCGTGCGTGGCGCTGCTGGTCGACACGTCGTTCTCGATGGCGATGGACGGCCGCTGGGTGCCGATGAAGCGCACGGCGTTGGCGCTGCACACCCTGATCACCTCACGGTTCCGTGGCGACGCCCTGCAGCTGATCGGCTTCGGCCGGCACGCGGAGGTGATGGAGATCGAGCAGTTGACCGCGCTCGACGCGATGTGGGCCAAGGGCACGAACCTGCACCACGCCCTGCTGCTCGCCAACCGGCACTTCCGCAAGCACCCGAACGCCCAGCCGGTGCTGCTGATCGTCACCGACGGGGAGCCGACCTCGCACCTCGAGCCGGACGGCGAGGTCTACTTCTCCTACCCCCCGCACCCGCTCACCGTGGCCTACGCCGTCCGCGAGCTCGACAACGCCGGTCGGCTCGGGGCGCAGACGACCTTCTTCCGGCTGGGCGAGGACCCGGGCCTGGCCCGCTTCATCGACTCGATGGCCAGGCGGGTCGACGGCCGCGTGGTCGCCCCCGAGCTCGACGACCTGGGAGCGGCCGTGGTCGGCTCCTACCTCGGCTCCCGGTCGCCGGGCGGCGGCGGGCCGGGCGGGCACTACGGCGACTGGTTCGGCGGTCGCGGCTTCTGGGTCGGCGACTGAGTCACCACTCGCTGAGTCCCCACCGCCGGCGCCTCTTCCTTGGCGCACGGCTGGGTAATGACGCCCGCATTCGCGCGCAGTCGGGGGCCTGGTCCGGTCGCTCGAGCTGGTCGGTCGCCAGGTTGCGCACCATCAGCTCTCGACGCAGTCGCCACCCGTTGACGACGATCTCGCAGTCGCAGAAGACACCCACCCCGCCCAGCAATCGCGGTCGATAGGTCGGAGTCGGGGAGGAGGCGGGGATCCCTCTGGGGCGCGTTCGTGGTGGTGTTGTCCCTGGCTCCGTTGTAGACCGGAGGACCGACCCTGCTCAGGCGTCGGGGTGCAGGAAGCCGGCCAGCTCCTCGACCCCGTCGACCAGGCGGGTGCCCGGCCGGGCCCACAGGCCGTTCGCGTCGACCGGGTGCAGCCGGACCCCGGGCGGCAGCAGCCCTGAGGCGGCCAGTTCGTCTGCCTGGGCCGTCGCGCCCGCCAGGTCGTAGCCGCACGGTGCCACGACCACCACGTCCGGCTCCGTGGCCCGGACCTGTTGCCACGTCACCTGCACCGACTTCTCCCCGGCCGTGCCGAGCACGCACTCACCCCCGGCGGCCTCGATCATCTCGGGAAGCCAGTGGCCCGGTGCGTACGGCGGATCGGTCCACTCCAGCAGTAGCACCCGCGGGCGCGCTCGCCCCGCGACCCGGCGTCGTACGGCGTCCAGCCGTGCCCGCTGCGAGTCGACCAGGGCGGCGGCCGAGGACTGCCGGACGGTCGCTTCGCCCAGGGTGAGGATCGAGGCCAGGACGTCGTCCAACGAGTGCGGGTCGACGGTGAGGACGCGGGCGTCGCAGCCGAGGTGGGCCAGAGCGTCGTCGACGACCGAGACATCGACGGCGCAGACCGCGCAGAGGTCCTGAGTGACGACGAGGTCGGCCTCCAGCCCGGCCAGGGCGCCCTGGTCGAGGCGGTAGAGGTCCTCGCCCCGCGCTGCGGCTGCGGTCACGAAGGCGTCGATCTCCACCGGGGTCAGTCCGTGCGGCATCGAGGTCGAGGAGACCACCCGTCGGGTCCGGGCCTCGGCCGGGAAGTCGCACTCGAAGGTGACGCCGACGACGTCGTCGCCGGCTCCGATCGCGAAGAGGATCTCGGTGGTCGCTGGCAGCAGGGAGACGATCCGCACACCTCACCGTAGCGACGCCCGCCTACGATGCCGGGCATGGGTGACGTGTCGTGGGAGGTGCTCGCCCTGCTGGCCCTCGCGGGCCTGACCGCCGGCTTCGTGGACGCGGTCGTCGGCGGTGGCGGCCTGGTCCAGCTGCCCGCCCTGCTGCTCGGGCTCCCCGGCGCCTCCCCGGTGCAGGTGCTGGCGACCAACAAGCTCGCCTCGATCTGCGGCACCAGCGTCAGCAGCGCGACGTACTACCGCCGGGTGGGACCCGACCCGAAGACCTTCGTGCCCTTGATGCTGCTGGCCTTCGCGGGCTCGATCGGCGGTGCCCTGGTGGCCACCCAGATCCCCCGGTCCGCGTTCGACCCGATCGTGCTGGTCGCGCTGGTGCTGGTCGGTGGCTACGTGCTCTTCAAGCCCGCCCTCGGCGGAGCGACACTGCTGCGGTTCTCGGGGCACCGGCACACCGCCGCGGCGATGGCGACCGGGCTGGTGATCGGCTTCTACGACGGTGCGCTCGGCCCCGGCACGGGCAGCTTCTTCGTCTTCACCCTGGTCGGGCTGCTCGGCTACAACTTCCTCGAGGCCTCCGCCAAGGCGCGGATGGCGAACTGGGCGACCAACCTGGCCGCGCTCTGCATCTTCGTGCCCGCCGGTGCCGTGCTCTGGAAGGTCGGCCTGGTGATGGGCGCCTGCAACCTCATCGGCGGTTACGTGGGTGCCCGCACCGCCGTCGCCCGGGGGTCGCGCTTCGTGCGGATCTTCTTCATCGCGATCGTGTCGGCGTTCATCGTCCGGATCGGTGGCGACGTCTTCGGGTTCTGGGGATGAGCCACTACCTCACCCTGGCGCGGGACGGCGTGGCCGAGATCGAGGTCAAGCGGTCCCGCTTCCTGTGCACCGTGGAGCGGGTGGGGACCGAGCAGGCTGCCCGCGCCGTGGTCGAGCGGCTGCGCAAGCAGCACGGGGACGCCCGACACCACTGCTCGGCCTTCGTCCTCGGACCGGACGCGGCGGTCGAACGCTCCAGCGACGACGGCGAGCCGGCCGGCACGGCGGGTGCCCCGATGCTGGAGGTGCTGCGCGGTCATGCCGGCGAAGGGGTGAGCGACGTGGTCGCCGTGGTCACCCGCTGGTTCGGCGGCACGCTGCTGGGCGCCGGCGGGCTGGTGCGCGCCTACGGCGACGCCGTACGCGCCGGGCTCGAGGTCGCCGGCACGAGGCGGCGCGAGCTGGTCCGGGAGCTCCGACTGGAGCTGGGACATGGCGACGTGGGTCGGGTGGAGAGCGAGCTGCGCACCCGCGGGGTCGCCGTACTCGACACGACGTACGGCGCGCAGGTGGGGCTGCTGCTCGGAGTCTCGCCGGGCGACGTCGCGCAGCTGCACGCCTGGATCGCCGAGCTGACCGGCGGCACTCTCGTGGCGGAGCCGGTCGGCGAACGCTGGGTGGATCGCTAGGCGAGCCGAAAGTGGGGCGACGGGGGCTGGCGGTCCGGTTAGCGTGGCCGCCATGACGACCGATCGGATCGACCCGCCCCTCGCAGCCGACGAGGTGCCCACGCTCCTCGGCTTCCTGAACTTCCACCGCGACACCCTCCGGACGAAGACCGAAGGCCTCGACGCCGAGCAGCTCGCCACCAGGCTCGCCCCGTCGACGATGACGCTGGGCGGGATGCTCAAGCACCTCGCCCTGGTGGAGGACTACTGGTTCACCTCGGTGCTGCAGGGCCGCCCGGCCTCCGAGCCGTGGGATGCGGTCGACTGGGACGCCGACGAGGACTGGGACTGGAACAGTGCCGCCGAGGACACCCCCGAGCAGCTCCGCGACCTGCTGGACACCGCCATCGAGCGCTCGGACCGGGTCATGGCCGACGCGCTGACCGATGGCGGACTGGAGACGCTCTCGGTGAAGGAACGGCCCGTGCGGCACGGCGGCGGCCGGTTCAGCCTGCGCTGGATCCTGGTCCACCTGATCGAGGAGTACGCCCGGCACAACGGGCACGCGGACCTGATCCGCGAGTCGATCGACGGGGTCACCGGCGAGTGAGCGACGTCCGGATCCGGGCCGCCACCGAGGCCGACTGGTCACGCATCTGGCCGTTCTTCGCCGCCACGGTCCGGGCGGGCGAGACCTATGCCTTCCCGATGGACCTCACCGCGGAGACCGGCCGGCCGTGGTGGTTCGCGTCGCCGCCCGGCTGCACGGTGGTGGCCGAGGCGGACGGCGTGGTGCTCGGCAGCGCCACGATGGGCCCGAACCGTCCCGGTCACGGCGACCACATCGGCACGGCGTCCTTCATGGTCGCGCCCGCGGCGCGGGGACGAGGCGTGGGGCGACTGCTGGCCGAGCACGTCGTGGCCTGGCATCGCGAGCAGGGCTACCGAGGCGTCCAGTTCAACGCCGTCGTCGAGACCAACACCGCAGCGGTCGCGTTGTGGCAGTCGCTCGGCTTCGAGATCGTGGGCACCGTGCCGGGCGCCTTCCGCTCGCCGCAGCACGGGTACGTCGGTCTGCACGTGATGTTCCTGCCGCTGTGAGTCGGAGCCGGCTGCGGCTGCACCTCGCCTAGGCTGCCCGGGGTGAGCACTCCTGCGTCGGATGGGTCCGGGCCGCCGTTGTCGACGGGCACGCTCTGCTACCTCTTCGGCGACCGGGTGGCGAAGCCGGCCGGGCGGTTCGGCGGAACCGTGGTGCCCCATGCCGGGGTGAAGGTCTCGCAGGCAGACCTGGCGGCGCTGGTGCTGGCGGTGTCGTTCTGGGGACTGCGTGAGCAGGGAGTCCTGCGGTTGACCCTCACCGTGCGCAGGCGGTTCGGGTTCGTCGTGCGGCGGCGCATCGAGCTGGTGGCCACGCCGGAGGTGACCGAGCGCTCGGGCTACGACGACCTGATCCTGGGCCAGGTCGCGCAGGGACGGACCTCGGTGTACGCCGTCGTCCGCGGCTGGTTCCGGCGTGACGTCAACGATCCGGAGGGGACGGTCCTGGCCGTCGCGGAGCGCGAGATGGTCACCCACGGGCTGGCGCGCGAGGTCGATGCCGAGCGTGGCGCGGTGGGTGGGTTCCTGCTGGGGCGCACCCGCGTCGAACCGGACCCGGACCGCATCGAGCAGCTGTGGCGGACCTTCGAGCAGACGCTCGCGGGCTGGCAGCGGTTCCAGCGCGACGAGCCCGAGCTGGCGGCGTTGCTGGTCAAGCGGTGCCACCAGGGGATCGTCAGTCGTCGCGAGTCCAGCACCTCCTGACCCCGGTGGGCCGGGCTGACTGAGGCGGGCCGGGTTGACTCAGGCGGGCTCGGCGAACCCCGGCAGCGAGTCGGTCAGGATCTGCTTGAACGGGGCCTCGGCCTCGAGCTGGCTCAGCACGCCGATCCCGCCGAGCCAGGTCCGGTGGATCAGCAGGTACGACGGTGGCAGGTTGAGCTTGAGCGCGATCGTGTAGGTCGGTGAGCGCGGGTCGTTGATCCGCTGGAACTGGGTGCGCATCCAGTCACGGGAGAACCGGAAGCTCTCCACCATTGTCGGCTCCACGAAGGGGGAGAGGTACTCGAGCAGCTGACGGGGGTCGATCGTGATCCCGTCCTTGACGAACCCCTCGTCGCGAAGACCCTGGAGGAGCTGCTCGTGGTCCTCGATCGCGGCGATCCGGATCAGCGCTCCCATCGCCGTGGGCAGCCGACCCTCGGGCAGGCGGGCGACGGCGCCGAAGTCGAGCACGCCCATCCTCCCCGGACCGCCGTCGATGCCGGGCAGGATCCGGAAGTTCCCGGGGTGCGGGTCGGCGTGCAGCATCCCGGTGCGGGCCGGGCCGGAGAAGAGGAAGCGGACGAACAGGTCGGCGTAGTGGTCGCGCTGCTCCTGACTGCCCTGGGCGATGACCGCAGCCAGCGAGGAGTCGCTCTCCATCCACTCGCTGATCAGCACGGTGTCGCCGGCGGCCAGGACGTCGGGCACCACGATCTCCGGGTCGTCACGGAACGCCTCGGCGAAGGCACGCTGGGCTTCGGCCTCGAGTCGGTAGTCCAGCTCCTCGGCGGTGCGCGCCTGGAGCTCGGCGATCAGGGGCTTGATCTCGACCCCCGGCACCAGCGGACCGATGGTGCGGGCGAAGCGAGCGAGCTGGCGCAGGTCGGCGCGCAGGGCCTCGCCGGCGCCGGGGTACTGCACCTTGACCGCGACCTCGCGTCCGTCGTGCCAGCGGCCCTTGTGGACCTGGCCGATCGAGGCGGCGGCGGTGGGCCCGCCGTCCAGCCAGACGAGTTGGTCGGCCCAGTCGGCGCCCAGGTCACGCTCGAGGGCGTCGCGGACCAGCTGCGTGGGCATCGGGGGTGCGGAGTCCTGGAGCCGGGTCAGCTGCTCGCGGTAGGGCCCGGCGATCTCGTCGGGCAAAGCGGCCTCGAGGACCGACATCGCCTGGCCGAACTTCATCGCGCCGCCCTTGAGCTCGCCCAGCGTGCGGAAGAGCTGCTCGGCCGTGCGCTGCTGGATCTCGGACAGCACGGCGTCGGCCGACTTGCCGCCCATCCGCTTGCCGAGCCCGAGAGCGCTGCGCCCGGCGTAGCTCAACGGCAGGGCGGCGAGACGCGCCGTACGTGCCGCGGCCTTGCGGGGGAGCTCGGTCATGCCCCGACAGTACCGATCTGCTCCGAATCGGGTCGTGACGGACCGCCCTGGTTCTGGGCGGGGCTGCCCGATCGCTCTGGGTGCTCGCTGACGCGTGCCGCTGCCCCGCGGATCGTGGATCGGCGGGGTGTGGGGCGGTCAGGGTTGTCGGTCCGGCGAGAGGTCGGGTCGACGGTCCGCGGGTGGTAGCCGATCTCGGCTGACGTCGGTGGTGCCGGTGGCATCGCGGAGGTAGGTGTAGCCGTGCGGGCTGTTCCACAGGAACGAGTCGGGATCGAGGCGGGTGTAGCGCCAGCGGCCGTGGGTCTTGAGCCGGTGGTGTCTGCGGCACAGCGGCGCGATGTTGTCTGAGGCGGTGCTGCCACCGGCGTTGTAGGGCTGGAGGTGGTCGCTGTCGCAGCCCCGGGCCGACCGGGTGCACCACGGGAACACGCAGGTCGGGTTGAGCAGCACCGACTGCTCGCGGATCCGGTCCGGGAACTCGTAGGCATCCACGTGGTGGTGCTCGGCCAGGTCGATCACCGGCTTGATCACCACGCTCGTGTCGGGGTTCGTGCACCAGCCCCGGACCTGCTCGACCGTGATCGGCACCCGACCGTTCTCCAGCCGGCCGATCGCGGCGTCGGCCAGGTGGACGTGCAGGACCAGCTGCTTGGGCGGCCGCGGCACCGCCGTCACCACCGCACCTGACGAGTCCTCGCCGGCCGCCAGATCGAACGACAGCTGGTGTCGAGCCAATCCAGCCAGCGCCTGGGAGCGGCGCACGTCCAGGGTCTCAGTCGAGCCCAGCTCGGCGAGAGTCTGGGCGCCGGCGGTGACGGCGAGGTCGAGGTCCATCGCGTC
>NZ_JBFIKK010000084.1:0-15099 GCF_041600255.1 Nocardioides sp. | reverse complement strand
GCGTCCGCCAACGAGTCGGTCGAGTGCATGGCAGCCCACGCCACCGCGGCCTGCAGCAGGTTCGCTTCGGCAGCGTCGGCGACCGACCGCTGACCCCGCGCGAAGTCCAACACCGCGGCTGCGGTGTCCACGTCGGCGAGCGTCTCGGTCATGGAACAAGTCAAGCCGGGACCACCGACAGTTTGGCCGCCAGAACCGGCCGTTCTTCCACCATGTGGACACGAGTTTTTCGAGACCCTCCGCGAGCCAGTCGGGCGCGATCAGTTCGACCACCGCGCCGGGTGAAGGGACTCCGACCCGCCTCCTCCTCCGCCTCGCGACGCGCTCCACCGCGCCGGGTGAAGGGACTCCGACCCGCCTCCCTCCTCCGCCTCGCGAGGCGCTCCGCCGGGCGTCGCTCGCGGCGGCCCCCTCAGGCGGGCAGGTCCTCCGCATCCACGATCCGG
Source organism: Nocardioides sp. (assembly GCF_041600255.1). Taxonomy (GTDB): domain Bacteria; phylum Actinomycetota; class Actinomycetes; order Propionibacteriales; family Nocardioidaceae; genus Nocardioides. The sequence goes on along the minus strand of NZ_JBFIKK010000084.1, from coordinate 14,653 downwards.
TAGGCGTACCCCTGCTCGGCCAGGAACCGCTGCCGGTTCTGGGCGAAGTCGGCATCGACGGTGTCGCGGGAGACGATCGTGTAGAAGTGCGCGGACTTGCCCTCGTCCTTGGGTCGCAGGAGCCGCCCGAGCCGCTGGGCCTCCTCCTGGCGTGAGCCGTAGGAGCCCGAGACCTGGATCGCGACCTCCGCCGAGGGCAGGTCGATGGAGAAGTTGGCCACCTTGGAGACCACCAGCAGCCCGATCTCGCCGGTGCGGAAGGCGTCGAAGAGGCGCTGGCGCTCCTTGACCGGGGTCTCGCCCTTGATCAGCGGCGCCTCCAGGACCTCGGCCAGCTCGTCGATCTGGTCGATGTACTGCCCGATCACCAGGGTGGGTTGCCCCGGGTGCTGCTTCACGATGTCGCGGACCACGTCGATCTTGTGGTGGGTGCACGACGCCAGCCGGTAGCGCTCCTCGGGCTCGGCGGTCGCGTAGGCCAGCCGCTCGTTGGTCGGCAGCGTCACCCGGACCTCGATGCACTCCGCCGGCGCGATCCAGCCCTGCGCCTCGATGTCCTTCCACGGGGCGTCGTAGCGCTTGGGGCCGATCAGTGAGAAGACGTCGCCCTCACGGCCGTCCTCACGTACCAGCGTCGCGGTCAGCCCGATCCGGCGGCGCGCCTGCAGGTTCGCCGTCATCCGGAAGATCGGCGCCGGCAGCAGGTGGACCTCGTCGTAGATGATCAGGCCCCAGTCCCGGGCGTCGAGCAGCTCGAGGTGGGAGTAGACACCCTTTCGACGGGTCGTCATCACCTGGTACGTCGCGATCGTGACCGGCCGGACCTCCTTGACCGCGCCCGAGTACTCGCCGATCTCGTCCTCGGTCAGCGAGGTACGACGCAGCAGCTCGTCCTTCCACTGCCGGGCCGAGACCGTGTTGGTCACCAGGATCAGCGTGGTGGCCTGGGCGTGCGCCATCGCGGCGGCGCCGACCAGCGTCTTGCCGGCACCGCACGGCAGCACCACGACACCCGAGCCGCCGTGCCAGAACGAGTCGGCGGCGTCGCGCTGGTAGTCGCGCAGCTGCCACTCGGTCTCGTCCAGCGCGATCGGGTGCGCCTCGCCGTCGACGTACCCGGCGAAGTCCTCAGCCGGCCAGCCGAGCTTGAGCAGCGCCTGCTTGAGGTTGCCGCGCTCCGAGCCGTGCGCCACCACCGTGTCGGCGTCGATCCGGTCGCCGAGCATGCCGGCGATCTTCTTGGCGCGCAGCACCTCCTCGAGCACCGGCCGGTCGCTGGAGACCAGCACCAGCCCGTGCACGGGGTGCTTCTCCAGCCGCAGCCGGCCGTAGCGGGCCATCGTCTCGGCCACGTCGACGAGCAGCGCGTGCGGTACGGCGTACCGGCTGAACTCCAGCAGGGTGTCGATCACCTGCTCGGCGTCGTGGCCGGCGGCGCGCGCGTTCCACAGGCCCAGCGGCGTCAGCCGGTAGGTGTGCATGTGCTCGGGGGAGCGCTCGAGCTCCGCGAACGGCGCGATGGCCTTGCGGCAGTCCTGGGCGCGCTCGTGGTCGATCTCGAGCAGAAGGGTCTTGTCGGACTGGACGATCAGGGGGCCGTCGTTCACCTGTCGAGTCTACGGACGGGTCCCCAGCGGGCTCAGGCGGTGTTCTCGGTGGCCGACTCGTCGGTGAGCTGCTGCTTCTGCCGGGCCCGGTACGCCGCGACGTTGGCGCGCGAGGAGCAGCGGTCCGAGCAGTAGCGGCGCGACTGGTTCGGCGAGGTGTCGACGTACACGTCCGTGCAGCGGTCGGCGCTGCACACCCCGAGCCGGGTCGGACCCAGGTCGCAGATCAGCGTGGCCAGGCCGAGCAGCGACTCGCCGACCAGCAGCTCCGCCACGCTGGTCGACTTGGAGGCCACGTGCAGGTGCAGGTCGTGGCCGTCGTGGTCGGCGATCCGGGGTGTGATCGGGTGGCGCACCATCAGCTCGTTGAGCAGGTCGACCACCGCGCGGACGTCGTCGGCCTCGGAGGCCTCGAAGACCGGCCGCAGCTCGCGCTGGAACTTGCGCAGCAGCATGCAGTCGCGGTCGGTGACCTGCTCGTGCAGCCAGTCGCGGCCCACCAGGTGGCCGACGAGGTCGTCGACGTCGCCGATCTCGGTGTTCACGAGACCGGCGGAGGCGTCGGCGTAGCGCAGGAAGTCCACGCGCCCAGTCTAGGTCGGGGGCGGGGGCGCCCCCTCGCCGTCGGCGCTCAGCCGGGCGTGACGGGTTTGACGCCGGTGATCCGGTGCACCGCGAAGGTGCGGGTGTCGTCGCTGCGGTGGTCGTGCGCGGTCAGCCAGCCGCCCTCCACCCGGATCGGGTCGACGATCCGCTCCGAGCTGGAGCCGTGGTTGTCGACGTAGCCGATGAGCACCGTGGCGCCGGCCTCGATCGCGTCGCGCAGCGCGGCCAGCGAACCGCTGGGCGACAGCGAGGCGGACGGCGTGGCCGGTCGACTGGCGGCGACCCGGTCGCCGGAGCGGATCGCGGTCAGCACCTGGGCGGTGTGCGCCTGCTCGTGTGCCGACCGGGCCGCCGCCACCCGGCGCTCGCGGGGACGACGTGCCCGCAACAGGTCCGGTCGGGCCACCCGCACGGTGCCGTCCGCGGCCTCCACGGCCGGCGAGGCGCCCAGGTCGCGCAGCCGGGGCAGCAGCACGTCGAGCGGGGTGGTGCTGATCAGCACCGTGGGCGCGATCCGGCGCAGCCCCAGGGTGCCTGCCTTGGGATGGTGCAGCAGCTCGGTCAGGGCGGCCTCGTCGTCGGCGCGCAGGAAGGCCTCGGCGTGCCCGACCCGGATCGTCCCGAAGGTCCGGGCGGCGTCGTCGATCAGGTAGGTCAGCGGCTGCGGCACCGGCGTACGCGACACCTCGGCGACGAAGTCGTGGATCTCCACCGCGGCCCAGCCGGCGTCGAGCGCCCGGCGTACCGAGGTCGGGCTGAAGCGGTAGACGGTCGCGCCGCCACGCGACTCGACGTCCGCGAGCAGTTGCAGGGTGCGGGCCAGCCCCGACTCGAGCGGGCCGGGGGCGACCGCGGTCAGGTCGGCCTGGATCAGCACGTGGTCGACCGGGCGGGGCATCAGCTCGGCCAGGGTCGCGCGGGCCGCCTTCTCCTCGCCGGCCACGAGCGAGCGCGCGTACGACGCCAGCCCGCCCAGGCCGGTCACGCCCAGGGCGGCGGCCTCGCTGACCGCCCAGGCGACCTGGTCGGCACGGGTGCGGGGGCGGCGCGGCCGCAGCCAGGTGACCCGGGAGACCAGGGACGGCAGCCCGGTCCCGGCGGCGAGCACCTGGCCGGCGGGCAGCTCGGCGAGTGCGTCCAGCGTCATCCGGCGGCTCTCGACCTGACCGGTGCTGGCGAGCTCGGGGGAGAGGGCGTTCCACGGCTTCCCGGCCCCGTCCCGCGAGCCGACCAGGCCGGGCATCCGCGGGCTCTCCAGCCAGGCGCGCACCAGCGCGGTCCACCGCTCCTCGATCGAGCTCGCCGTCCAGGCGTCGAAGGCGTCGGTGGGGATCCACGCCGGCTGGCCGGTGGGGTCGGCTGCCGTCGCCAACAGCCCGGCAGCCGCGGCGATCTCGACGATCAGGGCGGCGACCGGCTCGTCGACGTGCAGGTGCACCGCGGTCGCCTTCAGGTCGCGCACCCCCAGCCCGCCCGAGCGCAGGGCGGACGGTGGCTCGGTGCCCCAGTGGTCCAGCAGCAGCTCCACCCGCCGGACCGCCTCGAAGGCCGCCCCGGCCGCGGTCCGGTCGATGCTGGCCTGGTCACGCTCGGAGATCGCGAGCACGGGTTCGTCGTCGATCGGCTCGGAGGTGGTGCGGCCGCCGCGCAGCGCCAGCCCGACCTCGCCGGGCAGCACCACCGTGCCGCCGCCGCGCGGGACCAGCAGTCGCCGTCCCAGCAGCTCCTCGGCGGGGGTGGCCGCGTCGTCGGGGGTGACCGTGTGGCGGGCGGAGCCGGTGGTGGCCTCGCCGCCGTGGTCGGCGACGTGGACGAGCAGGGCGCGGGCCGGCTCGGAGAGCTCGCCGAGCCGGCGCAGGACGTCGTCGGGGGTGGGCGGCTCGGCTGAGACCGGACGGAGTCCGCTGACCCCGGTCGCCGGACCACCGGTCAGGCCCTCGGCGACTCCGCTGAGCGCGCGCAGGCCCTGGGTGGACTCCCAGGCCAGGGCGAGGTCCAGCAGGCGTTCCAGCGAGCGGGCGACGGCCGACGGCTCGGCGTGCACGATCTCGGCAAGGTCCTCTTGGGTGCTCTGGCCGGCGATGACCAGGGCATCGAGGACGAAGAGCTCCTGACGGGTGAGCAGGTCCAGCGCGCGCAGCAGGGAGGCCCGGGTCGCGGCCCGTGAGGCCAGCTGGGAGAAGTCGTGCGGCACCGGGGTGGCCAGGTCGGGGCGGGCCATCAGCAGTCGGGCCAGCCGCTCGTCGGGCCAGCTGCGCAGCTGGTCGGCGAGGGTGCGGTACCCGCCGGTGCGGGGGGACGGTCCGGACATCGTTCCCACGCTACCGGGCCGGGTCCGCACGCGACTCCCGCCAGCCGCTGGGTGGTCCTAGACTCCGCTCGTGACGGCCGAGGCGAGCGAAGCGACCGGGTCGTTCGTGGAGCTGCTCTACGACCAGGCGCCGCGGGCGGCCTTCGAGGAGCTGCTCGCCCAGCAGGAGCGCTGCGCCGCCACGGACGAGGCGCGAACCTCGCTGCGCCGGCAGTACGACGTGGCCCTGCGCCTGCGGGAGCTGATCGCCCGGCAGCGGGCTCGCGAGGCCGAGCTCAGCGCGCTCTACGCAACCGCCAGCGACCTGACCGCGATCCGCGACGTCGACGCGATCCTGCTCGCGATCACCCGCCGGGCCCGCCAGCTGCTCAACGCCGACATGACCTACCTGTCGTTGAACGACGAGGGCGAGGGCGCGTCGTACATGAAGGTGACCGACGGCGCGCTCACCCAGGAGTTCCGCACCCTCAAGCTCCCGTTGGGCACCGGCCTGCTCGGGCTGGTCGCGCAGACCGGTGCGCCGTACTTCACCGAGGACTACCAGAGCGACGAGCGGTTCGTGCACAAGCCGTTCATCGACGACGCGGTGGCGGGGGAGAAGATCCGCGCCATCCTCGGCGTCCCGCTGGTCCTCGAGGGACGCGTGATCGGCACCCTGCTCGCGGTGCACCGCACCGTGCGCCCCTTCCCGCCCTCCGAGGTCAGCCTGCTGACCTCGTTCGCGGCCCACGCCGCGGTGGCGTTGGAGAACGCCCGGCTCTTCGCCGAGCTCGACGAGGCCCACCGGACGATGACCCGCCACGCGACGGCCGTGGAGAGCGCCGCGCAGGCGCACGACCGGCTGACCGACCTGCTGCTGCACGGCGGCGGGGTCGACGAGGTCGCCACCGTCCTGGCCGAGGTGCTCGGGGGCGACCTCGCGGTGCACGAGCCGAGCGGGGAGCTGATGGCGGGGACCCCGGCCCCCGGCAGCTGGGTGGGCGCGGTCGCCGAGGCGGTCGGCTCGGGTCGCTCGGCCGAACTCGACGGCACCTACGTGGCCGCAGCCCTCGCCGGCAGCGAGCACCTCGCGACCCTGGTGCTGCACGGTCGCGGCGAGCCGCTCGACCGCGCCGAGCGGCGCACCCTGGAGCGCGGAGCCCTGGTCACCGCGCTCGTCCTGCTCTTCGCCCGCACCGTCGCCCAGACCGAGGAGCGCCTCGGCGGTGAGCTGCTCGGCGACCTGCTGGAGTCCGAGTCGCCGGACCCGGTGCTGGTGCGCGAGCGCGCCCGGCGCCAACGGGTCTCGCTGGACGCCCCGCTGGCGGTCGCGGTGGCGGCGATCGACGGGATGGAGCGCCACGCCGCCGCCCGGGTCGCTGCCCGGCTGGCGGCCACCCATCGCGGGCTGGCCGGCGAGCACCGGGGCGCGGTCGTGCTGCTGCTGCCCGACGACGACGCGGTCGCGGTCGGGCGCCGACTGCGCGACGCGGTCGCCGGGCAGGGGGCCCGAGCGACGGTGGGGGTCGCCGTGGTCCCCGAGAGCGGGGTGGCCGGGCTGCCGGCGGCGTACGCCGAGGCGCGTCGCTGCCTGGACACCTTGACCGCGCTCGGCCGGCACGGCGAGGTCAGCGACCCCGTCGGCCTCGGTCTGACCCGGCTCCTGCTCGGACAGAACGGCCCCGAGCAGCTGGCCGAGTACGTCGACCTCACCCTCGGGCCGGTGATCGGCTACGACGAGCAGCGCGGGACCCGGCTGGTCGAGACGTTGGAGGCGTGGTTCGCCACCGGGGGTCGGGTCAAGGACACCGCGACCCGACTGCACGTGCACCCGAACACGGTCGTCCAGCGTCTCGACCGGATCACCGACCTGCTCGGCGCCGCCTGGCGCGAGCCCGCCAGCGGCCTCGACCTCCAGTTCGCGCTGCGGGTGCACCGGCTCCGGACGGCTCCGGCCGGCAGCTGATCGGCCTCAGTCCAGCGAGAGCACGTTCTGCCCGCGGTTCACGTGGAAGACCAGGCTGGTCTCCGCGGAGACCACCCCGGGCCGCCCGGTCAGGTTGTCGAGCACGAAGTCGCGCAGGTCCTCGGGCGTCGCGGAGGCCACATGCACCAAGAAGTCGTTGGCCCCGGAGATGTTGTAGGCCGCGACCACGCCGGAGAGCTGGGTGACCTCCTCGGCGAAGGCGTCGACGTCGGCCCGCAGGTGCCCCGAGAACCGGATCGCCACCATGGCCTGGACGGGCAGCCCCAGCCGGGCGAGGTCGACCTCCGCGATCACCCCGGTGACCAGCCCGCGCTCACGCAGCGAACGCACCCGGGCCAGACAGGTGGACTCGGCGACCCCGGCCAGTCGGGCGAGCTCGACGTTGGGCGTGCGTCCGTCCTTGAGCAGCTGGGTGACGATCGCCCGGTCGACGTCGTCGAGGACCGGTCGGGAGCGTGGCGCGGGGCCCGGAGGGTTCTTCGGCACGGGACCACCCTACGCCCGCGATTCAGTGACTTCTTCGGCTAATGGCGAATCGTCCGAACCTTCTGCGGATCTGTTGCGCTCCGGCGCACGAGATCGCATGGTCACACCATGACGCACTTCGACACGACCGCTGTTCACGCCGGCCGCGAGGACCTGCTGGCGCAGGGTCTGCACGTGCCGCCGATCGACCTCTCCACGACGTACCCGCTGGACTCGCTGATGACCGGCGGGGAGTCCTACGAGAACCTCGCCACCGGGCACGTGCCCGACGCCGGCGACTCGCTGGTCTACCAGCGGCTGTGGAACCCGAACGTCGACCGCTTCGAGCGCTCGGTCGCCCAGCTGGAGCGGACCGAGGCGGCGGTGGGCTTCGCCTCCGGGATGGCGGCGCTCAGTGCCGTGCTGCTCGCGGCCGTCGCCGCCGGGCGTCCGCACGTGGTCGCCGTCCGACCGCTGTACGGCGGCACCGACCACGTGCTGGCCACCGGCCTGCTGGGCACCCGGGTCGACTGGGCGACCCCGGACCGGGTGCACGAGCTGATCGGTCCGGACACCGGCCTGGTCGTGATGGAGACGCCGGCGAACCCGAGCGTCGACCTGGTCGACATCGCCTCCGTGGTCGCCCAGGCGGGCGACGTCCCGGTCCTGGTCGACAACACCTTCGCCACCCCGGTGCTGCAGCAGCCCGTCCACCAGGGCGCGGCGCTGGTGCTGCACTCGGCGACCAAGTTCTTCGGCGGTCACGGCGACGTGATGGGTGGGGTCGTCGCGACCTCGCAGGAGTGGGCGGTCCGGCTGCGTCAGGTCCGGGCGGTGACCGGGGCGGTCCTGCACCCGCTGGCGGCCTACGAGCTGCACCGCGGTCTGCAGACCCTGCCGCTGCGAGTGCGCGCCCAGCAGGAGACCGCAGCGACCCTGGCCGTCCGGCTCGCCGAGCACGCCCAGGTGGCGCGGGTGATGTACCCCGGCCTCAAGGAGTGCGACCCGCTCGGCCTGGTGGGCACCCAGATGCACGGCCCGGGCAGCATGCTGGCCTTCGAGCTGCGCGGTGGTCACGCGGCTGCCGCCCAGGTCGCCCAGCGCTGCGCCCTGATCACCCACGCCGTCTCCCTCGGCGGCGTGGACACCCTGATCCAGCACCCTGCCGGTCTGACCCACCGGCCGGTGGCGGCCGATGCCCGCCCCGACGACGCGCTGCTCCGGATCTCGTGCGGGCTCGAGGGTGTCGAGGACCTCTGGGAGGACCTGGCGCAGGCCCTGATGGCTCTGTGACACATATCCACGCCTGATCTGTGGTGATCCGGGCGGTTCTTGAGCGGACTCGACCGGACCTACGGTCGGAGCATGTCCGAGACCCCCGTCACAGCCCTGTCCGGTCGCCGTGCCCTGGTGACCGGCGGCGCGAGCGGCATCGGTGCCGCCGTCGCCACCCGTCTCGCCGTCCTCGGCGCCCACGTGACGGTGCTCGACCGCGACGAGGAGGGGGCCGCCAAGGTCGCCGCCCTGATCGACGGTGACGCGCACGCCCTCGACCTGACCGACGGCGCGGCCATCGACGCGCTCACCCTCGAGGCCGACATCCTGGTCAACAACGCCGGTATCCAGCACGTCGCTCCCGTCGAGGAGTTCGACCCCGAGATGTTCGCGCTGATCCAGCGCCTGATGCTCGAGGCCCCCTTCCGGCTCGCCCGTCGCCTGCTGCCGGGGATGTACCAGCGCGGCTGGGGCCGGATCGTCCACGTCTCGAGCGTGCACGGTCACCGCGCCTCGCCGTACAAGGCGGCGTACGTCAGCGCCAAGCACGGCCTGGAAGGCCTCTCCAAGGTGATCGCGCTGGAGGCCGCCGGCAAGGGCGTCACCAGCAACACCGTCTGCCCCGGCTATGTCCGCACCCCGCTGGTCGAGGGGCAGATCGCCGCCCAGGCGCAGTCCCACGACATCCCCGAGAGCGCGGTCCTCGACGAGGTCCTGCTCGCTCGCACCCCGGTCAAGCGACTGGTCGAGCCCGAGGAGGTCGCCGAGATGGTCGGTTTCCTGTGCGGGCCCGGTTCGTCGTCGGTGACCGGCTCCTCGTTCCTGCTCGACGGCGGCTGGACCGCCGCCTGATCCCCCTGCACCCTCCACCCGATCGCCCCCTCGAAAGGACGCACGATGACCACCCAGACCATGCCCCCCAACCCGCAGGGGGTGGACCCGAGCCGCCGCTCCATCGGCAAGGTCGTCTTCGCCAGCCTGATCGGCACCGCCACCGAGTGGTACGACTTCTTCCTCTTCGGCTCTGCTGCCGCCCTGGTCTTCGGTGAGGTCTTCTTCGGCGAGATCGGCGGCACCAACGGCACCCTCTACGCCTTCATGACCTACGCGCTCGGCTTCGCGGCCCGCCCGCTCGGCGGGATCGTCTTCGGCCACTTCGGCGACCGGGTCGGTCGCAAGAAGATGCTGGTGGCCTCGCTGCTGCTGATGGGTGTGGGCACGTTCGCGATCGGCCTGCTGCCGACGTACGCCTCGATCGGCATCGCGGCCCCGCTGATGCTGGTCTTCTGCCGGCTGCTGCAGGGCTTCGCCGTGGGGGGCGAGTGGGGCGGCGCGGTGCTGATGGCCGCCGAGCACGGCAGCGACGAGCGCCGCGGCTTCTGGACCTCCTTCCCGCAGGCCGGGGTGGCGCTGGGCAACCTGCTCGCCACCGGTGTCCTCTGGGTGCTCGCGGCCGTGCAGTCCGAGGCCGACTTCCTCGCCTGGGGCTGGCGGATCCCGTTCCTGCTCAGCGCCGTCCTCGTCGTGGTCGGCCTCTGGGTGCGGCTCTCCATCGAGGAGTCGCCGGTCTTCCAGGAGGCGCACGGCAAGATCGCCTCGACCGGTCGCGGCATGCCGATCCTCGAGGTCGTCAAGGAGTACCCGCGCGAGGTCTTCATCGCGATGGGCATGCGGATGTCGGAGAACATCAGCTACTACATCTTCACGGTCATCTCGATCACCTACGTCACCTCCTACCTCGAGGTCGACCAGTCGATCATCCTGAAGGCCCTGCTGATCGGTGCCGCCGTCCAGTTCTTCGTGGTGCCCGCGATCGGTGCGCTCTCCGACGTGGTGGGGCGTCGTCCGCTCTACCTGGCCGGGGCCATCGGGGTCGGCGTCTGGACGTTCGTCTTCTTCAACCTGCTCGACACCCGCGAGCCGAACCTGATCCTCTTCGCCGTCGTGGTCGGCCTGATCCTGCACTCGCTGATGTACGCCCCGCAGGCGGCCTTCTTCTCCGAGCTGTTCGGCACGTCGGTGCGCTACACCGGAGCCTCGGTGGGCTACCAGCTCGCCTCGATCTTCGCCGGTGCGCTGGCCCCGATCATCGCGCTCAAGCTGCTCGGCGACCTCGACGACGGCAACACGACGGCGGTGGGCATCTACGTCGCGATCGCCTCGGTGATCACGGTCGTGGCGGTCTGGTTCGCCAAGGAGACCCGGGCCTCGTCGCTGCGCCACGACCGGGTGCTCGCGGACGACTGACGCCGGCAGACGACCCCGGCCCGGCCGGGCCTGACATCTCGGGGAGCCCCCACGCCGCGCATCCGTTGCGTAGCGTGGGGGCTCATGTCTCACGTCTGGTACGTCAGCTACGGCTCCAACATGTCCGCCGACCGGCTGGGCTGCTACCTCGAGGGTGGCCGCCCTCCCGGCGGCAGCCGGACCAACCCGGGTGCGCGCAACCCCGACCCGCCGCTGCGCGACATGGCGGTGGACCTGCCGGGGACGACGTGGTTCGCCGGCACCTCGCCGCAGTGGGGTGGGGGAGTCGCCTTCTACGACCACGACACCCCCGGCGCCACCGCGGCCCGGGCGTTCCTGGTCACCGCCGGTCAGTTCGCCGACATCGCTGCCCAGGAGATGCACCGGATCCCCGAGGAGGGCGACCCGATCGAGGAGATCGTCCTCGACCCGTTGGCCGGCGGGCGGCACACCGCCGGGCCCGGCCACTACGAGACGCTGGTCGAGGTGGGTCGCCACGACGACGTCCCGCTGCTGCTCTTCACCGCACCGCACGGCACCGACCACGTGCCGCACACGCGGCCGTCGTCCGGCTACCTGGAGGTCCTCGCGGTGGGACTGCGCGAGGCCCGGGGCTGGGACGACGACCGGATCAATGCCTACTTCTGCTCGCTCAGCGCGCACGTCGACCGCGGCTGGCGCGCTGCCTGACGTGCCGCTCGCCCCGGTCGCGGGGACGCCGACGACGACGTAGGTTCGCTGCCATGGAGTCGTACGCCTCGGGAGAACTCGACCTGCCCCTGCTCGATGAGACCATCGGAGCCAACTTCGAACGCACCGTCGCGGCCCATCCGGACCGCGAGGCGCTGGTCGAGGTGGCCACCGGTCGCCGTTGGACCTGGACGGAGCTGGACCGCGACGTCGACGCCCTCGCCCGCGGCCTGCTGGCGGCCGGGCTCGAGGTCGGCGACCGGGTCGGCATCTGGGCCCCCAACTGCGCGGAGTGGACGCTCGTGCAGTTCGCCACCGCCAAGATCGGCGTGGTCCTGGTCAACGTGAACCCGTCGTACCGGACCCACGAGTTCGCCTACGCGGTCAACCAGAGCGGGCTGCGTCTGCTGCTGGCCGCCTCGAGCTTCCGGACCAGCAACTACCGGGACATGGTCGAGGAGGTCGTCGCCGCGGCCGACTCCTCGTTCCCGCTGGAGCGGACGGTGTACGTCGACACCGAGGACTGGGCCGCGTTGGTGACCGGCGGCGAGGGCCTGCAGGACGACGCGGTGGCCGAGCGGATGGCGGGGCTCACGCCCGACGACCCGATCAACATCCAGTACACCTCGGGCACCACCGGCTACCCCAAGGGCGCGACCCTCAGTCACCGCAACATCCTGAACAACGGCTACTTCACCACCGAGCTGATCGACCTCACCCACGAGGACCGGCTCTGCATCCCGGTGCCCTTCTACCACTGCTTCGGGATGGTGATGGGCAACCTCGGCTGCACCAGCCACGGCGCCACGATGGTGATCCCCGCGCCCGGCTTCGACCCGGAGACGACCCTGCGCACCATCGAGACCGAGCGGTGCACGGCCCTCTACGGCGTGCCGACGATGTTCATCGCGATGCAGAACCACCCGAGCTTCGCCGAGCACGACCTCTCCACACTGCGCACCGGGATCATGGCCGGCTCGATCTGCCCGGTCGAGGTGATGAAGCGCTGCGTCAACGAGATGAACATGACCGAGGTCGCGATCGCCTACGGGATGACCGAGACCTCGCCGGTCTCCTGCCAGACCCGCACCGACGACGACCTCGAGCGTCGTACCGCCACGATCGGGCGGGTGCACCCGCACGTCGAGATCAAGGTGGTGGACCCGGTCACCGGGAGGACTGTCGAGCGGGGCGAGACCGGGGAGTTCTGCACCCGCGGCTACTCGGTGATGCTCGGCTACTGGCAGGACGAGGAGAAGACCGCCGAGACGATCGACGCCGACGGCTGGATGCACACCGGCGACCTGGCCGTGATGCGCGAGGACGGCTACTGCACGATCGTCGGCCGGATCAAGGACATGGTGATCCGGGGCGGGGAGAACATCTACCCCCGCGAGGTCGAGGAGTTCCTGCACACCCACCCCGACGTCGAGGACGTCCAGGTGATCGGCGTCCCGGACGAGAAGTACGGCGAGGAGCTCTGCGCCTGGGTGCGGATGCGCGAGGGGGCAGCCCCGCTGGACGCCGAGGCGGTCCGCGCCTTCGCCGCGGGGAAGCTGGCGCACTACAAGGTCCCGCGCTACGTGCTGGTGGTCGAGGAGTTCCCGATGACCGTCACCGGCAAGGTGCGCAAGGTCCAGATGCGGCAGGAGACGGCCGAGCAGCTGAGGCTCGGCAGCTGATCGCGGGACCGAACTCGGCCAGCCCCCCACCCGAACCGGCCCCGACGTGCGTGACTACAGGTGTGCAGGACTTCGAGGAGTGGGTGCAGGCGCGCTCACGCAGCTTGGCGCGTTCGGCGTACCTGCTGACCGGTGACGTCCACCTCGCCGAGGACCTGGTGCAGGACACGTTGGCCCGGGTGGCCGACCACTGGTCCCGGGTCTCCCGACGGGGAGATCCGGACGCCTATGCGCGACGGGTCATGCACCACCGGGCCATCGACACCTGGCGCCGACGCAGCGTGCGACCGGCGGAGGTGATGGGGGACAGCCATCCCGAGCTCGGCCAGCACGGACCGGACGTGGAACGCCGCCTGGTGCTGCGCCAGGCGCTCCTCCGCCTCACGCCGAAGCAGCGCGCGGTGCTGTCGCTGCGCTTCTACGACGACCTGACCGAGGTCCAGACCGCGGGCGTGCTCGGCTGCTCGCCCAACACCGTGAAGTCCCAGACCCGACAGGCCCTCGAGCGACTCCGCGTGCTCGCTCCCGACCTGTTGTCCGACCTCGTCGAGGAGCCGATCCGATGACCGATCTGCGTGAGCCGTTGGAGGACCTCGTCGCCGAGGTCCCGGCATACGTCGGGGCCGACGCGGGCGCCGCCTGGCGCGCAGGGCGGCGTCGCCGCCACCGTCGGCGGCTGGGCACGGTCGCAGCCGTCGCGGCGCTGGTGGTGCTGGCCGGTGGCGTCGTGAACCAGCTCCCGCGGGCGTCGGAGCCGCCGGTCGCCGGCGGTGACCCGGCGCCCGGTGTGACCGGCCACCCCGGGCACGTACTGAAGCCGTGGTTCGAGCGGGACCTGCCCGACCAGCCGGGGCCGTTGGCGCTGCTCGTCCACGAGGGCGGCTCCCAGTGGCACGGGGTGTCCGCCGAGGGTCGGACGTGGCGCGTGGGGGCAGACGTTCCCGTCGACGACTTCCCCCCGGTCCTCTCCGAGGACGGTCGGATGCTCGGGTTCCTCGACGATGGCTCGGGCTACGTGATCCGCGACCTCGTCACCGGGGCGGAGCATCGGTTCGACGAGATCGGGGACAACCGGAGCATCCCCCGGGACGAGACCCACTGGCTGGCTCCGCAGACTCCCGGCTTCTGGTCGCCGGACGGATCGCGTCTCTTCCTCCCCGCTCACGCCTGGGACACCGACGCCGACGGTGGTGGCCTGGTGCTCGACCCGGACGGCTCCGTCCAGCCGGTGCCTCGCCGGGTGGGCTGGATGGCGGGCTGGCTCGACGCCGACACCCTCGCGTGGGTGAGGGCCTCGGGGGAAGGACGCGCTCGCACGGCCGCGTTGGTCGCCACCCGCGTCACCGGCGAAGTCGTGAAGCGGGTGCCGCTCGACCTGCGGGCGAGGGAAGTGGACGGCCTCAGCCAGTGGTCGCCCACCCTCTCCCCAGACCGGGCCCGCCTGGCCGTTGCGCTGGGACACACGACCGGCGCCCTCGTCACGATCTCGACGCTCGACGGATCGGTGATCCGTCGCGAGAACGTCGGAATCGACGGGGGGTGCGTGACCTCATGGACGGACGGCGAGCCGGCCTTCTCCAACTACGACGGCACGCTCGCCACCACGAGTGGCCGGGTCCAGGTCTCGGTCGACCCGCGGATGGACATCTACTGCGTGATGGCAGCGGCCGATGCGCTGGCCGGTGAGCGGCACGTGGGGCTGGCCCAGCGCCTCTTCGGTGACACCTGGCTGGCGTGGCGCTGGCGCGAGGTGGCCGTCGGTGCCCTGGGCGGGATCGCGATGCTCGGTGCCGGGGCGTGGCTC
>NZ_JBFIKK010000083.1:0-15116 GCF_041600255.1 Nocardioides sp. | reverse complement strand
GGCGATGCGACCTTCGAGCAGCTTCTTCACGATGACTCCTGGATGTTCTGGGCGGACAGGAAGACGGGGGGCTCTCCCCCGCCGTGGCAGGCGAGCGTGGCGCCGGAGACGTACGACGCCAGGTCGCTGGCCAGGAAGGCGGCCACGTGACCGACCTCTGCGGGGGTGGCCATCCGGCCGAGCGGGATGGTGCGTTCGATGGCGGCGACCCCGGCATCCCCGCCGTAGTGGTCGTCGGTGTGCTCGGTGCGGCACAAGCCGACGTCGATCGAGTTCATCCGGACCTTGGGCGCCCACTCGATCGCGAGCGAGGTGGTCAACGAGTCCAGGCCGGCCTTGGCAGCGCCGTACGCCGCGGTTCCCGGCGAGGGGCGCAGGGCGGAGACCGAGGAGATGTTGACGATCGACCCGCCACCCTCCTGCTGCTGCATCACCCGGTTGGCGGCCTGGGCGACCAGCAGGGGGGCCAGCAGGTTGAGCCCGACGATCTTGTCGTGGAAGCGGGGTGATGCGTCGGCGGCGGCGGCGTACGGCGCTCCCCCGGCGTTGTTGACCACGACGTCGAGATGTCCGTGCTCGGTCACGACGGTCTCGACCAGCGCGCCGACGGCCTCCGCGTCACGGACGTCGCAGGCGCGGTGGTCGGCACCCTCGATCGTCGGGCTCTCACCCCTGGCGCACGTGACGACCGTGGCCCCGGCGGCCAGGAAGGTCCGGGTGATCCCGGCCCCGATCCCCTTGTTGCCGCCCGTGACCAGGACGACGCGTCCGGCCAGGTCGATGGTGAGCGCCATCTCGTTCCTCTCGTCGACGGGTGAACCAAGCAACTGTTAGGCTACCAAGCAAACGTTAGGTTTGTATCCCGGCAGGTGTCAGATTCACTGGTTAACCAGTGAATCCGGCACCCCAGAGCCACCAAGGACACCCATGGGCATCACCTCCGACCTCCGCCCCGACGGCATCCGGGTCATCACGATGGAGCATCCGCCGGTCAACGCCCTGACCGTGCAGGGCTGGTTCGACGTCGCGGCAGCCCTCGACGAGGCGAGCGCCGACCAGGCCACGCACGTGGTGGTCCTACGGGCCGAGGGCCGCGGCTTCAACGCCGGCGTCGACATCAAGGAGATGCAGCACACCACCGGGTTCGACGCCCTGATCGGCGCCAACAAGGGCTGCTTCGCCGCCTTCAAGGCCGTCTACGAGTGCAGCGTCCCCGTGATCGCGGCCGTCAACGGGTTCTGCCTCGGTGGCGGCGTGGGCCTGGTCGGCAACGCCGACTGCATCGTGGCCAGCGACGACGCCTACTTCGGCGTGCCCGAGGTCGACCGCGGCGCCCTGGGCGCCGCCACCCACCTGGCCCGGATGGTGCCGCCGCACCTGATGCGCACCCTCTACTTCACCGGTCGCACGATCAAGGCCGCCGACCTGGTCCCGCACGGCTCCGTGCTCGAGGTGGTCCCCCGCGACCAGCTGGACGACGCCGCCCTCGCGGTCGCCGGCGAGATCGCCGCCAAGGACACCCGGGTGATCCGGGCCGCCAAGGAGGCGATCAACGGCATCGACCCGATCGACGTGAACAAGAGCTACCGGTTCGAGCAGGGCTTCACGATGGAGCTCAACCTCAGTGGCGTCTCCGACGAGCTCCGCGACGACTTCGCGGGCACCGACAAGGCCGACAAGGCGAAGGGCAACCGATGACCAACCTCCCCCGCGACAAGCGGATGACCATCGACGAGATCGTCGGCGAGCTCCGCAGCGGCATGACGATCGGCATCGGCGGCTGGGGCCCCCGGCGCAAGCCGATGGCCCTGGTCCGCGCCCTCCTCCGCTCCGACCTGACCGACCTGACCATCGTGAGTTGGGGTGGAGCCGACGTCGGCCTGCTCGCCCGGGCCGGCAAGGTCCGCAAGCTCGTCTACGCCTTCGTCTCGCTCGACTCCATCCCCCTGGAGCCGAACTTCCAGCGGGCCCGGCAGAACGCCACCATCCCCGAGGTCGTGGAGCTCGACGAGGGCATGTTCCAGACCGGTCTGCGCGCCGCCGCCCAGCGGCTGCCGTTCCTGCCGATGCGCGCCGGCCTCGGCTCCGACGTCCTGGTCAACAACCCCGACATCGCCACCGTGACCAGCCCGTACGCCGCCCCTGACGGCACCCACGAGGAGCTCGTCGCCGTACCCGCCCTCAACCTCGACGTCGCGCTGGTCCACCTCAACCGCGCCGACCGCCACGGCAATGCGACCTACCTCGGCCCGGACCCCTACTTCGACGACCTCTTCGCGATGGCCGCCGAACGCACCTACCTCTCGGTCGAGCAGATCGTCGACACCGCCGGCTTGACGGTCGACACCCCCGTGCAGCGGCTGCTGCTCAGCCGGATGCTGGTCGACGGCGTCGTCGAGACCCCCCACGGCGCCCACTTCACCACCTGCACGCCCGACTACGAGCGCGACGAGAAGTTCCAGAAGGCGTACGCCGCCGCGGCCGCCGGCACCGACGAGGAGTGGGCCGCCTTCGAGCAGCGCTTCCTCTCCGGTGACGAGGACGCCTACCAGGCCGCTGTCCGGGCCTTCGCCGAGGAGGAGAAGAAGTGACCGTGTTCTCGCGCGCAGAGGTCTGCGCCGCCGCCATCGCCGACGCGTTCAAGGACGACGGCGAGATCTTCGCCAGCCCGATGGGCATGCTGCCGATGCTCGGCGTCCGGCTGGCCAAGCTGACCAGCAACCCCGACCTCGTCATCTCCGACGGCGAGTCGCTCTTCCTCGCCGGCGTACCACCGCTCTTCGCCAAGGCCGACGTGGTCGAGGGCTGGATCCCGTTCCGCAAGGTCTTCGACGTGGTGGCCCACGGCAAGCGGCACGTGATGATGGGCGCCACCCAGGTCGACCGGCACGGCAACCAGAACATCTCCGCCATCGGCGACTTCGCCCAGCCCACCCGGCAGCTGCTCGGCTCCCGTGGGGCCCCCGGCAACACGGTCAACAACCGGACGTCGTACTGGGTGCCGAAGCAGTCCGCCCGGGTCTTCGTGGAGAAGGTCGACATCGTCTCCGGCGTCGGCCCCCGGGCCGCCCGCGAGGCCGGACCGGCGGCGTCCCGCTACAACGACATCCACCGGATCGTCAGCAACCTCGGCGTCTTCGACCTCCACGGCCCCGACGACACCCTGCGGCTGATCCGCGTCCACCCCGGCGTCACCGTGGACGACGTGCGGGCGGCCTCCGGCTGCGACCTCGCCGTCCTGACCGACGCCGACGGCCAGGTCGCCACCACCCGGGAGCCGACCCTCGAGGAGCTGATCATCATCCGTGAGGTCCTCGACCCGAGGACGCTGCGCGACCGCGAGGTCCCCCCGGTGGAGGCCAGCGCATGATCGAGCAGCTGCTCCGGACCCCGCTGACCGACCTGGTCGGCGTCCGCCACCCGGTCGTGCAGACCGGCATGGGCTGGGTGGCCGGCCCACGGCTGGTCAGCGGTACGGCGAACGCCGGCGGCCTGGGCATCCTGGCCAGCGCCACGATGACCTTCGAAGAGCTCGAGCACGCGATCGTGGAGGTCAAGGGCCGCACCCGCGAACCCTTCGGGGTCAACCTGCGCGCCGACGCCGCCGACGCCCCGGCCCGGGTCGACCTGCTGATCAAGCACGGCGTGAAGGTGGCCTCCTTCGCGCTGGCTCCGAAGAAGGAGCTGATCGCGAAGCTCAAGGACCACGGCATCGTCGTGATGCCCTCGGTCGGACTCCCCCGGCACGCCGAGAAGGTCGCCTCCTGGGGCGCCGACGCGGTGATGATCCAGGGCGGCGAGGGCGGTGGCCACACCGGCTCGGTGCCCACCACCCTGTTGCTGCCGAGCGTGATCGACGCGGTCGACATCCCCGTCGTCGCGGCCGGCGGATTCTTCGACGGTCGCGGCCTCGCGGCCGCCCTGTCGTACGGCGCCGCCGGGATCGGCATGGGCACCCGCTTCCTGCTCACCCAGGACAGCTCGGTCCCCGATGCGGTCAAGGAGCTCTACCTCTCTCACGACGTCAACGGCACGGTCGTGACTGCGAAGGTGGACGGCATGCCGCACCGGATGCTGCGCACCCGTCTGGTCGAGGAGATCGAGGAGACCAGCCCGGTCAAGCGCCTGTGGCCGACGATGCGCCGCACGCTGGAGTTCAAGCGGATGAGCGGGATGAGCTGGCTCGCGCTGGCCAGGGACGGCCGCGAGATGAAGAAGACCCAGGGTCGCTCGCTGGCCCAGATGGCGCTGGCCGCCAACACCCCGATGATGCTGAAGTCCGGGCTGGTCGACGGGGACACCACCGCGGGAGTTCTCGCCTCCGGTCAGGTGGTCGGCGTGATCGACGACCTGCCGACCTGTGACGAGCTGATCACCCGGGTCGTCACGGGAGCCGTCGAGGAGCTGCGGCGCGCAGCGTCGTACCTGGTCTGAGGCACGAACCCGGGTCTGCACCCGAAGCAGCACGCGCGTCCCGACCACCGGCTAACGTACGAGCGCATGGGGGGTCACGGGGATCAGGGGGCGCCCCGACGCATCTCCCGACGCGCCGCCGTGGCGGCGACCGGCGCTGGGCTGATGCTCTCCCACAACCTCTGGAACCACCTCCCCCGCGTCGGCGAGGACTACAGCTCGCCGCCCCGGGGCGCCGGGCGGAAGTCCCGCGTGGCCGTGGGCACCCAGCTGGTCCACGCCGACCTGCACAACCACACCCTGCTCTCCGACGGCGCGGGCGACCCGGCGCGGGCCTTCGAATCGATGCGCAGTGCCGGACTCGACGTCGCCGCCCTGACCGACCACTCATCGTTCTCCGACCACCTGATCGGCGAGTTCCTGACCGGCATGCTCCCCGCCGAGTACCAGGACGACGCCGGCATCGATGCGGCCGGTTGGGAACGCACCCGGACGCTGGCCGACGAGGCGGACGAGGAGGGCATCTTCACCGCCATCCGCGGCTTCGAGTGGTCCGAACCCCACCTCGGCCACGTCAACGTGTGGTTCAGCGAGCACTACGTCGACATCCTCCAGGCAGGCGTCATGGTGCCCTTCCTGGAGTGGTTGCGTCGCGAGCCCGGCCTGGTGCTGAGCGGAGGCGCGGACGGGCTGGCCGGCTTCAACCACCCCGGTCGTGAGCCCGGCCGCTTCCAGGAGTTCGTCTTCGACCCGGGGATGCGGGACCGGATGGTCTCGCTCGAGATGTTCAACCGGGGCGATGACTACCTCTTCAGAGGCTGGCGACACAGTGGGTCCAGCCCGCTGGTCGCCTGCCTCAACGCCGGGTGGCGCACCGGCCTCAGCGGGGTGACCGACGAGCACGGCGATGCCTGGGGGCACCACGAGGGGCTGGGTCGCACCGGCCTCTGGGTCAGGAAGCACTCCCGAGCGGGGGTGCGCGAGGCGATGACCCGCCGCCGCTTCTTCGCCACCCGGACCTCGGGCCTGAGGGTCGATGCCACGGCCACCCTGCCGGGGACCCACCCGTTCCGGATGGGTTCGGTCATTCCGGTCGCCTCGGGAGTCCTCACCATTCAGCTCGACATCGCCCGTGACGGCCAGTGGCGAGGCCGACCGTTGGCATGTCAGGTCCTGCGCCCCGGCACAACCACGCCGACGGTCGTGCACATCGAGGAGTTCGACGTGGGCGATGTCGTGGAGTTCCAGGTGCCGGTGGACATCGAGGACGGCGACTGGGTGGTGCTGCGTGTCTCGGACCCCTCCCAGCTCAACGCGACCCCCGGGCCGGGGGGTCACCCGTGCAACGACCTCGCGATCGCCTACACCAGTCCGTGGTGGCTCGCACCCGCCTGACGGGGCGCCCCACCCCAGGGGAACACCGCCCGGATGGGCCATGTCCCTCCGGCCTGACTCTCACCATGGTGGGTTCACCCGACTGTCCCGCCGGGCCATTCTCAGGATGTCTGCACCATGACATCAGCACGTCGACGGCTCCAGCCAGCCGCCTCAGGACTCGCACTCGCTCTGGCGCTGCTCGCCCTGGTCGCCTCGGCGGCCGGTGTCGGTTACGCCGCCGGCCAGATCGGCACGTCCGAGATCCGGAACAAGGCGATCACCACCGCCAAGATCCGCGACAACGCCGTCACCGCCACGAAGGTCAAGGACGGCTCCCTGACCGCCAAGGACCTGGTCCGGGAGGAGAAGCAGCGAGTCCCCACCTTCACCAACGGCGGCGAGGGTGACTGCGTGTGGCAGCCCGGCGACGCGGTCCTGCCCGGCCTCGGCGGGCCCACCTACCGGATGGATCGCTTCGGTCGAGTGGTGCTCACCGGAGTCGCGATCGCCCAGGACGGAGCCGGTGGCGACGGGACGTGCAACGCCGAGCCCGGTCAGTACACCGACGGCATCGCGTTCATCCTGCCGCCGGCCTACCGTCCCGCCAAGACCCTCCTCTTGACTCTCGGCACCGAGACGATGGTCGTCGCCGGACCGGGCGGACTGGTCTCGGGTGCCGTCAGCCTGCCCCCGGGCTCTGTCTGGAGCAGCGGCAGCGCCATCATCCTGGACACCATCACCTTCGAGCCGGTGGGCTCGAAGCTCGTGGCCGGCAGGCCGGGCGCGAAGCCGACCCACCCGGGACTCGCCCGGCAGCTGGGGCTCGGCTAGATCGAGCGCTGGAACGAGACGCCCCGCCCCATCACCTCGTAGCCGAGCAGCTCGTTGACCTCGATCATGTGGTCGTTCGAGGCGGCGTTCCAGGTGTCGATGGTGGCGATCTGGGGCTGGGCCTCGTGCAGCCACCGGAGCATGTCGAGCTTGAGTAGCAGACCGAGCCGGTGGCCGCGGTGCTCACGCACCACGGAGGTGTCGTGCTGCTCGGCCAGCCACGGACGCTCGCCGTCGACCGCGACCACCGTCTGACCGGCGAAGGCACCGCTGTCCCGGTGCCGGGCGAAGACCCGGTGCAACGTCCCCCGGGCGGCCTGCGCCTGCTCGTAGGCGCGGATCCGTTCGGGAGGGTAGGCCTCGTCCTCGATGTCGAGGTCGTCCGTGGGTGCGTCGTTGATCGCGGCCGCCATCACGGCCATCGCCGCGAGCTCGTTCTCGGGCACCGGGCCGAGCAGGCGCTCGAGGACGTAGTCGGCAGCGTGCGGCAGCGCGGCGTCGTACTGCTCGTCGAGCGCGGCCCGGTCCAGGCGGTCGAGGTGCTGACGGCGGTTCACGTCGGCGGCCTTCGGGGCCAGGCCGTGCCGGGCCGCGAAGGCGTGGACCGGGGCGAGGTCCCAGCCGTCGATGCCGACGCTGGTGCGGCCCTCACGGCGGGCGCGCGCGACCAGGTGCTCCAGCAGGGCGCTGCCGTGACCGCGGCGTCGGTGACCGGGGTGCACCTCGATGTTCAGCCACGCCAGGTGGTGGTTGTCGTAGCGACTGGTGAAGTACTGGCCCAGCGCGACGGTCTCGCCCTGCTCACGTGCGAGGTACGCCGTGCCCGGCTCGAGGTCCCAGCCGTAGCGCAACTGCCCGACGGCCTCGACCTCGGTCATCTCGTGGTCCCACGGTGAGTCCGCCTCGCGAACGGCGTTGCTCACCGCCACGAAGTCGGCGACGCCGGCGGTGTCGTCCGCGCTGAGCTCCGAGATCTCCACTCCCCCAGCATGCAGCAGGGCCGGCGCCCGGGGAATCGGATATCGCCGCGACCCGCTACAGGCGCTCGATGATCGTGACGTTGGCCTGTCCGCCGCCCTCGCACATCGTCTGCAGTCCGTAGCGACCGCCGGTGCGTTCGAGCTCGTTGAGCAGCGTGGTCATCAGCCGGGTGCCGGTGGCGCCGATCGGGTGGCCCAGGGCGATCCCGCCACCGTTGACGTTGACCTTCTCGTGCGGTGCCCCGGTCTCCTTCATCCAGGCCAGGACCACCGAGGCGAAGGCCTCGTTGCACTCGAAGAGGTCGATGTCGTCGACGGAGAGGCCGGTACGGGCCAGTGCGTGCTTGGTGGCGTTGATCGGGCCGGTCAGCATCCAGATCGGGTCGTCGCCGCGGACGCTGAGGTGGTGGATCCGGGCCCGCGGGGTCAGCCCGTGCTCGGCCACGGCCCGCTCGGAGGCGATCAGCATCGCCGTCGAGGCGTCGCAGATCTGCGAGGCGACGGCGGCGGTGATCCGACCCCCGGGGGCCAGCGGCTGGAGGCCGGCCATCTTCTCCAGCGACGTCTCCCGCGGACACTGGTCGGTGTCGAAGACGGTGCCGTCGGCGAGGGTCACCGGCTCGATCTCGGAGACGAAGCGACCCTCGGCGATCGCGGTGCGGGCCCGCTCGTGCGAGGCGAGCGCGAACTCCTCCATCTCCAGGCGGGAGATGTCCCACTTCTCGGCGATCATCTCGGCCGAGTTGAACTGCGACACCTCGACGTCGCCGTACCGCTCCACCCAGCCGGGCGACTCGGCGAACGGCGTGGTGAAGCCGTACTGCTGGGCCACCAGCATCGCCGCCGAGATCGGGATCGCGCTCATGTTCTGCAGGCCACCGGCGACCACCAGGTCCTGGGTGCCGGACATGACGCCTTGCGCAGCGAAGTGGACCGCCTGCTGCGAGGAGCCGCACTGGCGGTCGATGGTCACCCCCGGCACGTGGTCGGGCAGCCCGGCCACCAGCCAGGCGGTCCGGGCGACGTCGCCTGCCTGCGAGCCGATCGTGTCGCAGCAGCCCATGATCACGTCGTCGACGAGGCCCGGGTCGACCCCGGTCCGACGCATCAACGCCGAGAGTGCGTGCGCGCCGAGGTCGGCGGAGTGCATCGAGGCGAGCGCGCCGCCGCGCTTGCCGACAGGGGTACGGACTGCGTCGATGAGGTAGGCCTCAGGCATGGGCGATCCCGTCCAGGAGAATGGTGAGGTACTGGTCTGCGACAGCGGTGTGCGTGAGCTTCTTGCCCGGGCGGTACCAGCGCACGGCCACCCAGACGGTGTCGCGGATGAAGCGGTAGGTCAGCTCGATGTCGAGGTCGGAGCGCAGGGCGCCGGAGCGGACCCCCTCGGTGAGCAGGGTGATCCAGACGTCGCGGGACTGGGCGTTGCGCTCGGCCAGGTAGGCGAACCGGTCGAAGGTGCCGAGGTAGTCGGCCTCGTTCTGGAAGATCGCCACCTCGTGCCGGTGCTGGTCGATCGCCTCGAAGCTGAGCCGGACCGCGCGCTCGATCTTGCTGCGGGCGTCGTCGTCGCTGGCGAGCACCTCGTCGTACTTGGCGAACAGCTCGTCCTGGAAGGACGTGAGGATCTCGTCGACCATCGACTCCTTGGAGTCGAAGTGGTGGTACAGGCTCCCCGACAGGATCCCGGACGCCTCGGCGATGTCGCGGACCGTGGTGTTCTTGAACCCCTTCTCGGCGAACAGGCCGGCCGCGATCGCGAGCAGCTCGTCGCGCCTAGGCATGCTGGCTGCTCACGGAGACGACCTCACCGGTGAGGTACGACGCGTAGTCGCTGGCCAGGAAGACCATCACGTTGGCGACCTCCCAGGGCTCGGCGGCCCGGCCGAATGCCTCGCGCTGCTTCAGCTCGTGCAGCAGCTCGTCCGAGGTGACCTTGGCCAGGAACGGGTGCATCGCCAGGGACGGGGAGACCGCGTTCACCCGGATCCCGTGCGGCGCCAGGTCCAGGGCGGAGCACCGGGTCAGCGCCATCACGCCGGCCTTGGCCGCCGCGTAGTGCGCCTGCCCCTCCTGGGCCCGCCACCCGATCACCGAGGCGTTGTTGACGATCACGCCCTTCCTGCCCGCGGCCACCATCCGCTGGCCGGCGGCCCGGACACAGCGGAAGGTGCCGGTCAGCGTGATGTCCAGGACCCGCAGCCACTGCTCGTCGGTCATTTCCAGGATGCTCGCGGTGCCGCCGAGGCCGGCGTTGTTGATCATGATGTCGACGCCACCGAACTCGTCCGCGGCGTCGAGCAGCGCGGCGACCTGCTCCTCGTCGGTGACGTCGCAGACCAGCTGCCGCACCCGCTCGGCGCCGAACTCGGCTGCCAGCGCCTCCTCGGCCTCGGCCAGCCGGCGGGCGTGGGTGTCGGAGAAGACGACCGCCTTC
This sequence comes from Nocardioides sp., assembly GCF_041600255.1. GTDB lineage: Bacteria > Actinomycetota > Actinomycetes > Propionibacteriales > Nocardioidaceae > Nocardioides. Next base: position 5,078 of record NZ_JBFIKK010000083.1, on the reverse strand, counting down.
GCGCCCTCCTCCAGCGCCCGGCGCACGACCGAGGCGCCGATCCCTGCGCCCGCCGCGGCAGTCACCACGACCACCTTGCCGGCCAGCAGGTCGTGGCCCGGGACGTAGTCGGGGGTGGGCTGTTCGGGACGAGTCGCCGTCATCTGCCGGCTCCCTTCGGTTCGCGGGGAAGCCCGAGCACGCGCTCGGCCAGGATGTTGCGCTGCACCTCGTCGCTGCCGCCGTAGATCGAGTCGGCGCGGGCGAAGAGGAAGAGTCGTTGCCATTCGGTCAGGTCGTAGGACCCGGGGGCGTCGGTGCCGGACGGGTTCGGGCGTGCGGTCAGCCCGTCCGCTCCGGCGACCGCCATCGCGATCTCGCCGAGCTCCTGGTGCCAGCGGGCCCAGACCAGCTTGAAGATCGAGCCGGCGCCGCCGCCCGCCGACGAGTCCTCGCCACCGGTCACCGCCGACAGCCCCCGCAGGGCGTTGACCCGCATCACCTCGAGCTCGACCTTGGCCCGCGCCAGCCGGTCCGCGATCACCGGGTCGTCGATGCTGCCGTTGCTGCGGGCCAGCCGCACGACGCCGTCGTACTCCCGGGCGAAGCCGACCACCTGCCCGAGCGTGGAGACTCCGCGCTCGAAGCCCAGCAGCCCCATCGCCACCCCCCAGCCCCGGCCGACCTCGCCGACCACCAGGTCGGCCGCGGTGGTGGCGCCCGTGAAGAAGACCTCGTTGAACTCCGAGCCGCCGGTCAGCTGCTCGATCGGGCGGACCTCCACCCCGGGCTGGTCGACCGGGACGAGCAGGAAGGAGAGCCCGTGGTGACGCTGGGAGCCGGGCTCGGTGCGGGCCACCACGAAGATCCAGTCGGAGGTGTGCGCGTTCGAGGTCCACACCTTCTGGCCGTCGATCACCCACTGGTCGCCCTCGAGGCGAGCCTTGGTCTGGACGTTGGCCAGGTCCGAGCCGGCGCCGGGCTCGGAGTAGCCCTGGCACCACAGCTCCTCGACCGCGACGATCGGCGGCAGGAAGCGGCGCTTCTGCTCCTCGGTGCCGAAGGCGATCAGGGTGGGGCCGAGCAGCTCCTCCCCGAGGTGGTTCACCCGGGCGGGAGCGTCGGCGCGGGCGTACTCCTCGTGGAAGATCACCTGGTGCAGCAGGGAGAGCCCGCGGCCGCCGTGCTCGGTGGGCCAGCCCAGGCAGGTCCAGCCGTGGGCGGCCAGGTGGCGGTTCCACGCCAGCCGCTCCTCGTGGGCCTCGTGGTCACGCCCGGCGCCGCCGAGGCCCTTGAGGGCCGCGAAGTCGCCGGTCAGGTGCTCGGCCAGCCAGTCCCGCACCTCGGCACGGAAGGCCTGGTCCGCCTCGGAGTAGGTCAGGTCCACGGGTGGTAGCCTACCAAGCAATTGTTTGGTTGGGACACAGGAGTGCTGATGGATCAGACGCTGCCCGGGATCCTCCGTGCCGCCGCCCAGCGGTACGGCGACCGCCCGGCGTACGTCGAGGACGGCGAGACGCTCAGCCACGCCGACGTCCTCGAGCACGTGCGCACGATCGCCCGCGGCTACCTGGCCCACGGCCTCCAGCCCGGCGAACGGGTCTGCCTCTGGGGACCGAACAGCATCGACTGGGCGCTGGCCGCCCTCGCGATCACCTACGCCGGCGGCGTGGTGGTCCCGATCAACTCCCGCTACACCGCCCACGAGGCCGCCGATCTGATCGAGCGGACCGCGGCCCGCCTGGTCCTGGTCGCGGACGGCTTCCTGGGTCGCAGCCAGATCGCCGACCTGCGAGCCGCCGGAGAGCTCGGCTCGGTCGCGGCGGTGATCGACCTGGCGGACGTCCGCGACCTGCCCGGCGCCTCCGTCTCGCCGGCGTACGTCGAGGCGCGCGCCGACGCGGTCTCCCGCGACGATGTCGCGGACATCCTGTTCACCTCCGGCACCACCGGCCGCTCCAAGGGGGCGATGAGTGCCCACCGGCAGACCATCGGGGTCGCCGACGCCTGGGCCGAGCTGGGTGGCGTCACCAGCGACGACCGCTACCTGGTGGTGAACCCGTTCTTCCACTCCTTCGGCTACAAGATCGGCATCGTCGTCGGACTGCTGACCGGCGCGACGCTCTATCCGCTGCCGACGTTCGACCTCGAGGTCACCATGCGCCTCGTCGAACGCGAGCGGATCACCGTGCTGCCGGGCGCCCCGACGATCTACCAGTCGTTGCTCGGCGCACCGGGCCGCGCCGAGCGCGATCTCACCTCGCTGCGGCTGGCCGTCACCGGCGCGGCCGTGGTGCCGGTCGTGCTGATCGAGCGGATGCGCGCCGAGCTCGGGATCGACCAGGTGGTCACCGCGTTCGGGATGACCGAGGCGGTGGTGGCCACCATGTGTCGCCCGGACGACCCGGCCGACCTGGTCGCCACCACCTGCGGCCGGGCCATCCCCGGCATGGAGGCCCGGATCGCCGACAACGGCGAGCTCCTGCTGCGTGGGGAGTACGTGATGCTCGGCTACCTCGACGACGAGGCCGCCACCGCCGAAGCGATCGACGCCGACGGGTGGCTGCACACCGGCGATGTCGGGACCCTCGACGCGTCCGGCAACCTGACCATCACCGACCGGCTCAAGGACATGTACATCTCCGGCGGCTTCAACGTCTACCCGGCCGAGGTCGAGCAGGCGCTCGCCCGGCTGGACGGGGTCGCCGACGCCGCCGTGATCGGCGTACCCGACGAGCGGATGGGCGAGGTCGGCAAGGCCTTCGTGGTCCGCGCCGCCGACACCACCCTGACCGAGGACGACGTGATCGCCTTCTGCAAGCAGCGCCTGGCCAACTTCAAGGTGCCCCGGCACGTCGAGTTCACCGACGCACTCCCCCGCAACCTGTCGGGCAAGGTGCTCAAGACCCAGCTGAGGAGCTCCTGATGGACCTCACCCTGTCCGAGTCCGAGCTGGCCTTCCAGGCCGAGGCGCGGGAGTGGCTGGCCGCGAACGTGCCGGCCGAGCCGCTGCCCTCGATGGACACCGAGGCCGGCTTCCGGGCCCACCAGGAGTGGGAGGCCACGCTGGCCGCGGCGCGCTGGTCGGTCGTCTCCTGGCCCCGCGAGCACCACGGCCGGGAGGCCTCGCTGGTGGAGTGGGTGATCTTCGAGGAGGAGTACTACCGCGCCGGTGCTCCCGGACGCGTCTCGCAGAACGGCATCTTCCTGCTGGCCCCGATCCTCTTCGACCACGGCACGCCCGAGCAGCAGGCCCGCTTCCTGCCCTCGATGGCGACCGGCGAACAGGTCTGGGCGCAGGCCTGGTCCGAGCCCGAGGCGGGCTCCGACCTCGCCTCGCTGAAGTCCACCGCGACCCGGGACGAGGCCCGCGGCGGCTGGCTGCTCAACGGCCAGAAGACCTGGTCCTCGCGGGCCTCCTTCGCGCACTGGGGCTTCGGGCTCTTCCGCTCCGACCCGACCGCGCAGCGCCACCAGGGCCTGACCTACTTCCTCTTCCCCCTCGACGCCGAGGGCGTCACCGTTCGTCCGATCGCCCAGCTCGACGGCGAGGCCGGGTTCGCGGAGATCTTCTTCTCCGACGTCTTCGTGCCGGACTCCGACGTCCTGGGTGCCCCCGGCGACGGCTGGCGGGTCGCGATGAGCACCGCCGGCAACGAGCGCGGGCTCTCGCTGCGCTCCCCGGGCCGGTTCTGCGCAGCGGCCGACCGGCTGGTCGAGCTCTGGCGGTCGCACGGTGACGGTGTGCCGAGCGCCGCCGACGCAGTGGTGGACGCCTGGATCAAGGCCCAGGCCTACCGTCTCTACACCTGGGGCACGGTGACCCGACTGGCCGCCGGGGGCGACATGGGTGCCGCCGGCTCGGTGAACAAGGTCTTCTGGTCCGAGCTCGACATCGCCCTGCACGAGACCGCGCTCGACCTGCTCGGCCCCGAGGCGGAGCTCGACTCCAGCTGGCTCGACGGCTACACCTTCTCGCTCTCCGGCCCGATCTACGCCGGCACCAACGAGATCCAGCGCAACATCGTGGCCGAGCGGATCCTCGGTCTTCCCCGCGAGATCAAGGCGGCCGGCCGATGAAGTTCGAGCTCACCGAGGACCAGCGAGACTTCGCCGCCTCCCTCGACTCCCTGCTCGCCGCCTCCGACACCGTCGCCGCGGCGCGTGCCTGGGCCGACGACGACACCACCCCCGGGCGTGCCCTGTGGGGTCGCCTGGCCGAGCAGGGGGTGAACGGACTGCTCATCCCCGAGGACGCCGGCGGCCTGGGCGCGAGCGCCGTCGAGCTCGTGATCGCGTTCGAGGCGCTCGGACGGTACGCCGTGCCCGGGCCCTGGGTGGAGTCGGCTGCGTTCCTGCCCGCCGCCGTCGCCTCACCGGAGCTGCTCGGCGCCCTGGCCGACGGCGCGGTGGGCTCGGTGGCGACGCCGCCGCACACGCCGTACGCCCTCGACGCGGACGTCGCCGAGCACCTCTTCCTGGCCGCGGACGGCCTGCTGGCCAGCGCCGTGCCGGGCGAGCGTCGGACGGGGGTGGACCGCACCCGCAGGCTCTTCCGGGTCACCCCGACCACCGACTCGACCTCCCACGAGATCGGCGACCTGGCTGCCGCCTTCGACCTCGCGGCGCTGGCCACCGCCGCCCAGCTGCTCGGGTGCGGGGAGCGGCTCCTGGCCGACTCGGTGAGCTACGTGAAGCAACGCAGGCAGTTCGGCCGCGAGATCGGCTCCTACCAGGCGATCAAGCACGCGCTGGCCGATGTCCGGATCGCCCTCGACTTCGCCCGGCCGCTGGTGCAGGGCGCCGCCCTCAGCCTGGAGCCACGGGAGGTCTCGGCCGCCAAGGTCGCGGCCGCCGATGCTGCCTACCTCGCCTCGCGCACCGCCCTGCAGGTGCACGGCGCGATCGGCTACACCGCCGAGTTCGACCTGAGCCTGTGGATCACCAAGGTCCGGGCACTGGTCACCGCCTGGGGCACCCCTGCCCACCACCGGGCCCGGATCCTGGACTCCCTGGTCGGAGCGCGCTGATGGAGTTCGCGTTCACCGAGGAGCAGACCGAGCTCGCCACCACCGTGCGGGCCCTGCTGGCCAAACGGG
>NZ_JBFIKK010000082.1:0-15384 GCF_041600255.1 Nocardioides sp. | reverse complement strand
GGTTGACGTGTCCGTACCCGTCCGGTGGCGTCCCGGTGAAACCGCTCGAGATGGTGCGCGGCAGCGTCACCAGCAGCTGCTCGACGCCGGCCAGACTGCTGACCACGACCTGGTTGACGCTGACCGCGTTGCCCAACAGGATCGGCAGCGTCGGCTCCAGCTCCTGCAGCAGCTCGTCGATCTCGCGGACGGCCCCGGGACTCGCCTGGAGAACGACGCGCAGGTCCCGGTCGCTGGTCCGCAGGGTGTCGGTGACCAGCGCCAGGTCGCGCGAGAAGGACCGGATGCTCCCCCCCTCCTGGCGTTGGGTGCGCAGGGTGACGAGCCCGCGCTGGAGCAGCCGCACCGTCTGCTTCTCGTGGGCCGCGGCCTCGTCGATGAACCGGGTGCCCTGGTCCAGCAGCTGCTCGAGCGGTTCGCCGGTGTCGTCGAACATCAGCCCGAGCTCCCGCACCAGAGCGCGCAGGTTCCTGCGGTCCACCGAGCCGACGAACTGGTCCAGCTCGACCAGCAGGTCGGCCTCGTCGACGGGGAGCGAGTCGGCGTCACCGTGCAGGGTGTCGCCGGGGCCGGCGTACGGCGGCGCGTCGTCGTCGGGCACGACGTCGAGGTACTGCTCCCCGACCGCCGAGAGGTTGTGCACGAAGATCCGGGAGTCCATCGGCAGCTCGGTGCCGTCGGTGAGCGCCAGGTCCAGGGTGACGCCTTCGCGCGTGGCGTGCATCCGGGAGACCTTGCCGACCTTGACGCCCCGGTAGGTGACCTCGCTGCCCTCGAAGAGGCCACCCGAGGTGGGCAGCGTGGCGTGCACCGTCATCCCGCGCCCGAGCACCCGGTCGACCAGGCCGAGGTAGTTGCCGGAGATGTAGACGACCCCCACGGCGGTGAGGACCAGGAAGGCCGCGAGCCGGGTCCGCACGCCGCCGGTCACGGCAGGCCTCCGTACAGGCCGACCACCGAGAGGGCCGCGCTCGGCTGACCGCTGGCCAGCACACCACCCAGCGAGGTGACGCCGGGCAGGTTCGGCAGGTCGGGCAGGTCAGGCCCTGGCAGGTCGGGCCCGTCAGGTCCGGGCAGGTCGGGCCCAGGCAGGTCGGGCCCGGGCAGGTCCGGGAGGTCCGGCAGGTCCGGGCCACCGCCGCCCCCGGGCGCGTTGGCGACGAAGTTCTCCAGGCTCAGGTCCGCGCGGATGCTCGTGTTGGCGAAGTCCCCCTTGACCACCTCGCTGGCCTCCTTCGGGAACGGGAAACTGACCGCCAGCGCGATCCCGGGTGCCAGCGCCTCCCCCGCCTCGTTGAGCCGGGTCAGCACCGGGCGGAGGTGGGCCAGCGTCGCGACGATGTCGTCCTTGCTCGCGCCGATCACCCGGGTGCCGACGACGCCGAGCCGGTCCAGCGCCCGGAGCATCTCGATCAGCTCGTCGTGCTGGTCAGCGAGCACCGCGACCGCGGGGCCCATCACGTCCAGCGCCCCGGCGATGGTCTGGCGCTCCTGGTTCAGCGTGCTGGTGAGGCGGTCGATCGACCTCATCGCTCGGATGATGTCGCCCTTCTGGTCGTCCAGGGCACCGACGACCCGCTCCAGCGTGCCGAGCAGCCGGCGCAAGCGGTCCGTGCGCCCGGACATCACCCGGTTCAGCTCCTCGGTGATGGTGCCGAGCTGGCCGACCCCGCCGCCGCTCAGCAGGAACGACAGCGCCCCCAGCACCTCCTCGACCTCGGGGTTGCGTCCGGTCGAGGAGAGCGGGATGTGATCGTTCTCGCCCAGCTGCCCGGTCGGCTCCTCGAGGGTCGGCTCCTCCAGGGCGACGTACTTCTCACCCAGCAGGCTGACCTGACGGATGTCGGCGACCGCGTTGTCGGGCAGCCGTACGTCGTCGCGCACCCGCATCGTGACCCGGGCGTGCCACCCGACGCGCTCGACGTCGGTCACCTCTCCGACCGTGACGTCGTCGACCATCACCGGCGAGCGCGGCACGACGTTGAGGATGTCGGCGAACTCCGCGGTGACGACATAGGAGTCGTCCGCGTCCACGGGCGAGCCCGGCAGCGGCAGGTCGTAGGCGCCGTCGAACTCGCACCCGGAGAGGAACAGCGCCCCGACCAGGGCCAGCGCGGGCGCCAACTGCGGCAGCGGTCGTCTCATCGGGGGCCCCCCAGCAGCGTGCCCAACGTCGCGGAGTCGTCGGCCACGAAGATCGCCTGGCCGGCCGCCGAGGACGGGTCGAGCACGCTGCCGCGCACCGCGCCGGCCCGGCCGGCCGTGGCCGCCTGGGCCGCCCCGCCACCGGTCGTGACGGGTTCGAGGAGCTGCTCGAAGATCGTGCAGGCCAGGTCCTTGCTGGCCTTCGGCATGTCGGACTGCTGGACGATCGCACACAGGAAGCCGTCCGCGTCGGCGAGGTTCCCCTCGATCCCGACCCGGCTGCCGATCGAGCCGGACTTGTTGTTGAAGGCCAGCGACAGGTTGCCGAGCGCCAACGGGGCGGCGCGCAGCGCCCGGTCGAGGCTCGCCTTCTCGGAGTTGATCGTCCGCATCACCCGGGTCAACTTCTGCACGTCGGTGACCAGGGCCTTCCGGTTCGACGAGACGAAACGCTCGACCGTGCCCACGGCGTCGGCGACCGAGGCCAGGGCCTGCTCCAGCTCCTCCCGCTCGGCAGCCAGGTCCGACGAGACACCGGCCAGGTCCCGGATGAAGGCGCGCACCAGCGCGTCGTTGTCGGCCAGGGTGTCGGTGAGGGTGGCCAGCTCGGTGACCATCTGGAAGAGGTCGCCGCTGCCCTCCCCGAAGGTGGTCGCGGCAGCCGCGAGCTCGCGGATCGTCCGGTTGCCCAGGCGTCCCTCCCCCTCGAGGCTGCGGGCACCTGCCTCCAACAGGTGGTCGAGGCTGCCGTCCCGGTTCACCCCGTTGGGCCCGAGGGTCTGCGACAGCTCGCGCAGGCTCGCGTAGATCCGGTCCAGCTCGATCGGGACCCCGGTGTCCGGGAGCGCGATCTCCGCTCCGTCCGCGAGGGGCTCTCCCCCGGTGTAGGCGGGGGTCAGCTGGACGAAGCGGTCCGCCACCAGGGTCGGCGTGATGATCACGGCCTGGGCGTCGGCCGGCAGCGTGTACTGCTCGTCGTAGCTCATCTCGACGCGCACCGAGTCGCCGGCCGGGATCACGGCGTCGACGTGCCCGACGTTCACCCCGAGGACGCGGACGTCGGTGCCCGGGTAGACGCTGACCGCACGCGGGAAGTGCGCGGTGACGTGCTTGACGTCGTCGTCGGTGCTCAGCAGCAGCACGCTGGCCACCAGCGCCACCACCAGGACGGCGATCGTGACGGTACGACGGCTCGCCCTGCCGAGCAGCCCGGTGAGTTCGCTGACCCGGCCCATCACTCACCCACCCGTCCGGGAGTGAACTCCCCCGTCGGGATCGCCGCGAGGTTCACCACGTAGGAGTCGAACCACGGCCCGGTGCCGATGATGTTGCCGAGGATGGCGGCGTACGGGCCGAGCGCGTTCAGGGTGGCCTTCAACTGCTTCTCCTTGCTGATCAGCAGGTCCAGCAGGTCCTCCACCTCCTGCAGTGCGGGACCGATCCGGGACTGGTTCTCCCGGGCGACTGCCCGCAGCTCCCGTGCCAGCCGGCGAGCGTTGACGAGCAGCCGGTGGATCGCCTCCTTGCGGCGCCGGAGCTCGTCGAAGACCAGGTCGCTGGACTGCATCAGGTCCACCAGGTCGTCACTGCGCTCGGCGAGGAGTGCGCTGACCCCCCGTGCGCTCTCGAGCAGCGAGCGGATCTCGGCATCGCGTGAGGCGACGGTCCGCGACAGCCGCGAGATGCCGTCCAGGCTGGCGTGGATCTCCGGCTCGGCCGCGTTCATCGTGTCCGCCACCACGTCCAGGGCGCGGGTGAGGCGGTCGGTGTCGATCTGCTCGGTGGTGGTGGTGAGGTCGCCGAAGACGCCGACGATGTCGTAGGCCGACCGGGTGCGCTCGAGCGGGATCACGTCGTCGGTAGCCAGCTGTCCGGGACCTGCGGGGGTGAGCTCGAAGTACTTCTCCCCCAGCAGGTTGAGCACCTCGACGGAGGCCCTGCTCTCGGTGCCGAACTCCACGCCGTGGTCGACCTCGAAGGTGACCACGACCCGGCTGTCGTCCACCAGCGCGACGTCCTTGACCCGTCCCACCCGCATTCCCGCGACCTGGACCATGTTGCCGCGGTGCAGCCCGCTGGCGTCGGCGAACTCGGCCCGGTACGTGTCGCCGCCGAGCCCCGGGAACTTCGAGAGGTTGAAGGCGGCCACCATGACCAGCAGCATCAGCACCAGGGTGATCGCGCCCAGGCGGAGGATCTGGGCCTCGGAGTAGCGCCTCACGAGGTGCACCTCGCCGCGGTGGAGCGGAACTCGATCCGGTTGAGCTCCTTCTGGAGCTCGCGGACCCCTGGTACGCCGGGGAGCTGCGAGGGCGCCGGCAGCGTGATCCGGCCGCCGAAGCCACAGAGGTAGTAGTTGTACCAGGACCCGTAGGTACCGGTCCTGGTCTGGTCGGTCATCGACTCCGGCAGCCGGTCGAGGAGCTCGACGACGACGTCCCGGCTCTGCTTCTCGTTGAGCAGCCGAGCCAGCCGCTCGAGCTGCACGATGTCGGACTTCAGCAGCGGACGGCTGTCGGCGACCAGGTCGGCGACGACCTCGGTCAGGTCGGAGAGGTTGGTCAGCGACGACCCGATCAGCCGCCGGTCCCGGGCCAGGTCGGCCATCCAGCCCTTCAGCTCGACGATCAGCACCGTCAGCTGCTCGTGGTGGCGGTCCACCGTGCCCAGGGTCCGGTCCAGGTTGGTGATCACCCGGCCGATCAACTGGTCCCGGTCCGCCAGCGACGAGGTGAGAGAGGCCGTCCGGGCCAGCAGCCCCTGGACCGTGCCGCCCTCCCCCTGGAGGACCTGCACCAGGTTGAGGCTCAGCTCGTTGACCTGCTCGGGCTCCAGCGCGGCGAAGAGCGGCTTGAACCCGTTGAACAGCACCGTGAGGTCCAGCGCCGGGCTGGTTCGGCTGATCGGGATGGTGTCGTCCGGGTCCAGCCGCTGCGCCCCCGAGGCCGCTCCCTGCTCGAGGGCGAGGTAGCGGTTGCCCACCAGGTCGAGGAACCGGACCTCGGCCCGCGAAGCCGTGGTCAGCTCGATCTCGTCCTTGATCCGGAACGTGACCAGCGCCCGGGTCCGGTCGTGGTGCTCCACCTTCCTGACCTCGCCGACGTTGACCCCGGCGATGCGAACGTCGTCGCCCTTCTCGAGCATCGAGGCGGTGCTGAAGATCGCGCGGTACTCGCGCCCGCCGCCGAAGCCGACATTGCCCATGATGGCGGCGAGGAGGCCGGTGACCAGGATCGAGATCACCGTGAAGATGCCGAGCTTGATCGCGGCGACGGTGGTCGTGGTGTTGCGGCTCATCGACGAGCCCCCTTCAGTACCGGCCCGTAGAGCAGCGTGGCCAGCGAGCCGTAGCTGTCGACCGGCCGCCCCGACCGGCCGGCCAGGAACGCGTTCACGATCGTCTGGTCGGCCTCGGTGCCGGCGTACCCGCTGGAGACGCCGGACGCGAAGCCGAGAGCCGGGCGCCGGGCGTCCCCGCCGGGGAGGTTGCTCTCGGGCGGGTGCGAGTCCTTGTCGCTGCCGTCCCGGAGCGGCTGGGGCGGGATCGGCACGGGCGGGTTCGGCAGGCCCAGGCACCACGGGCCGCGACCGACCTCGCCGTACACCGGGCGGTCGCTCTCGTCGTAGGCCGAGTACTGCTGGGTGCCGAACTCGATGTACTGCTTGACCTGGTTGCCCTCGAAGACCTTCGCCAGGCGGGGCGCGTAGCGCGCCATGCCGCGCAGCAGGCAGGGATACCCGGGCGAGTAGACGGCCAGCAGGCGCAGCACCGGTTCGGTCACCTGCCCGACGCGGATCAGGTCGGCCTCGTTCCTCGACAGGACCCGGGTGGAGGTCCGGGCCAGACCCTGCAGGTCGCCGAAGAAGACGTCGAGCTCGCGTTCGGAGTCCAGCACGGTCCGGCCGGTCACGGTGACGTTGCGCAGCACGTCCATCAGGTCGGGGGCGGCGTCCGCGTAGACGTCCGCCACGGCGGCCAGCTCGACCAGGTCGCGGCGCAGGGTCGGCAGGTGCTCCTCGATCGCACCGAGGTACGCGTCGAGCTTGTCCAGGGAGCGCCCGAGCCGCTTGCCTCGCCCCTCGAGGGCAGTGGAGAGGGCGTTCAGGGTGGCGTTGAGGTCGGCGGGGCGCACCGAGCGGAGCAGCGGGAAGAGCTGGGCGAGGATCCTGCTCAGTTCGACGTTGGTCTCCACGCGCTCCGCCGGGATCACGTCGCCGTTCGACAGGGCGGCCGAGCTGGGGTTCTCCGGGTCCACGAAGGCGATGTACTTCTGCCCGAACAGGGTCGTGGGCAGGATCTGCACCTCGACGTTCTCCGGGATCTCCCGAGCTGCGGCGGGCTCGAGGGCGACCCGGATCGATGCCCGCTCGCCGTCCTGCGAGATCTCGCGAACCTGTCCGACCAGGACCCCGTGGATCCGGACGTCACCGAACCTGGCCAGCTGCAGACCCGCCCGGTCGGCCTGGATCGTCACCATGGTGACCGTGACGAACGCCTTCTGGTACACGGCGATCGAGAGCCCGATCAGCAGGGCGATGACGCTCAGGAAGACCACCCCGGCGACGAGCAGCCTGCGGTGCTCCGCCGGGCTGTCGTGGTGCACGTTCACCAGCACGCGGTCACCCCGTGATCCGTACGGTCGTGGTCGAGCCCCAGATCGCGAAGCTGAGGAAGAAGTCCGCCACCACGACCGTCACGATGCTGGTCCGGATCGCCCGACCGACCGCGACCCCGACGCCGGCGGGGCCGCCCGAGGCGGTGTAGCCGTAGTAGCAGTGGATCAGGATGATCGCGGTCGCCAGCACCAGCAGCTTCCCGAAGGACCAGAGCACGTCGATCGGTGGCAGGAACTGCAGGAAGTAGTGATCGTAGGTGCCGGGCGACTGGCCGTAGAACAGGGTGGTGATCAGTCGCGGCGAGAGGTACGACGAGAAGAGGGCCACGATGTAGAGCGGGATCACCGCGACGAAGGCTGCGATCATCCGCGTCGTGACCAGGTAGGGCAGCGACGGCACCCCCATCACCTCGAGCGCGTCGATCTCCTCGGAGATCCGCATCGCGCCGAGGCGGGCGGTGTAGCCGCATCCGACCGTGGCGGCGAGGGCGATCGAGGAGACCAGCGGGGCGACCTCGCGGGTGTTGAAGTAGGCGGAGATGAAGGCGCTGAACTTGGCCACCCCGATCTGGCTCAGCGAGGCGTAGCCCTGGATCCCGACCTCGGTGCCGGCGAAGAACGACAGGAACGCGATCACCCCGACCGTCCCGGCGATCACGGTCAGGCCGCCGGCTCCGAAGGTGACCTCGGCGAGCGTGTTCAGGATCTCGCGCTTGTAGCGGCGCACCGCGCGGGGAGTCCAGGCGATCGCCTTGACGTAGAAGAGCAGCTGGTCGCCGTACGCCTCGAGGGAGTCGCGCCGGCCCTTCACGAAGGCACTGCCGAGGGTGCTGATCGTCGTCATCGGTTCACAGCCCCGGGGGTGGGACGACCTGGAAGTAGATCGCGGTGATCACGGCGTTCAGGAAGAACAGCAGCATGAAGGAGACGATCACGGACTCGTTGACGGCTCGCCCCACTCCGCTGGGGCCGCCGCCCGCGTTCAGGCCCTTGTAGGCGCCGACGATCGCGGCCAGCCAGCCGAAGACCAGCGCCTTGACCATCGAGATGTAGAGGTCGGGCAGCGTCGCCAGTGCGGTGAACGACGACAGGAAGGCGCCGGCCGAGCCGCCGGCGACCATCACGATGAAGAAGTAGGAGCCGCCGATCCCGGCACCGATCACCAGGCCGTTGATCATCACCGAGACGAACATCGTCGCGACCACCCGGGGGGCGACCAGCCGGGCCAGCGGGTCGACGCCCAGCACCTCCATCGCATCGCTCTCCTCGCGGATCTTGCGGGAGCCGAGGTCCGAGCAGATCGCGGAGCCGGCAGCGCCGGCGATCAGCAGGGCGGCCGCGATCGGGGCGGCCTCCCGGACCACGGCCAGTACGGCGGTGGCCCCGGCGAAGGACTGGGCACCCAGCTGGCCGGTCAGGTTGCCGACCTGGAGCGAGATCACGGCACCGAAGGGGATGGAGACCAGCAGGGTCGGCATCAGGGTGACGCTGGTGATGAACCAGGCCTGCTCGAGGAACTCGCGGGTCTGGAAACGCGTGGTGAAGATCCGCTTGGTCACCTCGACCACCATGGCGGCGATCTCACCTGGCCCGCGGACGATGGACACGACCGAGACTGCCATCGTCACCTCCCGGATATGCCGTGGCCGGCATACCATAGAACGTGTTCCTGCCCCCGGCAATCACGGGCCCTGGCCGGAGGCCCACCAGGGCTCGGACCTCTCAGTCCTCCTCGTCCAGGAGGCCTTCCGTGCGGGCTTCGGCGACGATCTTCCGGACGTCGTCCAGGCTGCCGCGGCCGGCGTCGATCGCGGCGTTGCGGGCGGTGGCGAACGCCTCACCCAGCTCGGCGCGCAGGGTCTCGGAGATCTCCTCACGCGCCGGGTTCAGGATGGTCAGCTCCTCCTCGGTGAGGTGGTGGTTGACCGCGGTCGCGAGCTCCTCGACGGCGTCCTCGAAGGCCTGGGTGTCGGTGCCCTTGAGCTCGAGGACCGCCAGCAGGACCTCGTGGCCCTCGGCGTGCTCCTCGCGACCGTGCTCGGCCTCGTGCTCGGTGACCGCGTTCTTCTTGCGCAGGCGCGGGTAGACCTCGTCCTCCTCGGCCACGGCGTGCGCGACGTGCAGCGTGGCGAAGGCCTGCCGGACAGCGTCGCGGTCGGAGGAGCGGTCGCGCAGGTCGCGCAGGAGGGACTCGAACAGTCGGTGATCGGCGAGGATCAGGTCGATGACGTCGCCGGAAATGGGCCTGCCGAGATCGATCGCAGTCATGGTCAGCACCCTAGCCAGCACACCCGGCCACGAAACCTGTCAGCGAGCTCCGGCCTCCATCATCTGGCGCAGCTCCTTCTTCAGCCCGGAGATCTCGTCGCGCAACCGGGCCGCGACCTCGAAGTGCAGCTCGGCGGCCGCACCCTTCATCTGGTCGGTGAGCTCCTGGATGAGCTGGGCGAGCTCGGTGCTGGGCATCCCGGCGAGGTCGGCCGCGTGCTGACCGGCGTGCTTCGCCGAGAGCGCCGGCACGGGCGCCTTGCGGGACTTCGGGTCCTGGTGCTGCCAGGACTCGAGCAGTTCCTGGGTGCTCTCCTCCTCACGTGCGAGCATCTCGGTGATGTCAGCGATCTTCTTGCGCAACGGCGTGGGGTCGATGCCGTGGGCGGTGTTGTAGGCGATCTGGATCTCGCGGCGGCGGTTGGTCTCGTCGATCGCCTTCTCCATCGAGGGCGTGATCTTGTCGGCGTACATGTGCACCTGGCCGGAGACGTTGCGCGCGGCTCGACCGATCGTCTGGATCAACGACTTGTCTGAACGCAGGAATCCCTCCTTGTCCGCGTCGAGGATCGCCACCAGCGACACCTCCGGAAGGTCGAGACCCTCACGCAGCAGGTTGATGCCGACCAGCACGTCGTAGTCGCCGAGCCGTAGGTCGCGCAGGAGCTCGATCCGCTTGAGCGTGTCGACCTCGGAGTGCAAATAGCGGGTCCGCACACCGGCGTCGAGGAGATAGTCGGTGAGGTCCTCGGACATCTTCTTGGTCAGCGTGGTGACCAGGATCCGCTCGTCCTTCTCGGTGCGCACCTTGATCTCGTGGATCAGGTCGTCGATCTGGCCCTTGGTCGGCTTGATCACGACCTCGGGGTCGATCAGGCCGGTCGGGCGGATGATCTGCTGGACGGCGTTCTCCGCGCCGCCGGTCTTGTCGAGCTCGTAGTTGCCCGGTGTGGCGGACAGGTAGATCGTCTGGCCGATCCGCTCGAGGAACTCCTCCCAGCGCAGCGGACGGTTGTCCATCGCACTGGGCAGCCGGAATCCGTGGTCGACCAGGTTCCGCTTGCGGGACATGTCGCCCTCGTACATGCCGCCGATCTGGGGCACGGCGACGTGGGACTCGTCGATGATCGTGAGGAAGTCCTCGGGGAAGTAGTCCAGCAGGCAGTTGGGTGCCGAGCCGCGGGTGCGTCCGTCCATGTGCATGGAGTAGTTCTCGATGCCGGAGCAGGAGCCGACCTGACGCATCATCTCGACGTCGTACGTCGTGCGCATTCGCAGGCGCTGGGCCTCGAGCAGCTTGCCCTGCTTCTCGAAGGTCGCGAGCTGCTCCTCGAGCTCGAGCTCGATCCCCTTGATCGCCCGCTCCATCCGCTCCGGGCCGGCGACGTAGTGGGTGGCCGGGAAGAGGTAGAGCTCCTGGTCCTCGGTGACCACCTCACCGGTCAGCGGGTGCAGCGTCATCAGGCGCTCGATCTCGTCCCCGAAGAACTCGATCCGGACCGCGTTCTCCTCGTAGACCGGGAAGACCTCGAGGGTGTCGCCGCGGACCCGGAAGGTGCCGCGGGTGAAGGCCATGTCGTTGCGGGTGTACTGGATCTCGACGAGGCGGCGCAGGATGGCGTCGCGGTCGTGCTCCTCGCCGACCTTGAGCCGCAGCATCCGGTCGACGTACTCCTGCGGGGTGCCGAGGCCGTAGATGCAGGAGACCGTGGAGACCACGATGACGTCGCGTCGGGTCAGCAGTGAGTTGGTCGCCGAGTGCCGCAGCCGCTCGACCTCCTCGTTGATCGAGGAGTCCTTCTCGATGTAGGTGTCGGTCTGGGGGACGTACGCCTCGGGCTGGTAGTAGTCGTAGTACGAGACGAAGTACTCGATGGCGTTGTCCGGGAAGAGCTGGCGCAGCTCGTTGGCGAACTGGGCGGCGAGGGTCTTGTTGGGCTGCATCACCAGCAGCGGCCGCTGGACCTGCTCGGCGACCCAGGCGACCGTCGCGGTCTTGCCGGTGCCCGTGGCGCCGAGCAGGACGACGTCCTTCTCTCCGGCGTTGATCCGCTTGGCGATCTCCGCGATCGCGGCCGGCTGGTCGCCGGAGGGCTCGTAGTCGGAGACCACCTTGAAAGGGGCCACCCGGCGCTCGAGATCGGTCACTGGTCGCATGGGACCAGCGTACGGGCGGGCACCGACAGTCCGGATTTCGTGCGGGTGGAGCGGGTACGAGGACGATGAAGGTGAGCAGAGGTTTGTCCACAGCTCTCCATCTGCCTCTGGCGACTGTCGGCGGACCGCTCTAGAATCGAACACATGTTCGACTCCCCCCATCTCGCCGACCTGAGGGCGCTCACCGTGGCGCTGTCGCGCCTCGAGACCCCCGCTCCGGATGCTGAACGCATCGACCGGATTCGCGCGATGGAGGACCTCAAGAATGCGCTCTGCGCCGCTCAGGCTCGCGAGACCGCCGCACTGGACACCTCCATCCGGACACAGCGGGAACAGGTCGGCGTCCGGGCCGACAAACAGGGCGCCGGGATCGCCGGTCAGGTCGGGCTCGCCCGGCGGCTGAGCCCGCACCAGGCCGCCGTGAAGCTCGGCCTCGCCACGGTCCTCACCGTCGAGATGCCGTGCACGCTCGCCGCGATGACCAGCGGCGTCCTCAGCGAGTGGCGCGCCACCCTGCTGGTGCGGGAGACCGCCTGCCTCACCGTGGAGGACCGGCAGACCATCGATCGAGCGATCGCCGGCGACCGCGACCGACTGGAGCAGATGGGCGACCGTGAGCTCATCGGCGAGATCCAGCGCCTGGCCGCCTCCCTCGACGCAGCGTCCGTCGTTCGACGCCGAGCCCGGGCGGAGGCCGAGCGAACGGTCACGATCCGGCCCGCCCCCGACACGATGAGCTACCTGACCGGGCTGCTTCCGGTGACGCAGGGCGTCGCGATCTTCGCCGCCCTCAGCAAGGCCGCCGACTCCGCTCGCAGCGCGGGCGACCTCCGCAGCCGCGGGCAGGTCATGGCCGACACCCTGGTCGAGCGGGTGACCGGGCGCCCCGCCACCGAGCCCGTCCCCGTCTCGATCGACCTGGTGATGACCGACCGGTCACTGCTGGCCGGGGACAGCGAGCCGGCCGAGCTGATCGGGTACGGCATCGTCCCGGCCGAGTGGGCCCGCGCCCTCGTCAGCGCGGCGACAGACTCCCGTCTCGCCTGGCTGCGCCGCGTCTACACCGCGCCGACCACCGGGGATCTCATCGCGATGGACAGCCGCGCCCAACGCTTCCCGGCGGGCCTCCACCACTGGCTCCGGGTCCGCGACCGCAGCTGCCGCACACCCTGGTGCGACGCCCCGATCCGGCACGACGACCACGTCGTACGCCGTGCCGACGCAGGCCCGACCTCCGCTGCCAACGGCCAAGGACTCTGCGAAGCCTGCAACTACGCGAAGGATGCCGTCGGCTGGCGGGCCCGGCCACGCTCCGGCATCCGGCACACGGTCCGGATCACCACGCCGACCGGGCACACCTACGACTCGACCGCTCCCCCGCTGCCGGGCACCTCGCACCGAACCACGACCCGACTGGAGCTCTACTTCGCCCGCCTGGTGCTGGCCGCCTGAGGACGAACTCCTCGGCTCTCGATCCCCGGTCCTGGACCACGTGTGGCTAGATTGACCGCGTGAGCCGACGACGCCGTTCTGCGACCGAGAGGTTGATGCGCGCCCTGCGACGTACCGTCATCGGCATCGTGGGCGCGCAGTTCGCCCTCGCCTTCGCGATGACGCTCGTGGACTCCTACCGCCGTCGGGGCAAGAAACCCCAACCGTTCCCGGTCACTCCCCCACGCACCGTGAGCATCGGGGAGGGCACGGTCACCACCTACACCTTCGGTCGCGACCTGTACGACGACATGCTGGCCGCGATCGAGGGCGCGCAGAAGCAGATCCTCTTCGAGACCTACATCTGGAAGGGCGACGAGATCGGCGAGCGGTTCAAGGCAGCGCTCGCCGCCGCCGCGGACCGGGGCGTCGACGTGCACTGCATCTACGACGGCTTCGCCAACCTCGTCGTCAAGCCCGGCTTCAAGCGCTTCCCCGACACCATGAAGGTGCTGCGCTACCCCGTCTACTCGGCCGGCTGGCGCTTCCTCGACCTGCGCCGCTACGGCCGCGACCACCGCAAGATCCTCGTCGTCGACAACGAGGTCGGCTTCGTCGGCGGCTACAACATCGGCAGCCCGTACGAGACCGAGTGGCGCGACACGCACGTCCGCATCACCGGCCCCGGCGTCTGGGACCTCAAACGAGCCTTCGCCGACTTCTGGAACCTGAACCGCCGTCGCCTGATCCGCGGCAGCCAGCGGCCCTTGCTCCTGGAGACAGCCTCGACCTGGGAGCCGAAGATCCGCTTCCACCGCAACGTGCCGCGGCTGTGGATGTTCCCGATCCGATCGATGTACCTCGAGGCGATCAACCGGGCCAGCCGCAACATCTGGATGACCCACGCCTACTTCATCCCCGACCAGGACTTCGTGGACGCCATCAAGGACGCCGCGCGCCGCGGGGTCGACGTACGTCTCCTGCTGCCGCACAAGTCGAACCACATCGTGGCCGACTGGATCTCGCGTGGCTACTACTCCCAGCTCCTGGCCGCCGGGGTGCGGATCTTCCGGTACCGCGACGCGATGGTGCACGCCAAGACCTCCACCATCGACGGCACCTGGTCCACCGTCGGCACGGCCAACGTCGACCGGCTCAGCCTGCAGGGGAACTACGAGATCAACGTCGAGATCATCGACGAACAGCTCGCCAAGAACCTCGAGGAGATCCACGCCGTGGACGAGTCCAACTGCCTCGAGCTGACCAGCACGGAGTGGGCCGCCCGCGACCTGCACCGGAAGTTCACCGAGTACGTCCTGGCCCCCCTGCGCCCGCTGCTCTGAGACGGCGCCGCATGGTCGTCCCGGGATCGGGCACGGAGGGGATCGTCGCCGTCGTCGAGATTGAGAGAAGGGCCGCAGCATGACGCTCTCGGTACTGGTCACCGGGGCCTCGGGCTTCATCGGCTCCCACCTGGCTCGGGCTCTGGTCGACGAAGGCCACGACGTCCGCGCCATGACCCGTCGCCCGGACGACTACAGCGGCGCCGGCAGCCCGGTCGCCGGCGACGTGTTCGCCGACGACGGCCTGGCCGAAGCCCTGGCTGGGGTGGACGTCGCCTACTACCTGGTGCACTCCCTCGACTCCGACGACTTCGAGGCCCAGGACGCGAAGGCCGCCCGAGCGTTCAGTCGCGCCGCGGCCGACGCCGGCGTACGCCAGATCATCTACCTGGGCGGGCTCGGAGTGGAGAGCGGCGACGGGGCCGACCTGTCGCCGCACCTGCGATCGCGACGCGAGGTGGAGAAGCTGCTCGCCTCCGACGGCGTTCCCGTCACAGCCCTGCGCGCCGCCGTCGTGGTCGGTCACCTCGGCGTCTCGTGGGAGATCACCCGTCAACTGATCAAGGCGATGCCGCTGATGGTCGCCCCCGGCTGGGTCTCCACCCGGACGCAACCGATCGGGCTGAGCGACGTGATCCGCTACCTGGTCGGGGTTCTCGACCACCCCGACGCACTCGGGCGCAGCTTCGACGTCGGCGGACCCGACGTACTGACCTACGAGCAGATGCTCCGGCGTGCCTCCGAGGTCCAGCACGGTCGGGACGTGCCGGTGGTGGCCATGCCGGCGGTGAAGGGTCTGGGGTCCACAGGTCTGGCTGCGGACTTCGCCAGCTTCGGGCTGTCCCTGATCACCGACGTCGACGCCGCCACCGCCCGGAACCTGATTGCGTCGATGGAGACCGAGGTCGTGGTGACCGAGACCTCCATTCGTGAGGTCGTTCCCTTCGAGCCGATGGGGTACGACGACATGGTGCGCGCGGCCCTGTCGGCCCGGTTGGCCGAGGGCTTGACCCTCTGACGCGCAACCACTAGTGACGGGTCACCTTGGCGGGCAGGTGGGTGCGCGGCGACATCCGGGCCCCGTGCCGCGGCCGGTGCAACCCGGCCATCCCGACCAGGGCGGGCACCCGCCCGCGGTGCGGACGCCACGGCTCCAGGTAGGCCTCCAGCTCCGCGTCGTCGAACGGCGTCCCGGTCAGGGCCCAGCCGACGTCCTTGGCCACGTGGTAGTCGCCGAAGCTGACCGCGTCGGCATCGCCGAAGGCCCGCTGCCGGACCTCGGCACAGGTCCACACCCCGATCCCGGGCAGCGAACGCAGCTTGGTCTCGGCCTCCTCGGGCGGCAGCGCGATCAGACGCTCGAGCGAGTCCGCCACCCGGGCCGCGGTCACGATCGTGCGTGAGCGGGCCGGGTCGATGTGCAT
>NZ_JBFIKK010000081.1:0-15420 GCF_041600255.1 Nocardioides sp. | reverse complement strand
TCCGGCACCGTCGGGTCGGGGGCCGGACGCTCCAGGTCGGGGCGCAGGAGCTCAGCGATGGCCACCCGGGTCAGCGCCGTCGGGTGGCTGCCGAACCAGATCTGCATCCAGGCCGGCGGCGTCGGATCCGCCAGTGAGCGCACCGAGAGCACCCGCTGCATCGAGATGAAGGCGTCCGGGTCGCCGGTGGCCTCCAGCGCGTCGACGTCCGCCCGCATCTCGATCTGCCGACTGACGCCGTTCTGCACCGGGCCGGCGAGCAGGGTGCCGAAGGACAGCAGCGCCAGCACGAGCGGCACCACGGCCGGGTCCGCCACCGAGAGCCCCCGTCCCGCTCCCCTGCCGCCGGACCGCCACCCCACCACGAGTGCCAGCAGGCCCACGGCGAGACCCGCCCCCAGGGCGCCGAGGACCGTTCCGACGACCACGTCCCGGTGCCGGGCATGGGCGAGCTCGTGGGCCACCACCGAGAGCGTCTGGTCGCGCGCCAGGCCGTCGACGAGCGTGTCGTAGACCACGACTCGCCGGGTACTCCCCCAGCCCGACACGTAGGCGTTGAGCGTCGTCGTACGGCGCGAGGCGTCCGCGACGAGGACGTCCTCGACCTGCACCTGCTCGCGGTCGGCCAGCTCCAGGATCTCGGTGCGCAGCTGACCTGCGGGCAGTGGCGTGAACTCGTTGAAGAGCGGCTCCACGACCACCGGGTAGACGAACGATCCGAGCAGCACCAGCACGCCCAGGCCGAAGCCGGCCACGGCGGGCCACGCCCGCCGCCACCGTCGGGCACACCCCACCAGCACCACCAGCGCCAGCCCGGTCGTCGCGGTCGCCACCAGCTGGGCGAGGGCCAGGTCCCGGGCGAAGCCCGTCCACGCCTGCTCGCTGAGCCCGTAGGCGAGCAGCTCGCGGCGGTGCAGCACCGACAGCGGCAGCGTGACCAGGCGGACCGCCAGCAGCACCCCGGCAACGGCGAGCAGGACACGCCACCACCAGGGGCCACGCGTTCGGTCCACGAGGCGGCGACCCACGGCACCGAACCCGAGCCAGCCCGTCACGGCCAGGGACAGCAGCAACGAGGCCCAGCTCCACCGACGGACTGCCCGGGAGAACTCCTCGGCCTGCTCGATCTCGTCGGCGCTCAGCAGCGACCCCGGCGCGGCCGGGGCAGGCACACCGCCCGGTACGGGCTGCCACGGCACCCACCACAGCGCCAGCACCGCCAGGACCAGGGCGCTGCCCAGGCTCAGGAGTACGGCGGTGCGCCGGTCGGGGTGGGTCACGCCGCCAAGTCTGACAGCGTGGCCTGCCATCGACGGGTCAGCTCCGCCGGCCCGAGCCCGAAGATCTCCCGCAGGGCCCCCGCCAACGGACGCCCGGCGTCGACCTCCGCGTAGAGCCGCACCAGGGCCTCCTCGCCGCCGAGCTCGGCGAGCAGACGGCAGGCGAGCCAGGCGGCCTCGTAGGCGGCCCCCAGGTGCGTGGTCGTGGTGTCGAACTCGGCTGCTCCGGGCAGAGCCGCCGGGACGCCGTCGCGTCGCACCTGGCGAATGATCTGGCCTGCCGTGGTGCTCAGCGGCAGGTCCACGTCGCGCAGGGCGATGTAGTCGGCGAACCCCTCGACCAGCCACAGCGGCAGCGTGCTCAGGGCCGCCTCGGTGGCGACGTGCGCGGCCTCGTGGCTCATCACCACCTGCGCGCCACGTCGCTGGAGCCGGCCGAAGACCTCCGGGTTCACGAAGACGTGGACCGGCGCATCGCTGGCGAGCGAGCCGTCCACGGTGGTGGTCACGGCAGCGACACCGGCGTACTCCCCCGGGGCCGCGTCGAGGGCCCGGTCGAGGCCCGCAGCCGACGCCGGCACCTCGACGACGAGCAGCGGCTGCCAGTCTGCGAGCACCTGTCGGACGTCCGGGACCGCCGCGCGAGCCCGTCGGGCGTAGGCGTCGGCCGTCGAGGCGGAGGTGGCCGCCACCACGAGCGTGGTGGGACCCCGGCGCACCTGCACCGGTCCGCTGAGCCAGACCGGGGTGCGCAGGTCGCCCCCTCCGACCTCGGCGATCGTCGCCTCACCGTCGGGACTCTCCGGTGCCTCGAAGCTCACCTGGACCTCCGCCCGGGCGGGCACCGGGTCGAAGCGGGCGAACTGCCAGCGGACGTCGACGGAGGCCGACCAGGATCCGTCGGGCTCCACGCCGCCGGTCTCGTCGACGTAACGCAGGGCGAAGTTGCGCACCCGCAGGGCGCGGGCGTTACTGGCGATCGAGGCGAGGAGCTCGCCGGCGGCGGGGTTCGACGCCGGGGCGAGCTCGCGTGCGGCTCGTGGATCACCGCGGCGTACGGCCTGCTCCAGCCGCTGCAGGGTCTGCGCCGCCAGCGCCGGCTGGGACCGCGGGGCGAGGTCGGCGGGCCGGGGCGCGACGTAGGGCCCGGTGTCCAGGACCCGCCAGGCCACCAGACCGACGACGAGCAGCAGGGACAACGAAAGGCCGGCCACCCACCACCGTGGACGGCCGGCCTTCGAGGTCGGTCGGTCAGCCAGGACGGACCGCGCCGACGTACGGCATCGAGTAGAGCCCGGTCACGCGAACCCCGGAGCGGGGGTTGGCCGCGTCGACGATCATGCCGTTGCCGATGTACATGCCGACGTGGCTGATCGGGCTGTAGTAGAAGACGAGGTCACCGGGGCGCAGGTCGCTGGCCGCGATGCGCGGACCCGAGCTGTACTGGGCACCCGAGGAGTGCGGCAGGGAGACGCCCGCCTGGGCCCAGGCCATCATCGTCAGGCCCGAGCAGTCGAAGGAGTTCGGGCCGGCGGCGCCGTACACGTAGGACTTCCCGACCTGGGCCATCGCGTAGCGGACAGCCGCGGCGGCACGGCCGGAGACGGGGACGTCGGTGGGGACCCGCGCGGAGTCGCGGGAGACCATCGCCTCGCGCTCCTCGGCCTCGAGCCTGCTGAGCAGCGACTTGGCCTCGGCCAGCTTGTCCTCGATGGTCTTCTGCTCGGCCGCCAGACGACGCTCGGTGGCCGCCACCTGGTCGGCGCGCTTCTCGGTCGCCTCACGGCGGATCTGGAGCGCCTTGCGCTCGGTGGAGAACTCGCCGAGGAGCTGGGACTGGACGTCGTTGAACGCCGACATCGTCGAGAGCTCGGCCAGGAAGGCACCGGGGTCCTCGGAGACGACGACCTGGCCGACCACCGAGAGGTTCCGGCCCTCGTACTGCCGCAGGATCGACTCCTGCACCTGCGCCCGGACACGCTGGAGGCGCTCGTCCTGACGGGTCTGGTCGGCCTTCAGGCTCGACAGGTCGCTGCGCAGCTCCGCGAGCTCGATGCGAGCGTCGTTGAAGCGCTCGGAGGCCTGCTCGGCCTCGTGGTAGAGCCGGTCGACGCGCGTCTTCACGTCGTCGATCCGGGGCTCGGCCTGCGCGGACGTGGTGGGCACGAGACCCACGACGGTCGCCAGCGCGAGAGCAGAGAGGGCGGTGATGAGTCGGTTCCGGCCGTTGAGCACGAGCGGGACGGTCTCCCTTGTGAGTCTGACGCGCGCCCGAGTCGTCGACGACGACCGGGACTCAGCGCGGTGCTCGCGCGGACCTGGACTGGCCCACTCCCACGAGCACCTGAGCGACTCAGGATAGGTCTCGAGCCGTGGCTCGCCAAACCCCCGCAACGGTGTCGTGGCGTGTTTTCGCCCACCCGGCGACACGCAGGGCGTACCGCGTCACACCAGCCCCACTTGTCACACCCGGTCTGGTCAGGCCGACTCCACCTCGCGCCCCGGCATCGGCTGGATCAGCCGCAGCGGGGGCACCAGCCCTCCCTCGGCCAGGACGTCGAGCGCTCGGCGCTCGTCGTCGTCGATGGTGAGCAGCTCGGGCGGCGGGCCCAGGAGCACGGTCACCACGCAGTCGTGGCAGGACAGGCCCCGCACCACACAGGTGTCGCAGTCGATTCTCGTCATGTTCGCGACGCTCCCAGCGACCACCGACAGTCCGCGGCGGGGCGGCCGAATCCCGGCGTGTCGGGCGTGTCGCGGCGTGTCGGCCTACCTGCCGTCCGGCTCGGTCGCGGCGGGCCGGACGACCAGCTCGATCGCGTCGGCTCGCCCGCACCAGCGGCAGGTCACGCTCTCCACGACCTGGTCCTCGACCACGCTCTCCTCGACCGCATGCCCGCCGGCCAGGTCGAAGTGCCAGAACTCCGCGGTCCGGGCGGTCCTGACGACGTCGAACCGGGTGAGGTTGCCGCATCCCGCGCAGCGCCAGCGCTGGCTGGCATCAGGGATCAGGGTGCTCACGCTCAATTCCTTCCACGGTCGGGCGGCCCCCACCCTAGTCCGCGCGTCGGCCCCGGATTGTCGGTGGCCGCGCCTAGCGTCGTCGTCATGAGCAGGGCCGGCCAGGGTGCGAGCTCCCCGTGGGAGACGCAACGCAGTTTCGACGAGCTGGGTCGACCCCTGCGCGACATCACCTTCTGCGTCGTCGACCTCGAGACCACCGGGGGCTCCGCCGAAGGTGGCTCGATGATCACCGAGATCGGCGCGGTGAAGGTGCGCGGGGGCGAGGTGCTGGGCGAGTTCCAGACCCTGGTCAACCCGCACAGCGAGATCCCGGCCTTCATCGCGGTCCTGACCGGCATCAGCAACTCCATGGTCCGCGACGCCCCCGGGATCGAGTCCGCCCTGCCCGCCTTCCTCGAGTTCGCCGCCGGGTGCGTCCTGGTCGCCCACAACGCGCCGTTCGACGTGGGCTTCCTCAAGCACTTCGCCGCCCGGCAGGACCGGGCCTGGCCCCGCTTCGAAGTCCTCGACACCGCCAAGCTGGCCCGCCGGGTGATCACCCGCGACGACGCCCCGAACTGCAAGCTCTCCTCCCTCGCGCGGGTCTTCAACTCCACCACCACCCCCAACCACCGGGCCCTGTCCGACGCGCGTGCCACCGTGGACGTCCTGCACGGCCTGATGGAGCGCCTCGGCGACCTGGGGGTGCACACCCTCGAGGAGCTGCAGACCTTCTCGTCGCGGGTCAGCACCGCCCAGCGCAAGAAGCGCCACCTCGCCGAGTCACTCCCCCACGCTCCGGGTGTCTACCTGTTCCGCGACGACCGCTCGCGGGTCCTCTACGTCGGCACCTCCCGCGACCTGCGGGCCCGGGTCCGCTCCTACTTCACCGCCTCCGAGACCCGCTCCCGGATGGGCGAGATGGTGGGAATCTCGAGCACGGTCACCGGCATCGAGTGCGCGACCGCCCTGGAGGCCGAGGTGCGCGAGCTCCGGCTGATCGCCGAGCACAAGCCGCGCTACAACCGCCGCTCCCGCTTCCCAGAGAAGGTGCACTTCGTCAAACTGACCCGGGAGACCTGGCCGCGGCTCTCCCTGGTCCGCCGGGTGCTGGCCGACGACGCCGACTACCTGGGCCCCTTCTCCTCGCGCAAGGCGGCCGAGAAGGCGCTCGCCGCGCTGCACGACACGTTCCCGGTCCGCCAGTGCTCCGAGCGGCTGGCCCGCCAGCCCTCCCGAGCGGCCTGCGTGCTCGCCGAGATGGATCGCTGCCTGGCCCCCTGCGACGGCAGCGTCGACGAGACGACGTACGCCGCTCTCGTCCAGCGTCTGCGCGAGAGCCTGCTGCACCGCCCCGACGAGGTCGTGGAGGCGATCAACACCCGGATGGCGTCGCTGGCCGAGGACGAGCGGTTCGAGGAGGCCGGCCAGCACCGTGACCGGCTCGCCGCGTTCATCCGTGCCGCGCACCGGACCCAGCGCCTCTCTGCGCTGACCCGGTGCCCGGAGGTCGTCGCCACCCGCAAGGAGGACGACGGCCGCTGGGCCGTGCACGTCGTCCGCTTCGGCCGCCTGGCCGCAGCAGGGGTCATCCCGCCCGGCGCGGACGCCCGACAGTTCGTCAGCGAGCTGCGGGCCAGTGCTGAGACCGTCACGACCGCGCCCGGGCCGGTGCCCGCGGCCACTGCCGAGGAGTCCGAGAAGGTGCTGCGCTGGCTGGAGTCCCCGGGGCTGCGACTGGTGGACGTGGTCGGCGAGTGGACCTGCCCGGTCGCCGGCGCGACCCGGCACCTCGCCCTGCACGACGCGGTGCACCAGTCCCGGTTGTCGCTGGTCCCCTTCGGCGAGCGTCGCGACCTTTCGCCCGTGCACCAGCCGGTTCGTTAGGGTCAGGCCCATGATCACCGCCATCGTGTTCGTCAAGGCCGACGTCGCCCGGATCCCCGAGGTCGCGGAAGCGATCGCCGCCCTCGACGGCATCAGCGAGGTGTACTCGGTGACCGGTCAGATCGACCTGATCGCGCTGGTCCGCGTCCGCGACCACGACGACGTCGCCTCGGTGGTGGCGGACCGGCTCAACAAGGTGCCCGGCGTCACCTCGACCGAGACGCACATCGCCTTCCGTGCCTACTCTCGCCACGACCTGGAGTCCGCCTTCTCCCTCGGCCTGGACTGAGAACGATGTCCTGGCTGGAGGCCCACTGGCTCGACATCCTCGGCTGGGGCGGCAGCGCCCTGCTGGTCTTCTCGTTGCTGCAGGCGCGCGTGCTCCGCTTCCGCGTGCTCAACCTGATCGCCTGCCTGATTCTGCTCGTCTTCAACGCGCTGCTGCTGATCTGGCCGATGGTCGGCATGAACCTCGTCCTGGCGTTGATCAACATCTGGTTCATCGTCAAACTCACCAGCCAGCGCCACGACGAGGCGGCGTTCGAGGTGATCGAGGTGGGTCCGGCCGACGAGTACCTGCGCCACCTGCTCCGCGTCCACGGCGCCGACATCCTGCGCTTCCAGCCCGACTTCCTCTGGGACCCCACCGACGAGCGCGGGCTCGCGTTCCTCGTCCTGCGCGGCGACGAGACCGTCGGGGTGGTGCTCCTGCACCGTGACGGCGACGTCGCCCGCGTTCTCCTCGACTACGTGACCCCGCGTTATCGGGACTTCTCCCCCGGCGAGTTCGTCTGGCGGCGCAGCGGACTGCTCAGCGACCACGGGTTCTCCACGGTCATCACACCCCCGAAGATGCTCGGCGCCTACTACGGCCAACTCGGCTTCAGCCGCCACGGCGACTCCTACGAGCTCGCCGTCGACTGACCGATGAGCGGGCAGCGCGCCTTCGACGCCGGGACCCCCCGGCTGCGGCTCGCGCTCCCGCTGCTCCTCCTCGTCGGCATTTTGCTGGCCCTGGTGCGACGCACGGCCGTGCCGCTGCCGAATCCGGACACCTACTTCCACCTGCGCTTCGGCCGCGAGTTCCTCGCGGGCTGGTCCCCGAGCGACCCCGGCAGCGTGAGCAGCTTCGCTACCGCGGACTGGCGCCCCACCCAGTGGCTCAGCCAGGTCGTCATGGCAGCAGGCGAAAGGACCTTCGGGCTGCCGGGAGTCGCCTGGCTGTCCGGCCTGCTGCTGCTCGCGCTCACCTTCGCGCTGTACGTCGCCACGCGTCGCCGAGCCGACCCCATCGCCGCAGTCCCCGTGACAGCACTGGCCCTGATCGCCTGCGGCCCGGCGCTGGGCATGCGCCCGCAGGTGCTCAGCTTCGTGCTCAGCGTGGTCGTCGTGTCCGCCTGGCTGCGCGCCCAGGACGACCACCGGGTGCGCTGGTGGCTGGTGCCGGCGACCTGGCTCTGGGCGATGCTGCACGGGATGTGGCCCTTGGCGTTGGTGATCGGCGGCTGCGCGGTGCTCGGGATGGCCCTCGACGGCGGACTCCCCCGCCGCAGGCTGGCGGCGCACGCAGCGGTCCCCCTCCTCTCGGCAGCCGCGGCCTTCCTCACCCCGGTGGGCCCGGGGCTGGTCGGCGCCGTGGTGGGCGTGGGGTCACGCCGGGAGTTCTTCGTCGAGTGGGGTCCGCCGAGCCTCCTCACCCCCGCGGGGCTCGGATTCGCGGTCCTGTTCGCCGCCCTGCTCGCCAGCGAGCTGAGGGGGCCGCGCACGCCAGCCGGCCGGATCCTGTGGATCCTGCTGGCGCTGGCCCTGGCGGCGTACTCGGCCAGGACGCTGCCGCTCGCGGCCCTGCTGATCGCCCCCCTGACGGCTGCCGCGCTCCAGCAGCAGCTTCCCGTTCGTCGACCGCCCGGTCGCGGCGAGCAGGCGGTCGTCGGGACGTCGTTCGCGGGGAGTCTGCTGCTGCTCGCCTTCCTGGTCCCGCACACCTCCGCCGACCCTCCCGGCCAGCCCGACTGGATGGACCCGGCCCTGGGCTCGCTGCCGGCCGGGACGCCGGTGCTCAACGAGACGGTCTCCGGCGGCTACCTGATGTGGCGCTTCCCGCAACTGGACCTCGTCATGCACGGCTACGGCGACACCTTCACGATCCCGGAGCTGCGCCGCAACGCCCGGATCCTGACCCTCGAGCCGGGCTGGCGGGACCTGGTCGCCGAGACCGGTGCGCGGTACGCCGTCCTGGACCCGGAGACACCGCTGGCCCACGCCCTCGTCCGTTCCGAGGGATGGCAGGTGCTGCACCGCTCCGCGGAGGTCGAACTGCTGGGGGCTCCGGGCGTGGCTCGCTGACACCCCCGGCGGGCCGGTCAGGCGGCGGAGGCAGCGATCCACTTCTCCAGGACTGCCGCCGCAGCCCCGGTGTCGATCGACGCCCGCGCCCGTTCGATGCCGGCCGCCAGTGCCTCGCCGGGCGCGCGCGTCGGCTCGTCGTGCACGGCGAGAGCGGCGCCGGCGTTGAGCAGGACGGCGTCCCGCACCGGCCCCGACTCCCCCTGGAGCACCCGGCGCACGACGGCGGCGTTGTGGGCGGCGTCCCCGCCGCGCAGCGCCTCGACGCCGCTGAGCCCGAACCCGTATTCGCGGGGGTCGAGGGTGGCGGTGCGCACCTGACCGTCGTGGACCGTCCACAGTGAGGACGTGGTCGTGGTGGTGATCTCGTCGAGCCCGTCGTCGCCGCGGAAGACCCAGGCATCGACACCGCGCCGCGCGAAGACGCCGGCCATCACCGGCGCCATCCGGGCATCGGCGCAGCCGATCGCCTGGGCGCCCGGCCGCGCCGGGTTGGCCAGCGGACCGAGGACGTTGAACGTGGTGGCGATGCCCAGCTCACGGCGCGGTACGGCGGCGTGGCGCATGGCCGGGTGGAAGGCAGCCGCGAAGCAGAAGGTGATGCCGGCCTCGACGGCGACCTCGGCCACCCGGGCCGCGGCGAGGTCGAGGCGGATGCCCAGGGTCTCGAGCACGTCGGCGGAGCCCGAGGTCGAGGAGGCGGACCGGTTGCCGTGCTTGACCACCCGGGCACCGGCTCCGGCCGCGACGATGGCGGACATGGTGGAGATGTTCACCGACATGGAGCGGTCCCCGCCGGTGCCCACCACGTCGAGCAGCCGGCCGGGGACGTCGATCGGCGTGGCGACCGCGTACATCGCCTCGACCAGGCCGGAGACTTCGTCGATGGTCTCGCCCTTGGCCCGCAGGGCGACCGCGAAGCCGGCGATCTGGGCCGGGCTGGCCTCGCCGCCCAGGATCTGTCCCATCGCCCAGGCTGCCTGCTCCCCGGTGAGGTCGCGGCGCGCCACGAGCGAGCCGAGAACGTCGGCCCAGGTCGGAGCCATCAGGTGGTGGCAGGCACGCGTGCGCGCAGCAGGGAGACCACGGACTCGGCGAGCTGGATCGGGTCGAGCGGGTGGGGCACCGCCGCGTCCGCGCGCGACCAGGTCGCCAGCCAGGCGTCCTGCGGCCGACCCGTCAGCACCAGCAGCGGCGGGCACTGGAAGATCTCGTCCTTGAGCTGCTTGGCGATGCCCAGGCCACCGGCGGGCACGGCCTCCCCGTCGAGGATCGCGAGGTCGATCCGCCCGCTGTCCATGTGCTGGATCACCACGGGCTCGGTCGCTACCTCGACGTACTCCAGCTCGGGCAGGTCCGGGTGCGGCCGTCGGCCCAGCGCCAGGATCACCTGCTGCCGGGTGTTGACGTCGTCGCTGTAGACGAGCACCTGCAGGTTTGCGGTCTTCGATGCGGTCGAGTCACTCACGGCCGCGATGCTACCGCTCACCGTCGGCAGCGCGCTGGCGCGCCTCCATCAGATCGAGTCGCCGATCCTCACGGGCCGCCTCGCGCAGCGAGGAACGCACCCACTGGGTGAAGAGGACTCCGAAGAAGACCAGTCCGATCAGGTCGCCGGAGCCCCAGAGGATTCCCCCGGCCAGGTGCTGGTCGTCCATCGGGTCGGGCAGCCAGGCACCCATCGGTCCCTCGCTCAGTGCCGGGTACCAGTCTCCGCCGATCAGGGTCGACTGGTCCATGATCGTCACGCCGAGGAACGCGTGGAACGGCAGGGTCAGCACCACGATCAGCACCCGGAACGGATAACCCACCCGTCCGGGCACCGGGTCGATCCCCATCAGCGGCCAGAAGAAGAGCGTGCCGACCAGGACCAGGTGCACGTGCATCATCTCGTGCACGAACACCGACTGCAGCGAGGCGTCGTACCAGGCGGTGAAGTAGAGCAGCCAGGGCGAGATGACGTAGAGGCCGAAGACGAGCGGTGGGAACGAGAGCACCCGGGCCAGGCGCGAGTGCAGCAGCCGCAGGAGCTGCCGGCGCGGGCCGGCCGGCAGGGTCCGCAACGCCAGGGTGACCGGGGCCCCGAGCGCGAGGGCGAGCGGGACCAGCATCGAGAGCACCATGTGCTGGACCATGTGCACGCTCAGCAGGGTGCGGTCGTAGGCGCCGAGGCCGGACATGGTAGCGAGCGCGAAGGCACCCATGCCGACCACCACGAACGACAGCGTCCGGCCGATCGGCCAGGCGTCGCCCCGGCGGTGCAGCACGGCCACTCCGAGCAGGTAGAGACCGACCGCCCAGACCGTGATCACGAAGGGCAACGGCTCCAGCGACCAGTCGGTGAACACCCTGCCGAGAGTGAACCTGGGCAGGGTGGGCAGCGGCTCCGCGAGGAGGTTGAGGGAAGGGCCCAGCACAGTGTGAACAATATGACGTCGAAAACGAGGGGGTCGGGGTGCCCTCCGTCTCCGGCCACGACATAATGGCTGCGTGGCGACAGCAACTGCGATTCCGGCATCCCGTCTGCACGGGCACCACGACCGTCCGAGCATGGTCAGCGTGGGCACGATCATCTGGCTCTCCAGTGAGCTGATGTTCTTCGCCGCGCTCTTTGCCTCGTACTTCACGATCAGGGCGGTCAGCCCGGATCTGTGGGCGTCCAACACCGAGATGCTCAACGTCCCCTTCGCGGCTGCGAACACCACGATCCTCGTGCTGTCCTCGCTCACCTGCCAGCTCGGCGTCTTCGCTGCCGAGCGCGGTCAGGTGGGTCGCACCGGCTCCCTGTTCCAGGTCAAGGGCTGGGGCCTGCGCGAGTGGTTCGTGCTCACCTACGTGATGGGCGCGATCTTCATCGGCGGCCAGGCCACCGAGTACGTCGAGCTCGTGCACCAGGGCATGACCATGCAGGACTCGGCCTACGGCTCGATGTTCTACCTCACCACCGGCTTCCACGGTCTGCACGTGACCGGCGGTCTGATCGCCTTCCTGTTCGTCCTCGGACGCACCTACCTGGCACGACGCTTCACCCACGAGCAGGCGGTCAGCGCCATCGTCGTGTCGTACTACTGGCACTTCGTCGACGTGGTGTGGATCGGCCTGTTCGCCATGATCTACCTCATCAAGTAGCCCGCTCCCAGTTCCGCCAGGACTCCCAGCAAGGACTCAATGTGCGTCTCCTGAACCGATCCGCAGGTCGACTCTCCCGGCACCGCCGCGGACCGCTCGCCGGGCTGATGGTGCTGCTCCTCGGGCTGCTGTTCACCGGCACCCTGTACACCGCCTTCGCCCCCGCCCAGGCCGAGCAGGCCGAGTCGGACGCCGCCCAGGTGGCCAAGGGCCGTGAGCTGTTCCTCGTCGGCTGCTCCTTCTGCCACGGGCAGAACGGCGAGGGCATCCGGACCCAGAACGGCAACCAGATCGGTCCCCCGCTGGTGGGCGTCGGCGCCGCAGCCGTCGACTTCCAGGTGGGCACGGGTCGCATGCCGATGGCGCAGCCCGGCGTGCAGGCCCCCCGCAAGGCCGTGGCCTACACCGAGGAGGAGACCGCCCAGCTCGCTGCGTTCGTGGCCTCGCTCGGCCCCGGCCCGGCGATCCCGACCAAGGACGACTACAGCATCGAGGGTCTCTCCGAGGAGGAGCGCCAGGAGGCGGTCGTCCGCGGTGGCCAGATCTTCCTGACCAACTGCACCGCCTGCCACAACTTCGAGGGCTCCGGCGGCGCCATGCCCCGCGGCGGTTACGCGCCGAAGATCCGTGGTGTCGAGCCCAAGTACATCTACGAGGCCATGCTGACCGGCCCGCAGGCCATGGACAGCTTCTCCAACGGCAACCTCTCGCCGGAGGAGAAGCGCGACGTCATCGCCTACCTCGGTGCCCTCGAGGACCAGCCGGGCTACGGCGGCTTCGGCCTCGGCGGCCTCGGCCCGGTCAGCGACGGCCTCTGGGCCTGGCTGATCGGCATCGGCTCCCTGGTCGGCTTCGCCGTCTGGATCGCCGCTCACACGACCCGTTCGACGAAGAAGAAGGTGGCCGCGTGAGCGACTCCCCCGAGCACCTGCCGGCCACGGTGGCCGACGACCCGATCGCGAACCCGGGTCTCCCGGAGCACCAGTGGCGTCCCACCGACGTGGACCCGGCGGCCGAGAAGCGCGCCGAGCGCCAGGTGGCAGCGATGTTCGTGCTGTCGATGGTCTGCGCCGTCCTGTTCCTGGTCAGCTACTTCACGTTCGAGATCGGTGAGACCACCGACACGATCATGGGCCTGGGCGCCTCGCACGTGACCCTGGGCGTCACCCTGGGCGGTGCCCTGCTGCTGATCGGCATCGGCATCATCCAGTGGGCGCGCAAGCTCATGGGCGACCACGAGATCATGGAGATGCGTCACCCGGCCGCTTCCTCCCCCGAGGACCGCGAGGCCACGCTGGCCGCGCTGGACGCCGGGTTGGCGGAGTCCGGGATCGGCCGTCGCCCGTTGGTGCGCAACACGCTGATCGGTGCGGTCGGTCTGCTCGGCCTGCCGGCCGTGGTGCTGCTGCGCGACCTGGGCCCGCTGCCCGGCGACAAGCTCCTGCACACGGTCTGGGAGAAGGGCATGCGCGTCGTGCGCGACGTGGTCGGCACCCCGATCAAGCCCTCCGACCTCGAGATCGGTGACTTGGTCAACGCCGAGCCCGCGATCGTCTTCGCGACCGACGAGGAGGGCGAGCACGTCCTCGAGGGCGTCGAGCTCCACGTCGCCAAGTCCAAGGCCGCCGTGATCCTGCTCAAGATGGAGCCCGAGGACATCATCCCCGGCAAGGATCGTGACAACTGGACCGTCGGCGGAATCGTCTGCTACTCCAAGATCTGCACGCACGTGGGCTGCCCGATCTCGCTGAACGAGCGGACCACCCACCACCTGCTCTGCCCCTGCCACCAGTCGACCTTCGACCTCGCCGACTCCGGCAAGGTCGTCTTCGGCCCGGCCGCCCGGGCACTCCCCCAGCTGCCGCTGGCGGTCGACGCCGAGGGTTACCTCGTGGCGCAGAGCGACTTCACCGAACCCGTCGGACCGAGCTTCTGGGAGCGTGACTCCGAATGAGTATGGACACGAGCAAGGTCGCGACGAGCAACTCGTCGACGGCGGCTCCTGCCGCCAAGCCGGGCAAGGTGGGTGCGGTCGCGAACTGGGCCGACGAGCGCCTCGGCCTCGCCACCGCGATGAAGAAGAACCTGCGTAAGGTCTTCCCGGACCACTGGTCCTTCATGCTCGGCGAGATCGCCCTGTGGAGCTTCGTCGTCCTGCTGCTGACCGGCGTGTTCCTCACGCTGTGGTTCACGCCCAGCATGGGTGAGATCACCTACCAGGGCTCCTACGACGAGCTCCGCGGCGTGCACATGTCCGAGGCGATGGCCTCGACGATGAACATCTCGTTCGACGTGCGCGGCGGCCTGCTGATGCGCCAGATGCACCACTGGGCGGCCATGCTCTTCATCGCCTCGATGATGATCCACCTGCTGCGGGTCTACTTCACGGGCGCGCACCGCAAGCCCCGCGAGCTCAACTGGGTGATCGGCTGCCTGCTGCTCCTGCTGGGCACCCTGGAGGGCTTCACCGGCTACTCGCTCCCCGACGACCTGCTCTCCGGCACCGGCGTCCGCGCCGCGGACGGCTTCATGAAGTCGATCCCGGTCGTCGGCACCTACCTCTCGTTCTTCCTCTTCGGGGGCGAGTTCCCGGGCGAGTCGATCATCCCGCGGCTCTTCACCGCCCACGTGCTGCTGATCCCCGGCCTGCTGCTCGCCCTGATCGCGGCGCACATGCTGCTGCTCGTCTACCACAAGCACACCCAGTGGGCCGGCCCCGGCCGCACCGAGGAGAACGTCGTCGGTTTCCCGATGCTCCCCGTGTACGCCGCCAAGGCCGGTGGCTTCTTCTTCATCGTCTTCGGTGTCACCGCCCTGATGGGTGCGCTGATCTCGATCAACCCGGTGTGGAAGTACGGCCCCTACGACCCGACCAAGGTCACCGCGGGCTCGCAGCCCGACTGGTACATGGGATGGCCCGACGGCGCACTGCGCATCATGCCCGGCTGGGAGTCCGCCTTCATGGGCGTCACGCTCTCCTGGAACGTCTTCCTGCCGATCATCGTGCTGCCGGGTCTGATGTTCACGATCCTGCTGCTGCTGCCTTTCATCGAGGCCTGGATCACCGGCGACAAGCGGGACCACCACCTGCTCCAGCGTCCGCGCAACGCCCCGACCCGGACCGCCACTATGGTGGCGCTGATGACCTTCTACGGTCTGATGTGGGCCGCCGGCGGCAACGACATCATCGCGATCCTGCTCGACCTGAGCATCAACCAGATCACGTACTTCATGCGAGTCGCGGTCTTCGTCGGCCCGGTGATCGCGTTCATGATCACGCGACGTTGGTGCATCTCGCTGCAGCGCCACGACAACGAGACGCTGCTGCACGGGTACGAGACCG
Organism: Nocardioides sp.; assembly: GCF_041600255.1. Taxonomy (GTDB): domain Bacteria; phylum Actinomycetota; class Actinomycetes; order Propionibacteriales; family Nocardioidaceae; genus Nocardioides. Next base: position 432 of record NZ_JBFIKK010000081.1, on the reverse strand, counting down.
GCATCATCATGCGGTCCCCGGAGGGTGGCTACACCGAGCGGCACCTGCCGATCTCGGAGTCCAGCGCCTACACGATGACGGCCCGCGACCGGGACGAGGTCTACGAGCTCGAGTCGGAGCGGGACGCCAACGGTGTGGCGGCGCCGGGCGGTCGCCTGAACAAGCTGCGGGCGAAGCTGTCCCGGCTGATGTACGCCGACAACGTGCAGAAGCCGACCCGCGAGGAGCTCGAGGCGGCCCACCACCACGCCGAGCACGAGCACGCGCTCCAGGCTCCGATGGAGGGCCACTCGGCCGACGGTCACCAGTTCGACGGCCACCACTCGGTCGAGGACGAGACGCTGCGCTCGCACTGACGGACGTCGTACGACGAGCACTGCCCCGCCGGGGGATCTCCGGCGGGGCAGTGTTCATTTCAAAGCAGTGTTCATT
>NZ_JBFIKK010000080.1:0-15923 GCF_041600255.1 Nocardioides sp. | reverse complement strand
CCGTCGCTGCTGACCATGCCGCGGTAGCTGCGGGCATCACCCGGACCGCCGTCCACCGCCGCGCTGACCAGGGTGGTGGTGCCCTGGACCCGGTCGCGCAGGAAGACCTGCTCCTGCCCGTTGTTGCCCTCGGGGGACAGGTTGGTGGCGTAGGAGCTGAACGCCACGAAGCGCCCGTCGGGTGAGACCATCGGCCGACTCGACGCTCCGTTGGCGGGCTGGCCCTGCGCGTTGACGCTGATCACCTCGGTGGTGTCCAGGTCCAGGTCGCGCAGGAAGACGCTGCGGGCGCGGGTCGGCGGGCTCGAGAGCGTCTGGTCGTCGGAGACGAAGGCGACGAGCCGGCCGTTGTCGGAGGGCCACGAGAAGGAGTTCCACTCGCCGGCGACCTGTCCGTCCTGCCCCAGGCTGACCAGCTCGGTAAGGCCACTGACCCGGTCGTGACGGTAGACGCGCCGGACCACCCCGGTGGTGCCGGGCACCAGGTTGCTGGCCGAGGAGTCGAAGGTGACGTAGCGGCCGTCACCGCTGATCTCGGGACGGTCCGCCCAGCCGTTGGCGGCGCTGCCGTCGGGGGCGACCGAGACCAGGGTCGTACCCGTGGGCGAGGCAGCGGGGGACGAGGCAGCGGGGGGCGAGGCGGCTGCGGCAACCGCCACCGCCGGCAGGGACGGCAGGGTGCCGACGATGAGGGCCACAACAGGTCCGCCGAGCGCAAGGGCCCGACAGCGGTGGTGGCGGTGCTGGGTGGCGATGATCGTGCCTCTTCCCCGAGTGGATGGGCGGTGGTGTCGTCAGTAGGCGCCGCGTCTGCTGAGCACGGCCCCCCAGGTCTTGGCGAGGATCGACAGGTCCTGGAGCATCGACCAGTTGTCGACGTAGTAGAGGTCGAGACGGATCGCCTCGGACCACGAGAGATCGGAGCGGCCGGACACCTGCCACAGCCCGGTCATCCCGGGCCGCACCTGGAGCCGCCGCCGGGAGGTCACGGTGTACGCCGCCACCTCGGTGGGCAGCGGCGGCCGCGGCCCGACCAGGCTCATCTCGCCCCGGATCACGTTCACCAGCTGGGGCAGCTCGTCGAGCGAGAAGCGCCGCAGCCACTGGCCCGGCCGGGTGATCCGCGGATCCTGCCGCATCTTGAACAGTCCCTCGCCGGTGCCCGCGTCGGCGCCGTGGTGGCTGCACAACCCTGGGAGCAGGTCCTCGGCTCGGTGGACCATCGTGCGCAACTTCAGGCAGTGGAAGACGTCACCGTTGCGGCCGACCCGGACCTGCCGGAAGAGGACGGGGCCACCGTCGTGGAGTCGGACGGCCGCGGCAGCCACGGCCAGGACGGGCGCCGAGAGCAGGAGCAGGACGCCGGCCGTCACGAGGTCGAAGGTGCGCTTGGCCCGACGGGTGGCGCCGATCCAGCCGGGTGGATCGATGTGCACCAGCGGCAGGCCGCCGACCGGACGGACGCGCACCCGTTCGCTGGAGACATCCGTGACGTTGGGAGCGACCACGACCCGCACCCGAGCGCCCTCCAGGGCCCACACCAGCTGTCGCATCTCGACGCCCGAGGCGAGCGCCCCGGAGGCGATCAGCACGACGTCGGCCTCCGTCGCCGCGATGAGGTCGATCGCCTCGTCCGTGGTGCCGAGCACCGGCACCCCCGAGCTGGTCTCGTCGCAGGCGTGATGGGGAGGGACGACAGCCCCGAGGATCCGGTAGCCGAGCCACGACTCACGGCGGATGACGGTCGAGACCTCGTCGATGCTGCTCGGGAGGCCGGCGATGAGGACGCTCTGGCTCAGGGCGCCGCTGCGTCGTGCCCGGTGGACCGCCCGGCGCAGCAGCACGCGGCCCGTCAGCAGGGCGAGGGCCCCCAGTGCGAACGCCATCAGGAAGAAGCCCCGGGACAGGGAGTACTTGGTCAGGTAACAGCCGACGCCCACGAGCCCCGCGGCGGCGACGGTGGCGCGAACGAGCAGTCGGTACTCCTCGGCGCCGTCGCCGAAGAGGCGCGATCGGTAGCCGCCGAACGCCGCGATCGTCGCGATCCACAGCGTGAGCATCAGGGGGCCGGCGATCCCGAGGGTCTCGGTGATCACCACGGACCCGTCGAAGAAAGGGAGGTGCTCCCGGCCCAGGGAGGCCACGAAGCCGACGGCGGTGGCCAGCACGAGGTCGAGGGCGAAGGCGGTCGCGGGCAGGTAGCGCAGCGCGCGAGATCGCGCGGCCAGCCGAAGACTCCCCCGAGTGGGGTCACTCGTCTGCATGCAACACACTCCCCCCGAGCGGTCGTGTCGTGATGCGGTGTTCCGGGATCAGTGAACCGTCATTGCCGCGGGTTGTCACGCTGGTTGTCCAGAATCATCCACCGATCGGACGAATCTGCTGGTCCCGATCGGCCAGGGGCCCGCGGGACACCGGGGTCGAACGGGGTGGCCGGGCCCCAGCCGTCCGGAGTCGACACCGTGCGACGACTGGATAGGGTGCGCAGCATGAAGGTTCTTGTCACCGGCGGCGCCGGCTACATCGGTTCGACCACGGCGAAGGCGCTCGAGGAGGCCGGCCACACCCCCGTCATCCTGGACTCGCTGCTGACCGGTCCGCTCGTGTTCGTGAAGGACCGGATCTTCTACCAGGGCGACATCGCCGACCGGGCCCTGCTGCGCCGCGTCGTCGAGGAGCACCCCGACATCGAGGCCACGATCCACATGGCCGCGCGGATCGTCGTACCGGAGTCGGTGGAGCAGCCCTACGAGTACTACCGCGACAACGTCGCCAAGTCGCTCGAGCTCTTCGACGAGCTCGTCGCGCTCGGCAAGCCGCGGGTCCTCTTCTCCTCCTCGGCCTCGCTCTACGCGATGAAGGACGACTTCGAGGTCACCGAGCAGGACGCCCTGGCGCCGGGCTCGCCGTACGCCCGCACCAAGCGGATGATGGAGGAGGTCCTCCAGGACATGGCGCAGGCCACGTCGCTGCGCGCGATCATCCTGCGCTACTTCAACCCGATCGGCTCGGACCCGGACCTGGAGTCCGGGATCTACGCCAAGGAGCCCTCGCACGTGCTCGGCCAGCTGGTGATGGCCGCCCGCGGGCTCAAGGACAACTTCACGATCACCGGCACCGAGCACCCCACCCGCGACGGCACGGGGATCCGCGACTACATCCACGTCTGGGACCTCGCCAAGGCGCACGTCCGCGCGGTCGAGAAGTTCGACGAGGTGCTCGCGACCGTCGACGCCCCGAGCACGATCATCAACGTGGGCACCGGGGACGGGGTCACCGTCCGCGAGCTGGTCTCCTCCTTCGAGAAGGTATTCGGCACCAAGGTGCCGGTCGCCGAGGCACCCCCGCGCCCCGGCGACGCGGTGGGCGCGTTCGCGAACGTGGACCGCTCCCGCGAGCTGCTCGACTGGCGCACCGAGACCACCCTCGACGAGGCCATCGCCTCCGCCCTCGCGTGGGGCGAGAAGCGCCAGGAGATCCTGGGCTACGAATGACCCCTGGTACGCCGGTGGCGGTGGTCGTCGCCCTGCTGCTCGCAGCCGGGGCGTCGCTCGCGCCGCCCCCGGCGTACGCCGGACCGCAACGGCTGGAGCGCACCGGCCCGCTGGCGGGCAGCACCGTGGTGATCGACCCGGGCCACCAGCTGGGGAACCGGAACTTTCCGCGCAGGACACAGCGCCTGGTGCCCGCCGGCGGCTCGCGCAAGCCCTGCAACACCACCGGCACCGCCACCCGGGCCGGCTACCCCGAGGCCACGCTCAACTGGCGGGTCGCCCGGTTGCTCAAGGCGCGCCTGGTCGAGCTGGGGGCACGCGTGCGGATGACCCGGCACAGCAACCGCGACGACCGATGGGGCCCCTGCGTGGATCGGCGGGGTCGGGCCGGCAACCGGATCGAGGCCGACCTCAAGCTCAGCGTCCACGCCGACGGCTCGGAGGCGGCCGGTGCGCGTGGCTTCCACGTGATCGCGCCCGCGAACCGGCGGCCCTGGACCCATGACATCCACCGACCCTCGAAGCGTCTCGCCCGCACGGTCCGGGCGGCGCTGCGCGGCGCGGGGGTGCCGGTCGCGTCGTACACGGCCGGCGGAGACGGGCTGGACGTCCGCTCCGACCTGGCCACGCTTAACCTCTCCGACGTACCCACCGTCATGGTCGAGCTGGGCAACATGCGTGACGCCCGGGACGCGCGGCGGATGACCTCGAAGCGGGGCCGGACCACCTACGCCCGGGCGTTGACCCGGGCGGTTCGGCGCTACCTGGACCGACGGGCCTTGCGGACCTCCACGACCTTCCAGGGCCGCGGTGCCGAGTTCTGGGCCCCGGCCGAGTCCTCGACCACCAGCGAGATGCCGTAGCTCCCGCGCGGCAGCCTGATCCGGCGCGACCACCGCTGGCCCTCGGGGGAGTTCGCGCGCAGCCGGGTCGCCAGGAGCTGGTAGTTCCCCCACGTCCGGTCGGCCCGGCGCCACTTCAAGGTCCCTTCGTGACGGATCGCGATCGACACCGAGGTCACCGCGACGTCGTCCTGGGCGGTGCCCCGGATGATCAGCTTGCGGCCGCGCTGGAAGACCTTGGTGAAGGCGCCGGTCGGGGCCGCGTCCTCCAGCTCGGGGTCGGGGTCGCCCTCCGGGTCCGGGTCGGTCTCGGGGTCGGTCTCGGGGTCGGGGTCGGCGGGCGGGTCCGGGGGCGGCGGCGTGGAGCTCTCGCCGACCAGCACGTCACCGGAGTGCGCCGGCAGGGTCAGGCTCGAGACCGTCGTCCCGTCGAGTCGACGCAGCGGGCTGCCGAGGTCGATCGTCACCGGTCCGGCGGTCGGGTTGACCACGGAGAGGCCGTTCGCGAACGGCCGGGTCCAGGCGCCGTTGGCGAGTTGCTTCATCGCGCCGGTGGGCAGCCCGATCTCCTTGGGCATCGTGTACGGCGCGTTGGCGCCGGTCGCGCCGGCCGCGTCCCGGGAGCGGGTGAAGGCGAAGTAGGAGTTGCCGGCCGCGCCCATCAGGAAGCTCGCCATCGAGTAGGACTGCCAGTCGCGGACCTGCTGCTCGGAGGCGCCGACCCACACCTTGGTGCTGTAGAGGCCGGTCACGCCCCGGTCCTCGAGGTCGCGGACCACGTCGACGTTGCGCTTCCAGTCGACGGCGTCGGGGTAGCGGCCGACCGGAGTGTCGGCTCCGCGCAGGAAGTCCTCCATCTGGGCGCCGGGCATCGCGGCGGCCAACGGACGCGACGTCACCGGGGCCTGCCAGTAGCGGTAGGCGTTCTCGACCGCGTTCCCGAGGTGGATCATCCCCGGGGAGTGCTCGCGGTAGTGCCGGGTCATCGCAATCATCTCGGCCCGGTACTCCGCCTCGGTGTACTCACGCCCGGTGCTCGGGTTGACCGGCAACGCGGTCACGTAGCCGCGGGAGAAGATGCCCAGGGTCAGCATGTCGACCAGGCAGCCGTCGTAGCCGCCCCGGGTGGCCCGGTCGTTGCACTGGTAGTCGGCGGCCTGGCGCCACCGCGGGTTGGAGGACTCCATCAGGAAGGTGCCCCAGGCGGGGATCCGGATCCGACTGCCCGACAGGTCGTGGGCGAAGGCGGCCTCCGGGAGACCGCCGACCTCGTAGGTCTGGGCGTGGGTGGCGTTCGCGTAGGCGATCAGCGTCAGGTCGGGGTTCGCGGCGCGCATCGCGTCGACGTGGTGCTGGAAGGCGATCGGCATCCCGGCGACCAGGTCGAACTCGCGGGCCACCTCGACCGCGCGGGCCCGGGTGTAGGAGTGGTCGTTCGACATGTACGTCGGCGCCCAGGTCAGCGCGACCCCACCGGGTCGTTCGGGTGCTCCGCCGGCGTTGCTCGGGGCACTCGCCACCACCGCGTTCGCGCGTGACGGCGTGTAGGCGGCGAGCAGGAGGAGGGCAACAGCACTCAGCAGGCAGGTGAACCGAGCGATGGTGTGGACGCGCATGGAGGGGGGGCCTTTCGGGGGGGACGAGCGAGGAGGTTCCCGCGCTCGCCTCATACATCGGTCGCTCGACCCCGGCGACTGAACCCCCCGAGCCCACTAGGTTGGGCGTCATGCCTCTGGACCCCCCGCTCGCCGCGATGCTCGAGTTCATCTCCGCTGCCGGCTACCCGCCGATGCACGAAGGCACCCCGGACATGGCCCGATTGGGCTATCGCAGCATGACCGTCGACCTGGTCAGGCCCGAGGACGTCGTACCGGTCGGCTCGTTCGAGGAGTGCGTGGCCGCCGACCGGCCGTCCCGCCTCTACCGACCCGACGGGGCGAGCGCCGCGACGCCGGTGCTCGTCTACTTCCACGGCGGCGGCTTCGTGATCGGCGACCTCGACACCCATGACCAGGTGTGTCGGCGGATCTGTCGCGACGCCGCGGTGACCGTGCTGTCGGTCGACTACCGCCTCGCCCCCGAACACCCCTTCCCGGCCGCCGTCGAGGACGCCCTCGCCTCGGTGCGCTGGGCCGCGGAGCACCTCGCCGGGGGATCGGTCGCCGTGGGCGGTGACAGCGCCGGCGCCAACCTGGCCGCGATCTGCGCGCAGGAGCTCGCCGACCTGGTCTGCGCCCAGCTGCTGATCTACCCGGCGGTGGATGCCTTCGGGGAGTACGCCTCCCGCAGCGAGAACGCCGAGGGCTACTTCCTGGAGCAGGCGACGATGGAGTGGTTCTTCGGCCACTACGTGGGGGCGGTGGACGACCTGCGGGTGGACGACACCCGGCACTCGCCGCTGCACGGTCGGCTCGACGGGGTCGCTCCGGCGCTGGTCGTCACCGCCGAGTACGACCCGCTGCGCGACGAGGGCGAGGCGTACGCCGCCCGGCTGGCCGAGGCGGGCGTCGGCGTGGACCACGTGCGCTACGACGCGCTGATCCACGGGTTCGTGGACATGGGCGGAATCAGCCCGGCCGCCGAAGGCGCCGTCGCCGACCTGGTGGCCCGGACCGCACGGCTGCTGCACGGGTGATCGACTGGCCGTCCGTCTCGTCGGAGCCGGCCGTCGTGCCGCTCTGACCCGCCGCTACGCTCGATCGCGAGTCGATCGAGAGGACCACCCATGGACGAGCTCCCGGCCGCGACCGGGTGGTTCGAGCGCAACACCCATCACTGGGACGACTGGTCGCTCGAGGCGTTGATGGCGGCGAAGGGTCCGCGGCGGGTCAGCCTCGTCGTACCCGCCCGCAACGAGGCCGCCACGGTGGGCGACGTGGTGACCCGGGTCCGCGAGGCCCTGGTTGACACGGTCGCCCTGCTCGACGAGATCGTGGTGATCGACTCCGACTCGACCGACGCGACGTACGACGTGGCCACCGACGCCGGGGCGGTCGTGCACCGCTCCGCCGAGATCCGGCCCGACCTCGGCTCGGTGCCCGGCAAGGGCGAGGCCATGTGGAAGTCGCTCTTCGTCACCACCGGCGAGGTGCTGGTCTTCATGGACGCCGACCTCGTCGACTGGGACACCCACTTCGTGCCCGGCCTGCTCGGCCCGCTGCTCACCCGGCCGGAGGTTGCCCTGGTGAAGGGGTTCTACGAGCGACCCATGCTCGACGGCGCCGGCGGGAGCGCCGGCTCGCTGGACGGTGGCCGGGTCACCGAGCTGGTGGCGCGGCCGCTGGTCGCCATCGACCATCCGGAACTGGCCGGGCTGGTCCAGCCGTTGGCGGGCGAGTGGGCGATCCGGCGTTCCCTCTTCGAGACCCTCGCGGTCCCGACCGGGTACGCCGTCGAGCTGGCCGCGCTGGTGGACACCGCCGCGAAGCAGGGGGTCGACGCCATCGCCCAGGTCGACCTCGGGCGACGGGCGCACCGGCACCAGGACCTGCTCGACCTGGGGGCGATGGCCACCCAGATCCTGGCGGCCATGCGGTCGCGGCAGGGCAGGGCGGTGCCCGCCCCGGTCACGCTGCGCCAGTACCGGCCCGGCGACGACCGGGCGAGGCCCACCGACCGGGCGATCCCGGTCGACGAGCGGCCGCCGGCGGTGTCGTTGTGACCCTGAAGCTCGGCCGTCACGAGTTCGCCGACGACGCCACGCTGATGATGGCGATCGTCAACCGCACCCCGGACTCCTTCTACGACCAGGGCGCCACCTGGGCCGAGGACAAGGCCTTCGAGCGCGTCGCCGAGGTGGTCGCCCAGGGCGCCGAGATCGTCGACATCGGCGGGATCAAGGCGGCCCCCGGCGTGGAGATCGACGCGGCCGAGGAGAAGAGTCGCGTCGTCGACTTCGTGGCCCGGGTGCGGGCCTCCTTCCCGGACCTGGTGATCTCGGTGGACACCTGGCGGGCCGAGGTCGGCCGTGCCGTCTGCGAGGCCGGGGCCGACGTGCTCAACGACGCCTGGGGTGGCGCGGACCCGGAGCTGGTCGACGTCGCCGCGGCGTACGACGCGGGGATCATCTGCACGCACACCGGTGGCGTGACCCCCCGGACCCGGCCCTACCGGATCGAGTACGACGACGTGGTCGCGGCCGCGATCGCCGACACCGTCGCCTATGCCGAGCGGGCCCTGGCCGCCGGCGTCGACCGGTCCTCGATCGTGATCGACCCGGCCCACGACTTCGGCAAGAACACCTTCCACTCCCTGGAGCTCACCCGGCGCCTCGGCGAGATGGTGGACACCGGCTGGCCGGTGCTGGTCTCGCTGTCGAACAAGGACTTCGTGGGCGAGACCCTCGACCTGCCGGTGGGGGAGCGGTTGGTCGGCACCCTGGCCGCCACCGCCGTCTGCGCGCTCGCGGGCGCCCGGATCTACCGGGTGCACGAGGTCGTGCAGACCCGGCAGACGGTCGACATGGTGTGGACGATCGCCGGGCGGCGTCCACCGGCCCGGGCGATCCGGGGGCTGCAGTGAGTCGCATCGTCCTGGTGCCGGGCGTCCTCGCGCTGCTGCCCGAGTACGCCGGTCTCGCCGACCCCGTGGACGAGCTGCGCGCGGCTGCGGCGGCGGCGGTCGGCTGGCTGGTCGAGTCCCCAGGACCGGTCCGGGTCGTCGCCGACGAGCAGGGGGCTCGGGTGGCGCGCCACCTGCTGGTCGAGGCGGGGCACGACCAGGCGTTCGGAGCCGGCGACGAGCGCGTGCTGGTCGTCGCCAACGGCAGCGCCCGTCGGGGCGAGAAGGCGCCCGGACATCTCGACCCCCGGGCGGTCGGGTTCGACGCCGCGCTCGAGGATGCCCTGCGTTCCTCGGACGGGGCCGTGCTGCAAGGTCTCGACGTCGCGCTGGCCGAGGAGCTGCTCGTCGGCCACCCCTCCGGGATCCGTGACCTGGGTGCCCGGCTGCGCGCCGCCGGACCGGCGGTGGTGGACTATGACGACGACCCCTTCGGGGTGCAGTACTGGGTGATGAGGTGGACATGCGGATCCTGATGAACGGTCACGACGAGCTCGGGGGCGGAGTGCCGCGACTCGGGATCGGGCTCACCGACGCGGAGCTCGAGCAGCTGTACGCCCCGCCGCGGACCCCATGGCTGCGGATCAACATGATCAGCACCGTCGACGGCTCGGCCGCAGGCGAGGACGGCCGCAGCGGTGCGATCAACAACGCCGCCGACAACCGGGTCTTCCACCTGCTGCGCGGGATGGCCGACGCGATCATTGTGGGCGCCGGGACCGCTCGCGCCGAGGGATACGGCCCGGCAGACCGGCCCCTGGTGCTGGTCAGCCGCAGCGCCGACGTGCCGGAGAAGCTGCGGGGTGCGGCCCCGGGCTCGGTGCTGATGGCCACGGTCGGTGCCGCCGACCACCTCGACGAGGCGCGTGAGCTGCTCGGCGAGGAGAACGTCCTCGTCCTCGGGACGCACCGGGTCGACCTGGTCGCCCTGAAGCAGGCCCTGGTCGACCGCGGGTGGACCAACCTGCTCGGTGAGGGCGGCCCGCACCTGCTGCGCGACCTGATCGCCCAGGGGGTGGCCGACGAGCTGAGCGCCACGGTCGTGCCCCGACTGGTCGCCGGCACCCATCCGCGGATCACCGACGGTGCCGCCATCGACGTACCCCTCGCGCTGGAGTTGCTGCTCGAGCACGAGGGCACGCTGCTGGGTCGCTGGCTGATCTGACACAGCCGCGGTGAGTGCATAGAGTGCTCGGACGCCCGGGGATCTGCTCGGGGTCGAGGGGAGCTCCGATGTCACGACCAGTCCGCCGTACTGCCCTGGGCGCCGCCGCGGTGCTCGTGGTCGCGGCACTGCCCGCCTTCGCGGTCACCTCCGCCGGAGCCGCAGCCGACGACGTGCTGTTCACGCCGGCGCCGGACTTCCGGCCGGCACCGGACGCCCCGATCAGCCCCGAGGAGTTCACCGCCGTCCGCGTCGACCTGCCTGCCGTCGAGAGCGCCCTGACGCCGTCGCGACGCTCGCGCAGCGCTGCGTCGTCGAGCTTCGAGATCGACCTGCCCACGCCCACCGGCGAGCGCGAGCGGTTCGAGGTCGAGCAGACCCAGCGGATGGAGCCCCGCCTCGCGGCCGCCCACCCCGAGATCTCCACCTGGTCCGGCGCCTCGTTGGACCGGCCCGGCACCACCGTGGCCCTGGACATCACGCCGCTGGGGTTCCACGCCTTCGTGCGCGGCCCCGAGGGTCAGGGCTCCTGGTACGTCGACCCCGCGGCGAACGCACCCGGGACCACCACCCACCTGAGTTACTACGGGGGCTCGCTGCCCAGCGTCGAGGAGGAGTTCATCGAGCGGATCGCGCCGGAGATCGAGCAGTCGGGCTCGACGGCGGCGACCCCGGCGCAGCGCAACGGCGGGGGCACCGTCGTCCAGCGCACCTACCGGCTCGCGTTGACCTCCGACCCGGCGTACGCCGATCACTTCGGCAGCGAGAACGTGACGGCCGCCAAGGTCACCCTGGTCAACCGGGTGAACCAGGTCTACAACGACGACATGGCGATCGAGCTCGAGCTCGTCGACGCCACCGATGAGCTGAACCTCGACACCGTCGCGAAGGCGACCGGACCGAACGGTCCCTGTGGCGCGCACCCGTGCTTCGACCCCGCCACCAACAACACTGCCGGGCAGCTCGACTTCTGCGACGTACCGTCGCTGGGGCGCAACCGCACCGTGCTCGGCCAGATCGTCGGCGCCGACAACTACGACGTCGGCCACCTCGCGCTCGGGGTCAACGGCGGCGGCATCGCCTACCTCGGCGTCGTCGGCGGTGAGTACAAGGGCGGCGGCTGCACCGGGCTGCCGCGCCCCGAGGGGGACATCTTCGCGATCGACTTCGTCGCCCACGAACTCGGCCACCAGTTCGCCGGCAACCACACCTTCAACGGCATCGAGGGCGCCTGCTCGGGCGGGAACCGCAAGCGCAGCGCCTCGGTGGAGCCCGGCTCCGGCTCCTCGGTGATGGCCTACGCCGGGATCTGCGGCCAGGACGACCTCCAGCCGCACACCGACCCCTACTTCTCCCAGCACACGATCCGCGAGGTCGCTGCTCTGACCGACGCCGCTCCGTGGCCGCTCGTCGAGGTGCAGACGGTCTCGCTGCGCGGCTTCGACACCGACGGCGAGTCGATCACGCTGGGCTACCCCGGGGCGGCTCCGGTCACCCTGACCCGAGGCGGCAACTACACCGCGGCCGGCGTCGAGGCTGCGGTCGAGGCGATGACCGGTGGCGACGTCACGGTCCGGGGCTGGGGGTTCGACCCGCTGGCTCACCAGTACGGCTTCCCCGGGCAGGCTCTCGCTCCGGACGACACCGGCTTCCAGGTGATCTTCGCCGGCAGCGCCGACCCCGAGACCCAGAACAGCGACTTCCAGGACATGGCCGACCTGACGCTCACCAGCAGCAGCCCCGGGGTCAGCGGGTTCGTGGGCGAGACCACCGTGGGGGGACTGTCCGGCAACGCCGGCGAGAAGACCGTCACCGACAACCACGCGCCCGAGGTGCTCGCGCCTGCCGACCGGACCATCCCGGTGCGTACCCCGTTCTCGCTGACCGGCTCGGGCAGCGACGCCGACGGCGACTCCCTGACCTACCTGTGGGAGCAGACCGACCACGGCAGCTACTACGGCACCGCTCTGGCCAGCAACGACAAGCGCAACGGGCCGCTCTTCCGGGTGTTCAGTGACAACGCCCAGGTCAGCAACAGGGGTTCCTACAGCTCCCCCTCGCCGGGGCAGAACTCCGCGACCGGACGCCCGACGCGCACGTTCCCGGACATGTGGCAGGTGCTGCTGCGTCGTACGAACGCGAAGAGCGGTACCTGTCCGTGGGTCAGGGGCTACCGGCCGCTGGGTGGCGCTCGGTTGGACTGCTACTCGGAGTTCCTGCCCACCGACAGGTACGTCGGCACGGCCGGCTCGGGTGTGGCGGCGATGAACTTCCGGCTCACCGCCCGGGACGGGCGCGGGCTCGGTGGCGGCGTCGGGCACGACGACGTGAAGCTGACCCTCGACCGGAAGGCCGGGCCGTTCCTGGTGACCTTCCCCGATCGTCGGGAGACGCTGAAGGCCGGGAAGCGGCCGCGGATCCGGTGGGCCGTCAACGGCACCCGCCGGCTCGCCTCGCACGTGCGGATCCGGCTCTCCTTCGACGGTGGGCGGACCTGGCCGAAGGTGTTGGCCTGGCGCACGCCGAACGACGGGGTGAAGCGGGTCCGGCTGCCGCAGCAGCGGACGTCGCGGGCCCGGATCAAGATCGAGGCACTCGACAACTACTTCTTCGACACCAGCGACCGCGGCTTCCGGATCCGCTAGACGTCACCTGCCACTTGTGGTTGGCGCGAGCAACCACAACTGGCAGGTCAGCGGGGGCTGAGCAACCACAAGTGGCAGGTCAGCGGCTTGGTCAGCGGGGGGCCATCCGCAGGGCGCCGTCCATCCGGAACGTCTCCCCGTTGAGGTAGTCGTGCTCGACGAGGAAGAGCGCGAGCTGCGCGAACTCGTCGGGGTGGGCCAGTCGCTGCGGGAACGGTACGCCGGAGGCCAGGTTGGCCCGGAACTCGTCGGAGACCGTCGCCAGCATCGGGGTCTCCACGATGCCGGGGGCGATCGTGTTGACGCGGATGCCGTACTGCGCGAGGTCGCGCGCGGCGGGCAGGGTGAGTCCGACGATGCCGCCCTTCGAGGAGGCGTACGCCGCCTGGCCGACCTGACCCTCGAACGCCGCGATCGAGGCCGTGTTGATGATGACGCCGCGTGCGCCGTGCTCGAGCTCCTCGGTCTCCGCGATCTTCTCGGCGGCCAGGGCCAGCACGTTGAAGCTGCCGACCAGGTTCACCTGGACGACCTTGGCGTAGAAGGCCAGGTCGTGGACGCCCTTGCGGCCCAGGATCCGCATCGAGGGCCCGATGCCGGCGCAGTTGACGACCGTACGCAGCGGGACACCCGAACCGGCGGCCTGCTCGACCGCGGCCGCGACCTGCTCGGCGTCGGTGACGTCGGTCGGCACGTAGGTGACGCCCTCGACCTCGGGCGCGTCCTCCAGCGAGGAGGGCAGGTCCAGTGCGAAGACGCGGGCGCCGGCGCCGGCCAGGGCGCGGGCGGTGGCGGCGCCGAGGCCGGAGGCACCTCCGGTGACGACGGCGGCGGTGTTCTCGACAAGCATGTGCTGCTCCTGATGACTCGGGGGACGTACGTCGGGCGGGTCGAAGGCGAAAGCCTCAGCTGCGGGCGAGGCCGCGGTGGGCCTCGACCAACGAGGGGCCGTACCAGGTGAGCAGGCGACCGCTCACGAGCTCGGTGGGGGTGCGGGTGAAGGCCTCGGGACCGTCGTCCGCGGTGAAAGTGTAGGGCTCGTCCGGCAGCAGGATCACGTCGGCGCCGGCCTGCTCCAGCTCCTCGACACTCATTGTCGGGTAGCGCTCGGCGTGCTCGGCGAGGACGTTCGCCAGGCCGAGACGCCGGGCCAGGTCGCCGGTGAACGTCGAGCTGCCGACCGCCATCCAGGGGTCGCGCCAGACCGGGATCGCGACCCGCCGATCCACCGGGGGCAGGTCGCCGCACCACAGGTCGCGTGCCTGCGCCAGCCAGGCGGGGCATTGCCACCTCAGTGCCTCGTCGAAGAGCCGCTCCAGCGAGGCGATCGCCTGCGGCACCGTCTCGATGACCGTCACCCACACCGGGACTCCGGCCGCCCGCAGGCGGCGTACGTCGAGCTCGCGGTTCTCCTCCTGGTTGGCCACCACCAGATCGGGGGAGAGGGCGCGGATCGCGGCCAGGTCCGGGTTCTTGGTCCCGCGGACCCGGGCCACGTCGAGGTCGCCGGGGTGGGTGCACCAGTCGGTGGCGCCGACCACGCGGTCGCGGTGCGCGCTGACCAGCGCCTCGGTGATCGACGGGACCAGGGAGACCACCCGCGTCGCCTGCCCCCGGAGGTCGACCGGATGCCCGAGGTCGTCGCGGGTCACACGTTGCGGCGGTACTGGCCGCCCACCTCGAAGAACGCCTCGGTCACCTGGCCGAGCGAACAGACCCGGGCGGCGTCCATCAGTACGGCGAAGACGTTCTCGCCGCTGATGGCCGCCTCCTTGAGCCGCGCGATCGCGGCGGCGCCCTCGTCGGTGTGCTCCTCCTGGAACGCGCGCACCCGGGCCAGCTGCGACTCCTTCTCGGCCTCGGTGGCGCGGGCCAGCTCGACGTGGTCGGGCGTGCCGTCGCCGGAGTCGGCCTTGCGGAAGGTGTTCACGCCGATGATCGGCAGCGACCCGTCGTGCTTGCGGTGCTCGTAGAGCATCGACTCGTCCTGGATCCGGCCCCGCTGGTAGCCGGTCTCCATGGCGCCGAGCACGCCGCCGCGCTCGCTGATCGCGTCGAACTCGGCCAGTACGGCGGCCTCCACCAGGTCGGTCAGCTCGTCGATGATGAACGACCCCTGGAGCGGGTTCTCGTTCATCGCCAGACCCCACTCGCGGTTGATGATCATCTGGATCGCCAGCGCGCGACGTACCGACTCGGCCGAGGGCGTGGTGACGGCCTCGTCGTAGGCATTGGTGTGCAGGGAGTTGGCGTTGTCGTAGATCGCGATCAGCGCCTGGAGCGTGGTGCGGATGTCGTTGAAGTCCATCTCCTGCGCGTGCAGGGACCGACCGGACGTCTGCACGTGGTACTTCAGCTTCTGCGAGCGCTCGTTGGCGCCGTACGTGTCGCGCATCGCGACCGCCCAGATCCGACGCGCGACGCGCCCGATCACGGAGTACTCCGGGTCCATGCCGTTGGAGAAGAAGAACGACAGGTTGGGCGCGAAGTCGTCGATGTCCATCCCGCGGGCCAGGTACGCCTCGACGTAGGTGAAGCCGTTGGCGAGGGTGAACGCGAGCTGGCTGATCGGGTTCGCCCCGGCCTCGGCGATGTGGTAGCCGGAGATGGAGACCGAGTAGAAGTTGCGGACTTTCTTCTCGATGAACCACTCCTGGATGTCGGCCATCATCCGCAGCGAGAACTCGGTGGAGAACAGGCAGGTGTTCTGGCCCTGGTCCTCCTTGAGGATGTCGGCCTGCACGGTGCCGCGGACGGTGGCGAGCGCGTTCGCCTCGAGGTCGGCGAACTCGCCGGCGTCGGGCTCGCGGTCGTGCTCGGCACGGAACTTCTCGACCTGCTGGTCGATGACCGTGTTGAGGAAGAAGGCCAGCACCGTCGGGGCGGGGCCGTTGATCGTCATCGAGACGCTGGTGGAGGGCGAGACCAGGTCGAAGCCGTCGTACAGCGCCTTCATGTCCTCGAGCGTGGCCACCGAGACCCCGGAGGTGCCGACCTTGCCGTAGACGTCGGGACGGGGGTCGGGGTCGCGACCGTAGAGGGTGACCGAGTCGAAGGCCGTGGACAGTCGGGTGGCCTCGCCGTCGGCCGAGAGCAGCTTGAAGCGGCGGTTGGTGCGGAACGGGTCGCCCTCGCCGGCGAACATCCGGGCCGGGTCCTCGCCGTCGCGCTTGAAGACGAAGACGCCGGCGGTGTAGGGGAAGAAACCGGGCAGGTT
>NZ_JBFIKK010000079.1:0-15972 GCF_041600255.1 Nocardioides sp. | reverse complement strand
GGGGGCGGGTGCAGCGGGGGCGGGCGGAGGTGCGTCGTCGGCGTCGGCCCAGGCCGGCGGTGCTTCGCTCGAGCTCGGAGGGGCGAGCGGCGCAGCGGCCGGAGCGGAATCCTGCGGCGCAGGGGCTGCCGGGGCGACCTCGCGGGGAGCCGGGACGTCAGCCTGGGCCCCCGGGTCGACGATCGTCTCGATCCGCCAGTCGGCGCCGACCACGTCGATCGCTGCCTGCCGGACGATCTCGGCACTGCCGCCGTTGTCGAAGGAGTCGCGGGCGCCGGCGTTGCTGAAGCCGAGGGTGAGGACCTTGCCCTCCACCGCGACGACCTGGCAGTTCTGGGTCAGGTGCATCCAGGTCACCCGGCGGCGCAGCTTGGTGGCGTCGACGATGTCGGGCCAGAGCCGGCGTACCTCGACCAGGGAGAGGCCGCCGGCGGCACCCGGCTCGGAGGGCGCCTGCGGTGCCGGCTCGGGAGCGGCCGCTGCCGGGGCGGGCGTCGACTCCTGGGCCGCCGCTGGGGCGGGCGTCGGGGCGGGCGTCGGCACGGGAGCCTGCACGGGAGCCGACTCCTGAGCCGCTGCCGGGGCGGGCGCCACGGCAGCCGGGGCGACCCGCTGCGGGGGCTCGGGTGTGGGCTCGGGCGTGGCTGCCGGCCGATCCTGGGCCGGCGGAGCGGTCGCGACCGGCTGGGCCGTCGGCGCTCCGGTGATCGCGGCACGACGCTCGAGCCGGTCGAGCCGGGCGAGCACGCCGTCGGTGGCGTGGTCGGCACCGGGCAGCAGCACCCGGGCACAGATCAGCTCGAGCAGCAGGCGCGGAGCGGTGGCACCGCGCATCTCGGTGAGACCGGTGGCGATCAGGTCGGCCGCGCGGCTCAGCTCGGAGGAGCCGAATCGAGCCGCCTGCGCGACGAGGCGCTCGCCCTGGTCCTGCGAGCAGTCGATCAGGCCGGTGGCCGGGGCGTCCGGGACCGCGTCCACGATCACGAGGTCGCGCAGGCGTCGCAGCAGGTCCTCGGTGAAGCGGCGGGGGTCCTGCCCGGTCTCGATCACCTTGTCGACGACCCCGAAAACGGCCGCACCGTCGGCCGCGGCGAAGGCGTCGACGACCTCGTCGAGCAGGGTGTCGGGGGTGTAGCCGAGCAGGCCGGTGGCCAGCGCGTGGGTGACGCCCTCCTCCCCGCTGCCGCCGAGGAGCTGGTCGAGGACGGAGAGGGTGTCACGGGCGGACCCCGCACCGGCCCGGACGACCAGCGGGATGGCGGCCGGCTCGATGGCGACGTTCTCCTTCGCGCACAGCTCGGAGAGGTACGACGAGAGCAGTCGCGGCGGGATCAGCCGGAACGGGTAGTGATGGGTCCGCGAACGGATCGTCGGCAGCACCTTGTCCGGCTCGGTGGTGGCGAAGATGAACCGAAGGTGGGGCGGCGGCTCCTCGACCAGCTTCAGCAGGGCATTGAAGCCCTGCGTGGTCACCATGTGCGCCTCGTCGATGATGTAGACCTTGTACCGGCTGCGCACCGGCGCGAAGAACGCCTTCTCGCGCAGGTCGCGGGCGTCGTCCACACCGCCGTGCGAGGCGGCGTCGATCTCGATGACGTCGATGGAGCCCGGGCCACCGCGCGCCAGGTCGCGACAGCTGTCGCACTCCCCGCACGGGTCGGCCACCGGGGCCTGGTCGCAGTTCAGCGTCCGGGCGAGGATCCGGGCCGACGTGGTCTTGCCGCAGCCGCGCGGGCCGGAGAAGAGGTAGGCGTGGTTGACCCGGTTGTTCGCGAGCGCGGCGCGCAGCGGCGCCGTGACGTGATCCTGACCGATGACCTCGGCGAACGTCTCGGGCCGGTAGCGGCGATACAACGCGAGGGGTGACTCCACGCCTGAACCCTAACGACCCCCGCCGACAGGCGGAACCGCGGCGTTGCCGACCTGCCACTTGTGGTTGCCCAGCAGGCGCTGACCTGCCACTTGTGGTTGCAGCGGCGGAACCACAACTGGCAGGTCGACCGCTCTGGGCCAACCACAACTGGCAGGTGGGCATGAAAAGGCCCCCCGCGCACCCGACAGAGCTCGCTTACCCTTGCTGCCTTCCGGCCCTGGGGGAGTTGGGCAAGATGCCGCCACACGGGGGGTTGGCGGGAAGTCTAGGTGAGGGACACCGGCTCCACAAAAGACGGGGCCGCCGCCCGCCCCCGAGCAGGGCACCGAGGGGGATTTCACGTCGCCGCGACCCGACCCGTATGCTCCTGCGCGGAGGATTCGCCTAGTGGCCTATGGCGCTCGCTTGGAAAGCGGGTTGGGTGTGAAAGCCCTCAGGGGTTCGAATCCCCTATCCTCCGCCACGGAACGGCGCTGACCCACGGGTCGGCGCCGTTCGTCATTTCCTGGCCGCGTCCGCCACTGTCGGGCCGGTGAGCTTGAAGCTGGGCAGGTCGTCGAGCGAGTACGACGCCTCGAACGTCCGCGCGTAGCCGGTGTGCGAGACCCGCCACCCCTCCGGCGTGCGGACGTACCGGTCCTCGTAGAAGGCCGCCCCCTCGAGCATGAAGCGGAACTCCTCGACGATCACCTTGTCGTGCAGGTACCAGCGTCCCGTGGCGGAGTCGCCGTCGACGGTGATCTCGGGGTGGTGCACGTGGTGCATCGTGATCAGCCCGGGCCCGAGGTTCTCCCGCATGTACGAGACCAGCGCGGCCCGGTCCGCGAAGACCAGTCCGTTGTAGTCGGCAGTGACCTCGGGCAGGAAGCAGGCCTCGAAGTCGTCCCACTGCTTGGTGTCCAGGGTGCGCAGGTAGCGGTACTTCAGCTGACAGATCTGCTCGATGTCGTCCACCCGAGCAATCTAGAACACGTTCTCGTCAACGGCGACCGGTCTTGAACATCCCCCGGGCGATCTCCCGCGCCGCGGTCCGCATGAAGTCCTTGAAGGCTCCGGAGCTGACCACGTCGTGCACGAGCCCCCCTTCGTCCTTCTGGCTCGGCGCCTTCGACGTCTTCGGCACCGGGATCTTCTTGGCCTCCTTCGCCGGCTCCTCGACCTCCTCGGCCTGCTTGGCGGAGCCGGTCTCCAGCTTGGCCGCCAACTTCTCGTGGGCCGACTCCCGGTCGATCGGTTCGGCGTACTTCGCGTAGCGCGGGCTGGCGGTGACGACCGCCTGCATCGCCGCCGGGTCGGCGGGCCCCATCAACGACTCCGGGGCACGCAGCTTCGTCCAGGCGACCGGCGTGGGCGCGCCCCGCTCGTTCATCACGGTCACGACGGCCTCACCGATGCCGAGGCCGGTGATCACCTCGCCCAGGTCCTCGTACGACGAGGTCGGGTAGGTGTTCACCGTGGACTTGAGCGCCTTGGCGTCGTTCGGCGTGTGCGCCCGGAGCTGGTGCTGGACCCGTGAGCCCAGCTGCGCGAGTACGGCGTCCGGTACGTCGGTGGGCGTCTGGGTCACGAAGAAGACCCCCACGCCCTTGGAGCGGATCAGCCGCACGGTCTGGGCGATCTGGTCGAGGAACGCCTTCGAGGCGTCGTTGAAGAGCAGGTGCGCCTCGTCGAAGAAGAAGACCAGCTTGGGCCGGTCGATGTCGCCGACCTCGGGAAGGTCGTGGAAGAGGTCGGCCAGCAGCCACATCAGGAACGTCGAGAAGATCGCCGGCCGGTCCTGCAGGTTCGGCAGCTCGACCAGGCTGATCAGCCCCTTGCCGTCCGGGGTGACCTGCAGGAAGTCCGACGACTCGAACTCCGGCTCCCCGAAGAACGCGTCCGCGCCCTGGGCCTGGAAGGTGATCAGCTCCCGCAGGATCACGCCCGCGGTCGAGGCGGCCAGCCCACCGAGCGCCTTGAGCTCGTCCTTGCCCTCGTCGCTGACCAGGAAGTGCACGACGGCACGCAGGTCGGCCAGGTCGAGCAGCGGCAGCCCGGCCCGGTCGGCGTAGTGGAAGACCAGGCCGAGGCTGGACTCCTGGGTGTCGTTGAGGCCGAGCACCTTGCTCAGCAGGGTCGGCCCGAACGCCGTCATCGTGACCCGCAGCGGGATCCCGATGCCCTCACCGCCGAGGGCGTAGAACTCCACGGGGAAGCCGGTGGCCGCCCACTCCTGCCCGACGGAGGCGGCGCGGGCGTCGATCTTCTCGTGGGGCGTGCCCGGCACGCTGAGCCCGGAGAGGTCGCCCTTGATGTCCGCGGCGAAGACCGGGACGCCGCTGCTGCTGAGCTGTTCGGCCAGCAACTGCAGGGTCTTGGTCTTGCCGGTGCCGGTGGCGCCGGCAACCAGACCGTGCCGGTTCACCATCGACAGCGGGATCCGGATCCGTACGTCGGAGAGCTCGGTGGCGTCGACCATCAGACCACCCAGCTCGAGCGCCGGGCCGTCGAACTCGTAGCCGGGTCGCACCTCCGTCGCGATCGCGTTCTCCTCCGACATGGGCTCCCCCGGCGTCTCAGTCATGCTCAGCACCCTAGTCACGAGGACGCCTCGTTATAGTCGCCTGCGTGATCTTCAAGCGCGTGGGCGACGGCCGCCCGTACCCCGACCACGGGCTCTCGTCCCGTGCCTGGGCCGCCGTCCCGCCGCGCCAGGTCCGGCTGGACGAGCTGGTGACCACCAAGGACACCCTGCAGCTCGCCGCCCTGCTCGACGAGGACTCCACGTTCTACGGCGACCTGTTCGCCCACGTCGTGGAGTGGCACGGCGAGTACTACCTCGAGGACGGCCTGCACCGCGCCCTGCGAGCAGCCCTCCAGCAGCGGCACGTGCTGCACGCCCGCGTCCTGGCCGTGGCCAGCTGATGCGCGACGGAGCGCGGACCGCCGCGACGCTGACCGCCCTGGTCGTGCTGCTGCTGGGCGCGGTCATGTGGGGCTGGTCGCAGGTGACCGCCCCGCTGCCGAAGGCGCCGGAGACCAAGATCTGCACCGACACCGCGGTCCGCGAGGGCGAGAAGATCTACCCCGACCAGGTGGTGGTGAACGTCCTGAACGCCGGGCGCCGCGAGGGGCTGGCCGGCCGTACGCAGCAGCTCTTCAGCGACCAGGAGTTCGTGGCCGGCGAGCGCGACAACACCCCGGACGATATGGACGTGGACGTGAAGTCGGCCCAGGTCTGGGCGGCCGACAAGTCCGACCCGGCGGTCCGGCTGGTGAAGAGCCGACTGCCGAAGGGCACCCCGGTGGTCGACCTCGACAGCGGTTTCGAGCTCGGCATCACCGTGGTCGTGGGCGACGAGTTCGAGACGCTGCGCCCGGGCAAGGAGTCGGTCACGGTCAAGCAGGACACCACGCTGTGCATCCCGCCGGCGACCGCCAACCGCTGAGCCGAGACGCCCCGCGGGTCAGCTCGTGCCGCGCCCGGGACCCAGCCACTCCGCCAGCCGACCACCGCGGCTGACGTGCCGCAACCGTGACTCGGTCTTCTCGCGGACCTGCCGTGGGGTGACGACGAGCAGGTCGTCCCCGTGCCGCAGGACGGTACGACGCTCCGGCACCAGCGTCTCCCCGCCCCGGATCACCATCGAGACCGATGCCCCCGGCGGCAGCCGCAGCTCCCCGACCTCGACGCCGTGCATCCGCGAGACCGGGCTGATCGTGACCTGGAGCAGGTCGGCGTCGATCCGCTCCAGCGGTGCGGCCTCGATCTCCAGCCCGCGCGGCTCCGAGCGCCGGGCCACCCGCAGGACCCGCGCCACCATCGGCAGCGTCGGCCCGGTGAGCAGGGTGTAGACGACGACCATCACGAAGACCAGGTCGAAGAGCCGCTGGGACTCCTCGACGCCGGCCGCGAGCGGGATGGTGGCGAGCACGATCGGCACCGCGCCACGCAGACCCGCCCACGACATGAACGCCATCTCCCGCAACGGCATCGGTTGCACGACCGAGCTGACCAGCACCGAGAGCGGCCGCGCCAGGAAGGTGAGGACCAGGCCGGCGACGAGAGCGAGCCCGACCGTCTCCAGCGTGATCCGCCCGGGCGAGAGCAGCAGGCCGAGCATCACGAAGAGCCCGATCTGGGCCAGCACCGCGACACCCTCGGCGAAGGAGCGGGTGGCGGCCCGGTGCGGCAGCTCGGAGTTGCCGAGGACCAGGGCGGCGACGTACACGGCGGCGAAGCCGGAGGCGTGCAACGCCGAGGACGCGCCGTACGCCAGGAACGCCAGGGTGAGCACGGCCAGGGGGTACAGACCCGAGGACGGCAGGGCGGCGCGCCGCATCACCCAGGCGCCGGCGAAGCCACCGGCGAGGCCGACCAGGACGCCCACCACGAGCTCGAAGAGCATGATCGCGCCGGTGCCGAGGACGCCGCTCTCGGCGGCGGCGCCGGAGGAGATCAGCGTGACCAGCACGACGGTGGGAGCGTCGTTGAGCCCGGACTCGGCCTCGAGCGCGCCGGTCAGCCGACGCGGCAGCGGGACCACCCGCAGGACGGAGAAGACCGCGGCGGCGTCGGTGGGCGAGGTGACCGCGCCCAGCAGGATCGCGAGCTCCCAGGGCAGTCCCAGCAGGTAGTGCGCGACGACCGCGACCACGACCACCGAGACCGCGATGCCGATGGTGGCCAGCGAGACGCCCAGGCGCATCGAGGAGCGAACCTCGCGCCAGTTCGTGGTCAGTCCACCCTCGGCGAGGATCACCGCCAGGGCCCCGAAGCCCAGGGCGTGCGCCACCGCGGGGTCCTCGAAGCTGATCCCGGCGCCTGCCTCACCCAGGGCGACGCCCATCAGCAGGTAGATCATCAGGCTGGGCAGGCCGGCGCGGGAGGAGAGCCGCACCGCCAGAATGGCCAGGAAGGTGACCGCCGAGCCGACCAGCACGACCGCGTCGAGCTGGTGGACGTCGAACGTCACTGAACACCTCGCGCAGCTGGGGTCGGCGGGTCCGCAGTCTATCCACGTCGGCGGCGACGCCCGCGCGCCTGCGTGGTGCGTTCACTGGCTGGGACCACGGGCGCGAAGGGTGAAACTGGAACTTGTTCTAGTTCCCGCGCGGAACTACCCTCGGGCCATGGACGACGCCAGCACCGCTGCAGCCACCGCCCCCGACGGAGCGAAGAAGGGCACCGCGATCCCCGAGACGCTGCCGGCCTCGGCGTTCACCGACCGGACCGAGAGCTTCGACGTCGTCGTGGTCGGCTTCGGGATCGCCGGCGGCTGCGCAGCCCTGGAGGCAGCCCGCAACGGCGCCCGGGTGCTGCTGCTGGAGCGCGCGGCCGTGCACGGCGGGACCTCGAGCATGTCCGGCGGCCACTTCTACCTCGGCGGCGGCACAGCCGTACAGCAGGCCACCGGCCACGACGACTCGGTCGAGGCGATGTACGACTACCTCGTCGCCACCTCCAAGGAGCCCGAGCACGACAAGATCCGCGCCTACTGCGAAGGCTCGGTGGAGCACTTCGACTGGATCGAGTCGCTGGGCTTCGAGTTCGAGCGGTCCTACTACCCCGAGAAGGCCGTCATCCAGCCCGGCACCCAGGGCCTGATGTACACCGGGAACGAGAAGGTCTGGCCCTTCAAGGAGCAGGCGGCACCGGCCCCGCGTGGGCACAAGGTCCCGGTCGCCGGCGACACCGAGGGCACGAAGCTGGTGATGGACCTGCTCCGCGAGCAGGTCGAGAAGGCGGGCGTCGAGGTCCGCTACGAGACCGGCGCCACCCAGTTGGTCACCGACGACGCCGGCGCGGTGGTGGGGCTGGCCTGGCGCCGCTTCGCCGAGTCGGGGCTGGTCCGCGCGGGGGCGGTGGTGATCGCCGCGGGCGGCTTCGTGATGAACGCCGACATGGTCGCCGAACACACCCCGGCACTGGGGTCCAAGCTCTTCACGCTGGGCTCGACGTACGACGACGGGCTGGGGATCCGGCTCGGGGTCTCGGTCGGCGCCGAGCTCAAGCACATGGACGAACCGTTCATCACCGCGCCGATGTACCCGCCGTCGATCCTGCTGACCGGGATCGTCGTGAACCAGCTCGGGGAGCGGTTCGTGGCCGAGGACTCCTACCACTCGCGCACCAGCCAGTTCGTGATGGAGCAGCCCGACTCGGCGGCGTACCTGATCGTCGACTCTGCGCACGTCGAGTACCCGCAGATGCCGCTGGTGCCGCTGATCGACGGCTACGAGAGCCTGGATGAGCTGGAGTCCGCGCTCGGGTTCCCGGCCGGGTCGGTCCGGGCGAGCCTGGAGCGCTACAACGAGTTCGCCGCCCGCGGCGAGGACCCGGACTTCCACAAGGGGCCGGAGTGGTTGGCGGTCCAGGACACGGGCCCGTGGGCGGTCTTCGACCTGCGGCTGGGGCATGCGCTGTACGCCGGCTTCACGCTCGGCGGCATGCGGACCTCGGTCGACGGCGAGGTGCTGCGCGCCGACGGGTCGGCGATCCGGGGGTTGTACGCGGCCGGCGCGTGCGCGTCCAACATCGCCCAGGACGGCAAGGGGTACTGCTCCGGCACGCAGCTCGGGGAGGGGTCGTTCTTCGGCCGGCGGGCGGGGGCGCATGCCGCGGGTTTCACTGGTTAACCAGTGAATTGCTCACTTCACCCAGAGAACTCCCCGGGTGAAGTGCGGGTTTCCTGGGTGAGCCCCCGACAGCCGCTTACTGCCGCGACCCCACCCCACGGCGTACGACGTCGGTAGGGTCGACCGCGTGAGCGACAGGTACCGCGTGGCCAGCCGGGCCAACGTGCCGCCCTTCCACGTGATGGACCTGCTCGCGGCAGGCGCCACCCGCCAGCGCACCCACGGCGACCTGCTCAACCTGCTCGCCGGTCAGCCCAGCACCGGCGCCCCGCAACCGGTCAGGGACGAGGCGATCCGGCTCCTCAACTCCCCCGACCCCCTCGGTTACACCCCCGCCACCGGCATCCTCGAGCTGCGCCAGGCCATCGCCGGGCACCACCGGCGCACCCACGGTCTCGACGTCCACCCCGACGACGTCATCGTCACCACCGGCTCCAGCGGCGGCTTCCTGCTCGCCTTCCTCGCCGCCTTCGAGGCCGGCGACCGGGTGGCGATGGCCCGGCCCGGCTACCCCTGCTACCGCAACGTGCTCACCGCCCTGGGCTGCCAGGTCGTCGAGATCGGCACCGGCCCCGACACCCGGTTCCAGCCGACCGTGACCCAGCTCGACGCCCTGCACGACGCCACCCCCGGCGGCCTGAGCGGTCTCGTCGTCGCCAGCCCGGCCAACCCCACCGGCACGATGCTGCTGCCCGCCGAGCTCGCCGCCCTCGCCACCTGGTGCGAGGAGCACCGGGTGCA
Source organism: Nocardioides sp. (assembly GCF_041600255.1). Lineage (GTDB taxonomy): Bacteria > Actinomycetota > Actinomycetes > Propionibacteriales > Nocardioidaceae > Nocardioides. The sequence goes on along the minus strand of NZ_JBFIKK010000079.1, from coordinate 6,740 downwards.
GCTGATCTCCGACGAGATCTACCACGGCATCGAGTACGCCGCACTGACCGGCGACGCGCCCCTGGCCCGCAGCGCCTGGGAGACCAGCCGCGACGCGGTCGTGTTCAACTCGTTCTCGAAGTACTTCTCGATGACCGGCTGGCGGATCGGCTGGATGCTGGCCCCCGAACACCTGCGCCGCGCGGTCGACGTGCTCGCCGGCAACTTCACGATCTGCCCACCGGCTCTGGCCCAGCACGCGGCCATCGCCGCGTTCGACGACGCGTCGTACGCCGAGCTCGACGCTCACGTACGTCGCTACGCCCACAACCGGGCGCTCCTCCTCGACGGACTGACCGACCTGGGGATCACCCGGCTGGCCCCGGCCGACGGGGCCTTCTACGTCCATGCCGACGTCGGCCACCTGACCGACGACACCATGACCTTCGCCCACGACCTGCTGGCGAGGACCGGGGTGGGCGTCGCGCCCGGCATCGACTTCGACCTGGTCGAGGGGCACCGTCACGTCCGGCTCAGCTTCGCCGGACCCACTGCCGAGATCGAGCAGGCGCTGTCTCGGCTGGCGACGTTCGTCGCCGATCGTTGAGCCTCCCGACCCGACGTCGGGACCGACTCAGAGCCCGCGGACCAGCCTCTTCGCCACGAAGCCGTTGCGCACCCGCTGCGGGTGGTAGCCGACCGGCACGGTCTGGGTGATCCGGCCCGTTCGGTAGGAGATCTTCGAGACCGTGTCCGAGCCGCTCCACGAGATGTAGCAGCTGCGTCCGTTCCAGCTCGGCGTCACCCAGTAGGGCTTCAGGCCGCCCTTGAGCAGCTTCCCGCGCTTGAACGTGCGCGCGTCGACGACGGTCGCGTAGTCCGACATCGTGCCGGCGACACAGATCTTGCTGCCTCTCGGGTTCATCGCGATGCCGTGGTGCGCGGAGTCGAGCAGGTACTCCTCGCGGTGCATCTCCTTGACCAGGTTCGGCAGCCGCTTCACCCGGGTGATCGTGCCCGAGGCCCGGTCGAGGGCGATGAAGCCGTGGAAGAAGGAGACCTGGAAGTAGAACGTCTTCTCGTCCGGCGAGAGCGTCAGCGGGCGGACGGCGGTGCTGAGGTCGTCCATCCCGCGCTCGTCGAGAGCGGCGCGCAGGTTGTAGCGGCGCAGCACCTCGAGGCTCCGGGCGTCGACGATCTGGAGCACCCGCTCCTGCTTGGTGGGGTCCATCTCCGGGCGGTCGAGCGGGCTGTAGACCATCCCGATGCTGGCGTGCAGGATCCGCCGGCCACCGTCGATGAAGAGCGACTCGTGCGGCGAGCCACCGGAGGGGAACTGGCCCACCTCCTTGCCGTCCCTGACCCGCAGCACGTGCACGACGTTGCCGGTCGACGCGCTGACCACCACGCGGCGACCGTTGGGGGCCAGCGCCATGTGGTCCGAGCGGTAGCCCGAGACCGGGAAGCGCCAGACGATCTCCTTGGTCTCGAGGCTGATCGCCACCACGTCGGCGAACGACGGTCGGGAGACGACGAGCAGGGTGCCGTCGTTGGAGGAGTACATGTCGTCGACGAACTGGTCGTGGCCCTCGCCGATCAGCTCCCGGATCGCCAGGAAGTAGCCGAGCCGGTCGGGGCTCGAGGCGATCTCCTGCATCCGCGCGTCCTTGTCCGGGATCACGTTGATCCGGCCCAGCCGCTTGAACGACCCGGGCGCGAGGATGTCGGCCGTGCCGTCCCAGTTGTTGCCCACGAAGACGGCCCGGCGTACGTCGTCGCCCTTCGGGCCGCCGCCTCCCGAGGCGTGCACGGGAGCGCCGGCGCCCAGCGCCAGTCCCGTCGTCAGCGCAGCGCTCACCAGGGCCAGCACCGACGTGAACACCCGAACGGTTCTGCGGTTCGGGCGGCGGGAGCGGGCTGAGGTGGGCATGGGGGCACCTTTCGACGGCCGGGCCCGCACGTCGACGTACGGGTCCGCAGGACCAACGACCCGGGAGCGGGCCCGGTTACGCCCTCGTGACCGTCCTCACCCGAGCCCGCCGTTCCACGCCCCTAGAGGATGTCGTGCACGAACTCGCCGAGCTGGGTGAGGTTGCGGCACTCCACCATCGACACCACCTCGGAGTAGGCACGCGCGGCCGAGTCCCCGGTGTCCCAGTGCCGGGTGTGCTCGGGGTTGAGCCACCAGGTGTGGCGGGCACTGTCGGCCAGCCCGCGCAGCACCGGCACGTTCAGGTCGCTGTAGTTCGACCGGGCATCGCCCAGGATCAGCAGCGAGGTTCGCGGGCCGATGGCGTCGGCGTGCAGCTCGGCGAACTTCGCGAACGCCCTGCCGTAGTTGGTCCGCCCCCACAGCGCGGCGTGGGCGGTGCTGGCAGCCAGCCGCTGCATCACGTCGACCACGTCGGCGCCGGGCTCGAACTGGTCGGTGACCTCGTGGACGTGGTCGATGAAGGTGAACGCCCGGACCTTCTGGAACTGCTCGCGCAGCGCGAAGACCAGCAGCAGCGTGAACTGGGCGAAGTTGGCGACCGAGCCGCTGACGTCGCAGAGCACGACCAGCTCGGTCCGGTGCGGCCGCTTCGGCTTGTGGTGGGTGGTCAGCGGGACGCCGCCGGTGGAGATCGACGCCCGGACGGTACGCCGGAAGTCCAGCGGTCCGCGCCGTTGGGCGTGGTGCTCCTGGGTCAGTCGGGTGGCCAGACGCCGGGCCAACGGGTAGATCTCGCGCCGCATCTCCTCCAGGTCCGCCTTGCGGGCCGCCGTGAAGTCGAGCCGGTCGATGGTGGGGCGTACGGCGACGTTCGCGAGGTGGTCGGGCCCCTTCTCCTCGGCGATCCGACGACGGGCGTCGTCCTCGACCATCCGAGTGAAGCTGCCGATCCGGCGACCGGCAGCCCTGGCCGACTCGGTGTCGGTGCGACCCTCGGCCATCAGGGCCGCCAGGATCTGGTCGGTGAGCTGAGTGGGCGAGACCCGTTGGAGCGAGGTGTAGGCCGACCACGACGAGAGCCCCGGGCCGCGTCCCGGCATGGCACCGAAGCGCGCCACTGCCTCGACCGCCAGCGCGGCCAGCGCCTCCTCGTCGCCGGTGACCAGCGCCTCGAGCAGCTCGGCCCGGAAGGCGGTCAGCGCGGCGGCGTTGTCACGCACCTCGCCGGCCTCACCGGCCTCGCCTTCGGCACCCTCCTCGGGCGCCAGGCTGCGTCCGCCCTCCCCCACCATCCGCGGGAAGTACAGGTCGAAGAGCGTGTCGAAGGTGACCCGCTGCGACTGCCGCTTGACCAGCGTGGCGGCGTACACGTCGCGCACGGTGGCGCGCTCGTCCCAGTCGATCGCGGTCAGCCCGGCGATCGCGTCCAGGTCCTCGGCCAGGGAGACCGACAGCCCGGCTCCCCGCAACGCCTCCAGGAAGGCGATGTGGCGGTCGACCAGACCCGAGCGGGAGGTCATCTCCGCAGCCTCAGCTCGCGAACGGCGCGGTCCTGGTCGGAGGCGTGCTTGAGGACGACCCCCAGGGTGTCCACGATCGCCTTCTCGTCGAGGTCGCCGATCTCCAGGGCGATCAGGGTGCGCGCCCAGTCCACGGACTCGGCGATCGAGGGCGCCTTCTTCAGCTCCAGCTCGCGGAGTCGGGCCACCGTGGCGACCAGCTGCCCGGCCACCTTGGCGTCGAGCTCGGGCACCTGGGAGCTGACGATCTCCCGCTCCCGCTCGGCGTCCGGATAGTCCAGGTGCAGGTAGAGGCACCGACGCTTCACCGCCTCGGAGAGCTCCCGGGTCGCGTTCGAGGTCAGCACCACGAACGGGCGGCGTACGGCGCCCAGCGTGCCCAGCTCGGGGATCGTCACCTGGAAGTCCGAGAGCACCTCCAGCAGCAGCCCCTCCACCTCGACGTCGGTCTTGTCGACCTCGTCGATCAGCAGCACGGTGGGCTCCTCGCGCCGGATCGCGGAGAGCAGCGGCCGGGTGAGCAGGAACTCCTCGGTGAAGATGTCGTCGTGGGTCTCCGACCAGGTCCGGTCGTCGCCCTGGGAGGCCTGGATCCGCAGCAGCTGCTTCTTGTAGTTCCACTCGTAGAGCGCGCGCGCCTCGTCGAGGCCCTCGTAGCACTGCAGCCGGACCAGCTCGGCGCCCGTCGCCCGGGCGACCGCCTTCGCCAGCTCGGTCTTGCCCACCCCGGCGGGCCCTTCGACCAGGAGCGGCTTCTCCAGCGCCCCGGCCAGGAACGCGGTGGTCGCGGTGGCGGCATCGGTCAGGTAGCCGACCTGCCCGAGTCGGGAGGTCACGTCGGCGGGGGTGGAGAACCAGGTAGTCACGGCGCGAGCATAGGCCCGCCGGGCGTGACCCCGGGGCCGCCGTCTCGTTGCCCTGTCATCACTGGTGGCACGGACTCGGCCGGCCTCGACCCCGAAGAGAGCCGATGCACTCCCCGCCCCCGCCCCGCGTCCGACGCACCTTGCTGGTGGTGAAGGCTGCGCTGCTGGGTGCCTGTTTCACGCTCACCCTCGGCCTCGGGATCGTCTCGACCTCGGGTGGCGAGGCCCCGGGACGCTCGGTCCGCCTGCCCGAACCCGCCGCGGGCGAGCACCACGCCCGCGACGTCCGGCGGGCCATCCGCAAGCACGGCTGCTCCACCACTGGTCTGGACCCCGCACTGGTTCCCGCGACGGCGCTGGTCCGGACCGCCGACGGCCGCCTGCGCCACGTCAGCTTCGAGCGTGGGTGGGCGGTCTACACCGGTGCCCGGCCGGGCACCCTGATCGCCGTCTGCACCATGGACGGGGAGCGCTGAGGCGTGACCCAGCCCCCGGTGTGTCGTTGGACCCGAGGGTCGCCGTCGCACCACGGGCCGCCCCGAACCAGGTCGAGAGGAGGATGTCGATGGCCGTGACCACTCACCCCTCTGCCCCACGTCCCCCCTCGACGATGAAGGCGATGCTGCTCGGAGCCCTGCTCGCGCTCATCGCGAGCATCGGGGTCGTCGCCGCAACCAAGGCCGCCTCCAGCTCCCCGGCGACCCCGCCCAGCTCGGCCGGCTTCAGCCGCCTGGATGCGAACGCGCTGCACCAGAACCGATGTGCCTCCAGCGGCCTGGCCACCGTGAGCAAGGGCCCCCAGGCGCTGATCCGTACGCCGCGCGGGCGGCTTCGTCTGGTCAGCTTCGAGAAGGGCTGGGAGATCTACACCGGGGACCGTCCGGGCACGCTGGTCGCGATCTGCAACCTCACGCCGGGCGACCAGCGGTCGGCCGACCCGCGACGCTGACTACTCGGCCTGACCGTGCCGGCCGGCGCCCGCCGCGAAGCGGGCCGCGCCGGGCAGGGCCTCCCCGGCCAGCGACCGCAGCCCGTGTCGGTACTCCACCCCCAGCGCGTCCGGCTCGCTCAGCCCGGACTGGTCCAGCACCGAGCGACGATCACCGCGCAGACAGGTCTGCGGCAGCGCCGCCAGCTGGTGTGCCAGGGCCTCGGCCGCCGCCCGCGCGGAGCCCGTGGCCACCACCCGGTTGACCAGCCCGATCCGCTCGGCCTCGTCGGCACCGACCGCCCGGCCGGTCAGGATCAGGTCCATCGCCCGGCTCTCGCCGATCAGTCGCGGCAGCCGGACGGTGCCGCCGTCGATCAGCGGCACCCCCCACCGCCGGCAGAAGACGCCGAAGGTCGCGTCCTCGGCCGCCACCCGCAGGTCGCACCAGAGCGCCAGCTCGAGGCCGCCCGCGACGGCGTACCCCTCGATCGCGGCAATCACGGGCTTGCCCAGGCGCATCCTGGTCGGCCCCATCGGACCGTCGCCGTCCTCGGTGACCTCGTTGCCGGCCGGGGTGCCGAGTGCCTTGAGGTCGGCGCCGGAGCAGAAGGTGCCACCGCCGCCGGACAGCACCGCGACGGACTGCTCGTCGTCCTCGTCGAAGGCGCGGAACGCCGCCACCAGGGCGCGCGCGGTCGGGCCGTCGACGGCGTTGCGAGCCCCCGGACGATCCAGGATCACGGTGGTGACGGGGCCGTCGCGCTCGACGCGGACGGCGTTCTCACTCACAGACGCGTCCGGTCCGACGCCCCCGGGCCACCTGGACGACCCCCAGGACGACCCCGATGACCAGCACGGTCCCGAAGAGCCCGTCCACGATCCCGCCGGCGAGCAACCCGACCGAGACGGCCACGGCGATCAGGAAGCCACCCAGCGCCCAGACGCCGGCCGCCAGGCAGAGGCCGGAACCGATGGTCAGGGTCTTCTGCTCGCGTGTCTCGTGGCTCTGCATGAATCCATCATGCCCACCCGCCGGCTGCGGACGACGCAGGTCAGCGCGGCGTCGGCTCCCAGCGCATCGTCTCGATGCGGACGTCCGAGCCGTCGCGCAGGGGCTGCCAGTCGCCCGTCGCCACGAAGCCGTGGCTTTCGTACAGGCCACGGGCGGCCTCGTTGCCCTCGGCGACGTGCAGCAGAGCGGGGCGGCCCTCGCTCCCGGCCAGGTCCAGCAACAGCCGGACCATCCGACCGGCGAGGCCCTGCCCGCGCCATGCCGGCTCCACCCACATCCCCCACACGAATCCCGCCGCCGCGTCGGCGGGCAGGAGCAGTCCTCCCATCGCGACCGCTCGGCCCTCGGCGAAGGCCAGGACGACCGGGCCGCCGGCGTGGGCGCGCTCGCGCCACACGTCGTCGGGCTGTGCTGCCGACGCCGCGAGGGTCTGGCCGAACGAGTCGGGCGCGTCGCTCAGCGCTCGCAGGCGGACGTCGCGGAAGGCTTCCCAGTCGTC
>NZ_JBFIKK010000078.1:0-16588 GCF_041600255.1 Nocardioides sp. | reverse complement strand
GCTGGCTGCCTTCCACGTCCTGGCGAACGCCTGCCACACCCGCGAGACCCGACCCTCGGCCATCCTGGCTGCGCTGGGCTCCCGTCGGGTGCCGCACGGGAGGGAGCTCCGGGCGCTCCTGGGCGACCTCGACGCCGGCGCCTGCTCCGTGCTGGAGCGGGAGTACCTGCGGCTCGAGCGACGCCACGGGCTCCCGGTCGGGGTCCGACAGGCCAGGTCCGTGGTCTCCGGGCGAACCGCGCTGCGCGATGTCGAGTACCCGGGCCTCGCGACGATCGTCGAGCTGGACGGGCGCCCGTTCCACGACACGTCGCAGCAACGCGAGCGCGACTTCGACCGCGACCTCGAGGCAGCCGTCACTGGGCGGGCGCTGACCGTGCGGCTGACCTACGGACAGGTGTTCCGCACCGGTTGCCACACCATCGCGCGGATCGCGGTGCTGCTGCAGCGTCGCGGATGGAGCGGGTCGATCCAGCTCTGTCCGCAGTGCGCTCGGTCGCGACCTGCACTCAGCTGGTGAGTGCAGGTCACGACCGAGTGGTTCAGGACCTGGCCAACGCGGAGCGGCCGGCCTCCAACCGTGCCACCGGGACCCGGAACGGCGAGCAGGAGACGTAGTCGAGCCCGACCTCGTCGAAGAAGTGGATCGAGGCCGGATCACCACCGTGCTCGCCGCAGATGCCCAGGTGCAGGTCCGGGCGGGCAGCGCGGCCGTCCTCGGCCGCGCGACGTACCAGAGCGCCGACACCCGTGATGTCGAGCGACTCGAACGGGGAGACCCCGAAGACCCCCTGCTCGAGGTACGTCGAGAAGAACGCCGCCTCCACGTCGTCGCGGGAGAAGCCCCAGGTCATCTGGGTCAGGTCGTTGGTCCCGAAGGAGAAGAACTCCGCCGAGCCGGCGATCTCGCCGGCGGTGAGCGCGGCCCGCGGCAGCTCGATCATGGTGCCGATCTTCACGTCGAGCTCGACCCCGGACTCCTCGGCCACCTCCCGGGCCACCGCGTCGATCCGGCGCCGGACCAGGTCCAGCTCCCGGACCGAGGCCACCAGCGGGATCATGATCTCCGGGCGCGGGTCGCCCCCGGCCCGCTTGCGGAGCACCGCCGCCTCCAGGATCGCCCGGGCCTGCATGGTGAACAGACCGGGGATCACGATCCCGAGACGTACGCCGCGCAACCCGAGCATCGGGTTCTGCTCGTGCAGCCGGGTGACCGCCTCGAGCAGCCGGCGCTCGCGCTTCTTGCGGTGTCCCCGGGTGTCGGCGATGGCCAACGCCACCGACAGCTCGGTGATGTCGGGCAGGAACTCGTGCAGCGGCGGGTCGATCAGCCGGATGGTCACCGGCAGGCCGTCCATCGCCTCGAGGATCGCGGTGAAGTCGTCGCGCTGGAGGGGGAGCAGCGCGTCCAGCGCCGCGCGCTGGCCCTCCTCACCCTCGGCGACGATCAGGTTCTCCACCAGCTCGCGGCGCTCGCCGAGGAACATGTGCTCGGTGCGGCACAGGCCGATGCCCTGGGCGCCGAACCGCCGGGCTCGGGCAGCGTCCTCGGCAGTGTCCGCGTTCGTGCGCACGCGCAGGCGGCGCGCGGCGTCGGCATGCTCCATGATCCGGCCGACCGCGTGCACCAGCGGCTCGTCGACCTCCTCGCCCTCGAACCAGCGCACCACGTGCGAGTCGGCCACCGGCACCGCACCGTCGAAGACCTCGCCGGTCGAGCCGTCGATCGAGATCAGGTCGCCCTCCTCGACCGTCTTGCCGCCCCGGACCGTGAACCGGCCCTCACGGGCGTCCACCTCGAGGGCCTCGGCGCCGCAGACACAGGTGCGGCCCATGCCACGGGCCACCACCGCTGCGTGGGAGGTCTTGCCGCCGCGACTGGTCAGGATGCCGCGGGCCACCACCATGCCGTGCAGGTCGTCGGGGCTGGTCTCCTTGCGGACCAGGATCACGTCCTCGCCCCGCTCAGCCCACTCCACGGCCGTGGCCCAGTCGAAGACGGCCCGCCCCACGGCCGCGCCGGGGGAGGCGTTCATCCCGGTGGCCAGCAGGGTCCGCTCCGCCTCCGGGTCGAAACGGGGGAACATCAACTGGGCCAGTTGGGCGCCGTTGACCCGGCGTACCGCTTCGTCGAGATCGATCAGCCCCTCGTCGACCATGTGCACCGCGATCCGGAAGGCCGCCTCGGGGGTCCGCTTGCCGACCCGGGTCTGCAGCATCCAGAGCTTGCCCTGCTCGACGGTGAACTCGATGTCGCACATGTCGCGGTAGTGGTGCTCCAGGGTGCTCATGATCTCGAGCAGCTGGTCGTGGGAGGCCCGGTCGATCTCACCCATGTCGGCCAGGGAGACGGTGTTGCGGATGCCGGAGACGACGTCCTCGCCCTGGGCATTCGTCAGGTAGTCGCCGTAGACCCCCTGGTTGCCCGACGCAGGGTCGCGGGTGAAGGCGACGCCGGAGCCGGAGGTCTCTCCCCGGTTGCCGAAGACCATCGCCTGGACGTTGACGGCGGTGCCGAGATCCTCGGGGATCTGCTCCTGGCGGCGGTAGAGCACCGCCCGCTCGGTGTTCCAGGAGTCGAAGACCGCCCGAACGGCGAGGTCGAGCTGCTCACGGGGGTCCTGGGGGAACTCGCGGCCGGTGTGGTCGAGGATCACCTGCTGGAACGTCGCCACCAGCTCGCGCAGGTCGGCCACGTCGAGCTGGGTGTCCTGGCTCGTGCCGCGGCGGTCCTTGAGGGCGTCGAGCTGGTCGGCGAAGACCTCGCTCTCGACCCCCAGCACGGTGGCGCCGAACATCTGCAGCAGGCGTCGGTAGGAGTCGAACGCGAACCGTTCGTCCGAGCTCTGCGTGGCCAGCCCGGCGACCGAGGCGTCGTTGAGGCCGATGTTGAGGACGGTCTCCATCATCCCGGGCATCGAGTGCTTCGCTCCCGACCGGACCGACACGAGCAGGGGGTCGGTGGGGTCGCCGAGCCGGCGTCCCATCGCCTCCTCGAGCGCGGCCAGATGGCTGCTGACCTCCTCGGCGAGACCGTCCGGGTCCCGGCCCTGGACCAGGTAGGCACGACAGGCCTCGGTGGTGATCGTGAAGCCTGGTGGGACCGGAAGGCCCAGGTTCACCATCTCGGCGAGGTTCGCGCCCTTGCCTCCGAGAAGGTCACGTTGGTCCTTGTTCCCCTGGGCGAAGTCGAACACGTAGGAACTCATGGTTCCTCTCTACCCGATGCGACCCGACTCTGAATAGGACGGTGCGGTTCCGTCGCCCTCGAGAGCGCTCTCGATCCGGCGAGCGGTGAAGTCGGCGCAGCGCTTCCGCACCTCGTCGAGGGTGCAGAACTCGGCCGCGCGGATCTCCCGGGCCTGCTTGACGATCTCCTCGGTGATCGAGGCGGGGTGGGTGCCGCCGTCGAAGACCAGGCAGAGCGCGTCGTCCCAGCCGCCCCACGGCGGGAGCCAGTCGGTCAGCAGCAGGGGACCGGCAGGGATCTGGAGCCCCAGCTCCTCCTCGACCTCGCGGGCGACCGCGAGCTGCGGCGACTCGCCGACCTCGACCACGCCGCCGGGCAGGTCCCAGTCCTGCTTGTAGGTCAACTGGCACAGCAGCACCCGCCCGGACTCGTCCTGGATCAGCATCTGGCTGATCGCCCGCTTGCGCGGCAGGAACGAGTTGAGCAGCGCCCGGAAGCTGCCGGCGTCGCTGAGGGGTGGGTCGTCGACCAGCCGGGCCAGGACGACGTGGCCGGTGCTCTCGGAGCGGCGTACGCCCTCGCGGCGCAGGCCGCTGCGGGTGGCGACCCGCAGCGCGGCCTCGTTGTCGGGCTCGACGTGTGCCTCGACCCGGGTCAGGCCCAGGCCTCCCTGACCGGTCTCGGAGAGGGCGAAGTCGGTGAGCACCCGCACCGCGCGCGCGGCGTGGCCCCGGCCCCGGTGCTCCTCGAGGAGCACCCAGGTGAGCTGACCGGTCGTCGGATCGCTGCGGCGTACGGCGCACCGGCCCACCCGGGTGCCGTCGTGCTCGATCACGAATCCGTGCAGGCCGGGGTCGCCCCGGTCCTCACCGACCAGGGTGATCGTGCCGTCGGTGAGGGTCTGGTCGGTCACCCTGCCACCCTAGCGACGACGCAACCACACGGTGGCCAGCGGAGGGAGCACGAGGTCGGCGTGGGCCGGCTGCCCGGACCAGTCGCCCGGCACGGCGGTGACCTGGCCGAGGTTGCCGACGCCGGAGCCGGAGTAGTCGCCGGAGTCGGTGTTCACCAGCTCCTGCCAGACGCCCTCGCCCGGGAGCCCGAGCCGGTAGTTCTCGTGCGGAACGGCCGAGAAGTTGGAGACACAGATCAGCTCGGCGCCGTCGTGGTCACGCCGCACGAACGAGAAGACGTTGTGCCCGGCGTCGTTGGCGTCGATCCACTGGAAGGCCGCCGGGTCGTGGTCCCGGCTCCAGAGCGCCGCGGTGCCGCGGTACGCCGCGTTCAGGTCGCGGACCAGGGACTGGACTCCCCGGTGCTCGGGGTGGTCGAGCAGCCACCAGTCCAGCTCGCGCGCCTCGGCCCACTCGGACTCCTGACCCAGCTCGATGCCCATGAAGAGCAGCTGCTTGCCGGGGTGGGCCCACATGTAGCCCAGGTAGGCGCGCAGGTTCGCCAGCTGCTGCCAGCGGTCTCCGGGCATCTTGCGCAACAGCGAGCCCTTGCCGTGCACGACCTCGTCGTGGCTGATCGGCAGGGTGTAGCGCTCGGAGAAGGCGTAGACGAGCGAGAACGTCATCTCGCCGTGGTGGTAGGAGCGGTGCACCGGATCGTGCTGGAGGTAGCCCAGCGAGTCGTGCATCCAGCCCATGTTCCACTTCAGGCCGAACCCCAGACCGTTCTCCGAGGTCGGTGCGGTCACCCCCGGCCAGGAGGTCGACTCCTCGGCGATGGTGACCGCACCGGGGATCCGCTTGTCGACGGTGGCGTTCATCTCCTGGAGGAACTGCACCGCCTCGAGGTTCTCCCGGCCCCCGTGCACGTTCGGGGTCCACTCGCCCGGCTCGCGGCTGTAGTCGAGGTAGATCATCGAGGCGACCGCGTCCACCCGCAGGCCGTCGATGTGGAACTCCTCGAGCCAGTAGAGCGCGTTCGCGACCAGGAAGTTGCGGACCTCGCGGCGGCCGAAGTTGAAGACGTAGGTGCCCCAGTCCGGGTGCTCCCCGCGAGACGGGTTCGGGTCCTCGTAGAGCGGGGTGCCGTCGAAGCGGGACAGCGCGAACTCGTCCTTGGGGAAGTGGGCCGGCACCCAATCGACGATCACGCCGATCCCGGCCTGGTGCAGCCGGTCGACCAGCAGTCGCAGCCCGTCCGGATCCCCGAAGCGCGCGGTCGGCGCGAAGTAGGAGGTCACCTGGTAGCCCCAGGAACCGCCGAACGGGTGCTCCATCACCGGCAGGAACTCCACGTGGGTGAAGCCCAGGTCGACCAGGTAGGGCACGAGGTCGTCGGCGAGCTGCGCGTAGGAGTAGAAGTCGCCGCCGTGGTGCTTCTTCCACGACCCCAGGTGCACTTCGTAGACCGACATCGCCTCGTCGACCGGGCGACGCGACGCCCGGGCGGCCATCCACTCGTCGTCTCCCCAGGTGTGGGTCGACTCGAAGACCACCGACGACGTCTGCGGCGGCACCTCGGTGTGGAACGCCATCGGGTCCGCCTTCTCCCGCCACTGACCGTCGGCGCCGAGGATGACGAACTTGTACGCCGCTCCGCTGCCGACCCCGGGGACGAACAGCTCCCAGACGCCCGAGGTTCCGAGCTGGCGCATCGGGTGCTCGCGGCCGTCCCAGTTGTTGAACGACGCCTTCACCCGGATGGCGCGGGCCGAGGGCGCCCAGACGGCGAAGGAGGTGCCGGTGACGGTGCCGCTGGGGGTCTCGTAGTGGTGCACGTGGGACCCGAGCACCTCCCACAGCTGCTCGTGGCGCCCCTCGTTGATCAGGTGCAGGTCGACCTCGCCCAGGGTGGGCAGGAAGCGGTAGGGATCGTCCAGCTCGGTCGGCGGACCGTCGTACGCCACGACGACGCGGTAGTCGGGCACCTCGGCGACACCGAGCGTGCCCACCCAGATGCCCTCGTGCTCGTGGGTGAGGTCGACGGTCTGCTCCGTGCCCGACAGGGTCCTGATCGCGACCCGGGAGGCCAGCGGTTTGAAGACCCGCACGGTGACGTCGCCGGCATGGGGGTGGGGCCCGAGTACGGCGTGCGGGTGACCGTGCTCGCCCCGGACGACCAGGTCGAGCTCGCCGGTGTCCACCGGCAGGGCAGTTGACTGGCGCTGGCTCATCAGGCTCCGATCCTCGCCACGGCCTGGAGCGGGATCTCCACCCAGGTCGGACGGTTGCGTGTCTCGTAGACGGTCTCGTAGACGGCCTTGTCGGCGACGTAGGCGGCGAGCAGCTGCTGCTCCTGCTCCGTCAGGTCGCGGCCGGCGTAGGCGTGCAGGAACGCGTCGCGGTTGCGGGCCGACCACTCGTCGGCCCGGTAGGCGCGCTGGGATGCGCTGCCGTCGTCGTTGTCGTCCCAGGTCCGCTCCACCACCCGCGGGGCGTAGTCGAACGAGCGGAGCATCCCGGCCACGTCACGCCACCGGGAGTCGGGGAGCAGGCGCTCGGCGAGCGGCTTGGCCGGCTCGCCCTCGAAGTCGACGATCTTCCAGCCGCGCACGGTGCGCAGGGTCTGGCCCAGGTGCAGGTCGCCGTGGATGCGCTGGACGACGAGGTCGTCGAGGTCGGCGACCGCGTCGAACGCCCGGCGCAGCCGCTCGGCATGCTCCTCCAGCCGGGGAGCCGCGGGCAGGGCCTGGTCGAGCCGACGGTGCATCGTGGCTGCGAGGTCGGCGACGGCCGGGCCGGTGCGGTGCTCGGTCGGGAACTCCTGCGCCAGGCTCGCGTGGGTCTCCGCCAGGGCGACACCGAGGCGTCTGGCCTCGGCGGCGAAGTCGCCGCCCACCTCGTCGGCGCGCAGGTCGGCCTCGCCGAACAGGTTGCGGACGCTGGCCAGGGCGAGATCCCAGCCGTCGCTGGCGGTGCGCAGGAACTGCTGGAGCATCGCCAGGTGGAGCACCTCGCCGTCCTCCGCGGGCGCCTCCAGCCAGCCGTAGAGCGCGGCGACGTGCGGGGAGCCGGACCGGGTGAGGACCTCGTGCACCTCGATGTCGGGGTTGACGCCCGGCGTGATCCGCCGGAACACCTTCATCAACGCGTCCTCGCCGAAGGCCACCGAGGAGTTGGACTGTTCTCCGCTGAACAGCGTCGAGTGGGCTGCCAGGTCGAGCTCGTGGCCCGGCATCCGGTGGAACTGCAGGGCGCCCGCGGGGCCCGCCGCCCCGGAGAAACCGCGCTGCCAGGCGGCCATCGCGCGGCGGTCGTGGACCGCGTCGTACACGTGGCTGGGCCCGAAGTCGGGGTCGTCCCACTCGCCGACGAGGGCATGGGCCAGGTGGGACTGTGCTTCGGCGTAGAAGGCGAGCGGCACCTGGTACGTGTCCTGCTCGGTCGTGCCGTCGGCCTCGACGAACTCCAGCGTGACCAGGTCGATCGCCACCCCCGGACCGCTCGGGTGCTCGTGCGGCGGCTGCCCGAGGCGTCGTACGCCGGTGATGGTGAAGTCGCGTCCCTTGCCCCCGAACCAACGTGCTTGCTCGATGAACGGGCGCAGGTGGTCGCGGGCGTGCGTCACGAGCCGGATCCCTCCTCGGTGTCGGGGTGTGTCAGGCGGAGCCAGTAGAAGCCGTACCCACCCAGCGTCAGGAGATACGGGAGTTCTCCGACTGCGGGGAAGGGGACGCCGCCGAGGAGCTCGGTCGGGATCATCCCCTCCCACCGGCGCAGGTCGAGCTCGACGGGTTGCGGGAAGCGGGAGAGGTTGTTGACGCAGACCAGCACGTCGCGCTCGCCGTGATCGTCGACGTGCTCACGGGCGTAGGAGAGCACGCTCGGGTTGGAGCCGCCCAGGTCGATGAACGACCCCAGGCCGAACGCCGGGTGCTGGCGACGGGCGTGGATCATCCGTCGGGTCCAGTGCAGCAGCGAGGACGGGTTCTCCAGCTGCGCCTCGACGTTGACGCTCTGGAAGCCGTAGACCGGGTCCTGGATGGCCGGCAGGTGCAGCTTGCCCGGGGTGGCCGAGGAGAAGCCCGCGTTGCGGTCCGGCGTCCACTGCATCGGGGTGCGCACACCGTCGCGGTCCCCGAGCCAGATGTTGTCGCCCATCCCGATCTCGTCGCCGTAGTACAGGACGGGGGAGCCGGGCAGGGAGAGCAGCAGGGCGGTGAAGAGCTCGATCTGGTTCAGGTCGTTGTCGAGCAGTGGAGCGAGCCGACGGCGAATCCCGATGTTGGCCTTCATCCGGGGGTCCTTGGCGTACTCGTCCCACATGTAGTCGCGGTCCTCGTCGCTGACCATCTCGAGGGTGAGCTCGTCGTGGTTGCGCAGGAAGATGCCCCACTGGCACCCGTCCGGGATCGGCGGGGTCTGCTCCAGGATCTCCGAGATCGGGAAGCGGGACTCGCGACGCACCGCCATGAAGATCCGCGGCATCACCGGGAAGTGGAAGCACATGTGGCACTCGTCGCCGCCGGACTCGAAGTCCCCGAAGTAGTCGACCACGTCGGCCGGCCACTGGTTCGCCTCGGCCAGCAGGACCCGGCCCGGGTACTTGTCGTCGACGAAACGCCGCACCTTGCGCAGGAACTCGTGGGTCTCCGGCAAGTTCTCCCCGTTGGTGCCGGGGCGCTCGTAGAGGTAGGGCACCGCGTCGAGGCGGAAGCCGTCCAGGCCCATGTCGAACCAGAAGCTGATCGCCTCCAGCATCGCCTCGTGCACCTTCGGGTTGTCGAAGTTGAGGTCGGGCTGGTGGGAGAAGAACCGGTGCCAGTAGTACTGCTGGCGGACCGGGTCCCAGGTCCAGTTGGACGGCTCGGTGTCGACGAAGATGATGCGTGCGTCCTCGTAGAGCTCGTCGGTGTCGGACCAGACGTAGAAGTCGCCGTACGGCCCGTCGGGATCGGACCGGCTGGCCTGGAACCACGGGTGCTGGTCGCTGGTGTGGTTCATCACGAAGTCGATGATCACGCGCATGCCGCGCTTGTGGGCCTCGTCGAGGAAGTGGTGGAAGTCCTCGACGGTGCCGCACTCGGGAAGGATGTTCGTGTAGTCGGCGACGTCGTACCCGCCGTCGCGCAGCGGCGAGGTGAAGAACGGCGGCACCCACAGGCAGTCCACGCCGAGCCAGTGCAGGTAGTCGAGCTTCTCGGTGAGCCCCTGGAAGTCGCCGGTGCCGTCACCGTTGCCGTCGCGGAAGGAGCGGACCAGGACCTCGTAGAAGACCGCGGTCTTGAACCAGTCGGGGGTGCTGCCGACGGAGTCGGGGAACTGCTCGAGGTCGTGGGCGGGGGCGTTCGGGACCTCGGTCAACGGGTCCTCCTCACGGTCAGGATGTGGGCGGTCTGGTGGGACGGGTCGAGCCGGACGTAGTTGTGCTGGTTCCAGGTCCAGTCCTCGCCGCTGAGCTCGTCGTGCACGACGAACGACTCGCCGTCGGCCAGGCCCAGGGCCGCCAGTTCGAGATGGACGGTCGTCTCCCGAGTGGCGTGCGGGTCCAGGTTCACCACGACGATGACGGTGTCGGAGTGGTCGGGAGTCGTCTTGGAGAAGACCAGGATGTTCTCGTCGTCGCTGCTGTGGATGCTGATGTTGCGCAGCAGCTGCAGGGACCGGTGGTCGCGGCGGATCTCGTTCAGCCGGGTGAGGTACGGCGCGAGCGTGCGCCCCTCCTTCTCGGCGCCGGCCCAGTCGCGGATCCGGATCTGGTACTTCTCCGAGTCGAGGTACTCCTCGCTCCCGGGCTTGACGGCCACGTGCTCGAAGAGCTCGTACCCGGCGTACACGCCCCAGTTCGGTGAACTGGTGGCGGCGATCGTGGCGCGGACCGCGAACGCGGCCGGCCCGCCGTACTGGAGGTAGGCGTGCAGGATGTCGGGGGTGTTGACGAAGAAGTTCGGCCGCATCAGGTGGTCGGTCTCGGTCGACAGCTCCCGCAGGTACTCCTCGAGCTCCCAGCGCGCGGTGCGCCAGGTGAAGTAGGTGTAGGACTGGTGGAAGCCGATCGCACCCAGGCCGCGCATCATCGCCGGCCGGGTGAAGGCCTCGGCCAGGAAGAGCACGTCCGGGTCGGTGCGCCGGATCTCCTTGAGCAGCCACTCCCAGAAGGCGACCGGCTTCGTGTGCGGGTTGTCCACCCGGAAGATGCGTACGCCGTGCTCCATCCAGTGCCGGACCACCCGCAGCACCTCACGGGAGATCCCGGTGGGGTCGTTGTCGAAGTTCAGCGGGTAGATGTCCTGGTACTTCTTCGGCGGGTTCTCGGCGTAGGCGATGGTGCCGTCGGCACGGGTGGTGAACCACTCCGGGTTGCTGCTCACCCACGGGTGGTCGGGGGCACACTGCAGGGCGAGGTCGAGGGCGACCTCGATGCCGAGCTCGCGGGCGCGGGCCACGAAGGCGTCGAAGTCCTCGAGGGTGCCCAGGTCGGGGTGGATCGCATCGTGTCCGCCCTCGCGTGACCCGATCGCCCAGGGTGAGCCGGGATCGCCGGGGCCGGGCTCGAGGGTGTTGTTCGGGCCCTTGCGGTTGACCTCGCCGATCGGGTGGATCGGCGGCAGGTAGATCACGTCGAAGCCCATCGCCGCGACCGCGTCCAGCCGCTCGGCGGCCGTGCGGAAGGTGCCGCTGGTGACGGCGCCGGTCGTCGGGTCCTTGGTGGCCCCCTCGCTGCGCGGGAAGAACTCGTACCAGCTGCTGGTCAGCGCCTTGGGCCGATCGGCGTACAGCGGGTAGGGGCCCTCCACCGTGACCAGCTCACGCAGCGGGTACGCCGCCTGCACGGCGAGCAAAGCCGGGTCCTGGAGGGCGGCGAGGCGCGCCGCGGTCGGGCGACCCAGGTCGCTGGCGGCGTCGAGGGCGGCGTCGAGGACCGCGCCCGACGCCCGGTCCTCGTCCGGGACTGCGGCACGGACCCGTTCGAGCAGCAGGCCTCCCTCGGTGAACATCAGCTCGACGTCGACGCCGGCCGGGATCTTCAGCCCGGCGTCGTGCTGCCACGTGGTCAACGGGTCGGACCAGGCCTGGACCTCGAAGGTCCAGGAACCGGGCTCGTCCGGCGTGACCCAGGCGCGGTAGTGATCGGGGACGGTGGGGTCCACGGTCATCCGCACGGGGGCGCGCCGCTGACCGTCGGGTCCGGCGAGGACCACCTCGGCGCCGAGCTTGTCGTGGCCCTCGCGGAAGACCGTCGCCGTGACGGGCAACGGTTCGTCGACGGTGGCCTTCGCGGGCTGTCGACCGAGGTCGACGATGGGCATGACGTTCATGACGGGGATTCGGCCGACCATGTCCCAACACTTGCGGGTCGGCCGCGGCCACGCAAGCCGGGGGTGGGCCTCGCTCCCAAATCGACCGGGGG
Organism: Nocardioides sp.; assembly: GCF_041600255.1. Classification (GTDB taxonomy): domain Bacteria; phylum Actinomycetota; class Actinomycetes; order Propionibacteriales; family Nocardioidaceae; genus Nocardioides. The sequence continues at coordinate 5,094 of NZ_JBFIKK010000078.1, read as the reverse complement.
CGGGCGGCGTGGACCGGCACGGCGGGAGAGGGGGACGGGAGGGTCGTGCCGGTCACGTGTTCGACGAATCGGTTGGATCGATCCAAGAATCGCGCTACCGTTCATGGGTGCGCGCCATTCGACGATTCACCGTCCGCCCCGTCCTCCCGACCGTCCTCGCCCCCCTGGGCGAGCTGGCGGGCAACCTGCGGTGGTCCTGGCACCCCGCGACGCAGGACGTCTTCGCCGCCGTCGACCCGGCGCTCTGGGAGTCCACCGGTCACGACCCGGTGGCCCTGCTCGGCGAGGTGGGCCGAGCGCGGCTCGAGGCGCTCGCGGCCGACGAGTCCTTCGTGGCCCAGGTCCGGTCCGCCCACGAGGACCTGACCGCCTACCTCACGGGAGACCGCTGGTACCAGCGCCGCGGCGACACCGCCGGTCCGCGCGCGATCGGCTACTTCTCGCCCGAGTTCGGGATCGCCGCCGTGCTGCCGCAGTACTCCGGCGGCCTCGGCATCCTCGCCGGTGACCACCTCAAGTCCGCCAGCGACCTGGGCGTGCCGATCATCGGTGTCGGCCTGCTCTACCGCCACGGCTACTTCAAGCAGGCGCTCTCCCGCGAGGGCTGGCAGCAGGAGACCTACCCGGTCCTCGACCCCGACGCCCTGCCCATCTCGCTGCTGCGCGAGCAGGACGGCACCCGCGCCACGATCTCCATCGCCATGCCCGGAGGCCCGGACCTCGTCGCCCGGATCTGGGTGGCCAGCGTCGGACGGGTCCCGTTGCTGCTGCTCGACACCGACGTCGAGGGCAACCCCGACCACTACATCGACGTGACCGACCGCCTCTACGGCGGCAACAGCGAGCACCGCCTGCGCCAGGAGCTGCTGCTCGGGGTCGGTGGCGTCCGCGCGCTGCGCGCCTACGCCCGGATCACCGGAGCCCCCGAGCCCGAGGTCTTCCACACCAACGAGGGCCACGCCGGCTTCCTCGGCCTGGAGCGGATCCGTGAGCTCACCGTGGCCGAGGGCGGCCCGGGGCTCGACTTCGACACCGCGCTCGAGGTCGGCCGCGCCTCCACCGTCTTCACCACGCACACGCCGGTGCCGGCCGGCATCGACCGCTTCGATCGGACGCTGGTCGAGCAGTACTTCGGCGACACCGGCGCGACCCCAGGGGTCCCGCTGGACCGGGTGCTGGCGCTCGGGTCCGAGGACTACCGGGGCGGCGACCCGGCGGTGTTCAACATGGCCGTGATGGGCTTCCGGCTCGCTCAGCGCGCCAACGGCGTCTCGCTGCTGCACGGCGAGGTGAGCCGGGGGATGTTCAACGGGCTCTGGCCCGCCTTCGACGAGGCCGAGGTGCCGATCGGGTCGATCACCAACGGCGTGCATGCGCCCACCTGGGTGGCTCGCGAGGTCTTCGAGCTCGCCGAGGGTGAGGGTGCCGACGTCTCGAGCGACGACACCGACGCCTTCTGGAGCGCGGTCGACACCCTGCCCGGTGAGCGGATCTGGGCGGTCAAGCGCCTGCTGCGTGAGCGGCTGGTGGTCGACGCCCGCAAGCGCCTGGCCGGCTCCTGGGCCAACCGGGGCGCGACTCCCGCCGAGCTCGGCTGGATCGAGACCGCACTCGACCCCGACGTGCTGACGATCGGCTTCGCCCGCCGGGTGCCGTCGTACAAGCGGCTCACGCTGATGCTGCGCGACCCCGTGCGGCTGAAGAAGCTGCTGCTCGACCCCGACCGCCCGATCCAGCTGATCATCGCCGGCAAGTCGCACCCGGCCGATGACGGCGGCAAGAGGCTGATCCAGGAGATGGTGCGCTTCGCCGACGACCCGGAGGTCCGGCACCGCATCGCGTTCCTGCCCAACTACGACATCTCGATGGCGCTGCCGCTCTACCCGGGCTGTGACGTCTGGCTGAACAACCCGCTGCGCCCCTACGAGGCGTGTGGCACCTCGGGCATGAAGTCGGCGCTCAACGGCGGACTCAACCTGTCCATCCTCGACGGCTGGTGGGACGAGTGGTACGACGGCAACAACGGCTGGGCGATCCCCTCGGCCGACGGTGTCGACGACCCGGACCGTCGCGACGACCTCGAGGCGACGGCGCTGTACGACCTGATCGAGAACGAGGTCGCTCCCCGGTTCTACGACATCGACAGCGCCGGGGTGCCCACTCGCTGGATCGAGATGGTCCGGCACACGTTGAAGTCGCTCGGTCCCAAGGTGCTCGCGACCCGGATGGTGCGCGACTACGTGCGTGACCTCTACCAGCCCGCAGCGGTCAATGCTCGCCTGCTCAACGCGGACTACCAGGGTGCCGCCGAGCTGGCCGCCTGGAAGAAGCGGGTTCGGGCCGGCTGGCCGGCCGTCCGGGTGGAGCACGTGGAGAGCGCGGGCCTCGGCGACGCGCCCGAGGTCGGCGCCCGGATGAGTGTGCGTGCGTTCGTGGCCCTGGGCGAGCTCTCACCCGAGGACGTCCAGGTCCAGCTCGTGCACGGTCGGATCAACAGCGAGGACGAGCTGGTCGAGTCCGACGTGGCGCCGCTCGAGGTCACCGAGACCTACGAGGGCGGTCGCTTCCGCTTCGACGTGGAGATCGCGCTCGACCACAGTGGGGCGTTCGGCTACACCGTGCGGGTGATCCCGAGCAACGACCTGTTGACCTCGCCCGCCGAACTCGGCGTGGTCGCCTTCGCCTGAGTCGGGGCCCGCAACGGGCTCAGGTGTCCAGGCCCCGGCGCGCCGGGGTGACCCGCCGCGACCCGCGTCGGCACTCCCACGACGCGCCGAGTTTCACGCCGCTGTGGGGGTCGCGCGCGTTGTCGAGGTGGAAGTAGTCCGCGTGGGCGCGACGCCGGTCGAAGTCGACGACGAGGTAGCCGCAGTGCTCGCTCTCGTCGTACTTGGCCCAGGGGTTGCCCACGGCGAGGTTGGTGTTGAGGATCGTCTCGAGGATCTCGCCCGAGCCGGGCATCACGCTGTTGGCCGAGGTTCGCAGCGACGGTGAACCGATGCCCGGGGTGATGAACTCAGCCGCCACCGAAACCGGGTCGATCCGGTAGGTGCCGGGGTCGCGGGGGATGTCACTGACCATGCTCTGGTGCACGTCCCCGGTCAGCACGACGACGTCCTCGACCTCGGCGATGCCGGCGACCAGATGCTCCCGCTCTGCCTTGAAGCCGTTCCAGTCGTCGACGTAGAGCGCCGTGGACGGGTGCGGCAGCCGCTCGCTGATCGGTTCCAGTACCGCCTGGATCGCCTCCGGGACACCGGCGCCGATCACCAACGGGAAGAACGGCACCTGGTTGCCCAGCACCTTCCACCATGCATCGCTGCGGCGCAGCCCGCGACCCAGCCAGTGGCGCTGCGCGTCCCCGAGCATCGAGCGGTCCGGGCCGGTCCCGGGGTCGACCGACCCATAGCTGAAGGCGAGGCTGCGCGGCGGCTCGTCACGGAAGCGACGCTCGTCGAGCATCCAGAGGTCGACCGCGGCGCCGAAGCGCAGCCGCCGGTTGATCCGTTCGGGGTCGTCGGGGTCGACGTGCCGTACCGGCAACCACTCGAGCCAGGCCTGCCGTGCCTCCCGGGCGCGGCGCTGCCAGGGGCCCTCGCCCTCGTCATGGTTCTCGGCGCCCTCGCGCCAGGTGTCGTTCGCGATCTCGTGGTCGTCCCACACCGCCACCACCGGGTGGGCGGCGTGCATCGCCTGCAAGGCGCGGTCGCGGCGGTAGCAGCCGTAGCGGATGCGATAGTCGGCCAGCGTCACGCACTCGCGAGGTGGCTCGGCCACGCGCACGGTGGCGGGCGCGACTCCCGGCACGAGCGGGCCGTCGGGGCCGTACTCGTAGATGTAGTCGCCCAGGTGCAGCACGGCGTCGAGGTCGTCGCGCCGGGCGAGGTGGCGGTAGCCGGAGAAGTGGCCCCAGTTGTAGTTGGCACAGGACACCACCCCCAGGCGCACCGGTACCCGTGAACGGCGGGCAGGCGCGGTCCGGGTGCGCCCGACCTGGGAGCGGGCCCCTCCCCAGGTGAAGCGGTACCAGTACCGCGTGCCGGGCCGCAGACCTCGTACGTCGACGTGCACGGTGTGGTCCCGCAGCGCAGTGGTGCGGGACGTGCCGCGGGCCACCACCCGCCGGAACCCGCGATCGCGGGACACCTCCCAGCCGACCCGCACCGCCGGGCCCTGTCCGGAGCCCGGGGCCGCGGCCTCGATGGGCGTCACCCGGGTCCAGATCACGACGGCGTCCGGCAGGGGGTCGCCCGAGGCCACGCCGTGCCGGAAGGCCGAGCGGCCCGCTGCCGCGGTCGCCCGCTCGGGCGAGGACGCCACGGCCGGGGTGAGAGCTCCAGTGGCCACCCCGGCGGCGATCAGGGCTCGTCTGTGCACGTGCGGCACGGTCATCTCCTTCGACGGCGCGGCCCTCACGGCCGGTGGCTGCGTCAACGAGCGAGTGTGACCCCGGTTACGTTGCCTCGGCGGCGTCGCTCGGGCTCAGACCTCGCGCAGGACCAGCACCGCCCGGGCGGCGATCTCCAGCTCCTCGCCGGCCTTGACCGAGGTTCCCACCGGAAGTGACGGGTCGGTGCAGAGCACGATCTCGCCGGCCTGCACCCAGTCGTTCTCCGGCATCACGATCGTCAACGGCCGGTCGCCGGAGTTGAGCCAGATCACGAACGAGCGGTCGACGAGCTGCTCGCCACGGTGGCCGGGGGAGCGCAGCGGGTTGCCCGAGACGAACATGCCCACCTGTGTGAGCGAGTCGTCGTGCCAGTCGTCGGCGTCCATCTGCCGACCGGTCGGGTGCAGCCAGGCCAGGTCCTTGGGTGCCCCCGGCATCGCGGGTCGCCCCTCGAACCAGTGCCGCTGGCGCAGCGCCGGGTGTTCGCGCCGCAGCCGCAGGGCGGCCCGGGTGACCTCGTGCACGTCGAGCCAGGCGTCGTCGGTGCGCCAGTCCAGCCAGGAGATCTCGTTGTCCTGACAGTAGGCGTTGTTGTTGCCCCGCTGGGTCCGTCCGCGCTCGTCGCCGGCGGTGATCATCGGGACACCGTTGGACAGGCAGAGCGTCGCCATCAGGTTCGCGGCCTGGCGCCGACGCAGCGCCTG
>NZ_JBFIKK010000077.1:0-16691 GCF_041600255.1 Nocardioides sp. | reverse complement strand
GCCGGAGGGACAGGGGCAGGCGTCGGGTCAACGATGACCGGACCAGCAGAGGAGGCACCGATGAACGTGGCGACGTCGGCGTCATCCGCGGCCAAGTCGTCGAAGTCGACCGTCGCGTTCCACGGGCCGTCGACCTTGCCCACGTACAGGCGGCCGAGGTTGCCGTAGACGTCCAGGTTGGCCGACGTGTTGCTGTAGGTCTCCGTCGGCGCCGCATCCGCCGTGGCATAGGCGAACTTGATGACCCCGTTGGAGATCGTCGTCCCCGGCACCATCGCCAGCTCGACACGGATCCACGTGTTCAGCGGGATCGCGGCAGCCGACCGGAACAGGTCAACGTCATTCCAGTCGCCCTGCACGATGAACTTGCCCGACGCGTCCATCCGCAGCCACGCGATGGCGTCGGCGTTGCCCGCGTTCGTCACGTAGCAGAACGACGCCATGCCGGTCGGGTAGGCGCTGAACCGCATGTACCAGCGGGCACGAAGCTGAGGCCAACCGGTCAGCGTCCACCGGACGTTGGCGCCGACACCCGACGCCGAGCCGTACACCATCCGATAGCCGAGGGTGCCCTTCTGGGCAGCCGCAGACGCGAACGTGATCGACTGGCCGCTCGGGACGTACATCGAATCCCAGGCGTCACCCGACGCGCCACCAGAGTTGGCGGTCGTGACAGTGACGCCGTTAGTGCCACCCTCAGCCGAGTTGACCCGTGCGGTCACGAGTCACCCCCAGAGGTCACGGGCCGGCCAGCATGTCGGCATAGGTGGGATAGGCGGCGTTCAGATCGGCGTAGGTGGAGAACGTCAACAGATCCACGTAGGTGCGGCCCGACTGCGAACCGCCCACCGGCTGATCGACGACCAGGTACGGGACCACGTGCACCCGCCGCTGCTCAGCCGCGTAGTCCACCAGCCGCGTCTCCTGAATGTCCCCAACGGAGATGTAAGACGTCGGAACACCCCACCCGAGATCCGCCGGCACGTTCAGCAGCAGGACCGACGTGTCGTCCGTCAACGCCTCCAACTGCGCCAGCTCGATCAGCGACACTGTGTTGATCTCGATCGTGCTCTCAGGTGCTTTCCGGCGACCGTCCGTCTGCACCACCGGGAACTTGCTGCCCATCGGGTGATACACGCCGCGCCGAGCTGCCCGAGTCCGCGCGCCGAACGCGGCCACACTGATCGGCATCGACAGCGCGGGCGCCCCCGGATGAATCAGCCACACCCGGTCCTCATCGACCGTCACAGGCGTCGACAGGTTGGCCGGCGACTCCAGCGTCGAGTACGTCACCGGCGCCCCATACGGGGCCTCGTTGTCGTACATCGTGCCGACCCGGTTCGCCCCGGACGTGACCAGAGTCAGCGGCTCACCGTCCAGGGTGCGCACCACCCGCACGACCCCATCCGGGTCCAGCCGCGTCACCGTCGCCGCGAACAGGTTCGGCGAGCCGGTGTCGGTCACATCCAGCTTCACCCGGGGCGGCGTCGTCGAAGGCTCCACCGTCGGCACCACGGTCACACTGCTCACGAGTTGAACCGCCCGCGGTCAGTGATGGACACGATGGCGTCAGTCATCTCCGCCGCAACGATGTGAGCGATGCCGTCACTGCCGACCTCCAGGGCGCCCTCGATAACGACGCTGTCGAAGTGGACATGCACAGCGGTCGGCGCCCCACCGCGACCGGCCCCGACGGCGACCCCCGGCATCGGCCCCACCCACTCCTGCCGGCGGGTGCCGTTGTACGTGTAGCCGGGCAGCAGCGGCCCGCCCTGGTCACGCACGTGCGGGTTGAGAATCCCGCCCTGCGCCATCGCCCAGTGCACGTGGTCCCAGTGGTCCCCGCGGGTGGGCTCCGAGTACATGTGGTGCTTGCCGTTCCAGATCTGGCGCTTCCCCGCCGGGGAGTAGATGAGCTCCTTCGTCTGCCCGAAGTAGTTCTTATAGATCCACTCGAACACGTCGGCCCGCGGCGGCACGTCGACCGCACGACCGGATGCGTGGTAGGACAGGTTGCCGGTGGCGGTGATCGACCCGGGCCGGAACCCGGAGTTGAGGGCCAGGCCGGGGAACTGCCCGCGCAGGGCGGTCATCATCGCCTGCCAGCCGATACCGGGGCCGAGAGCGGGCGCGAGGTTGGCCTTCAGCCAGTCCACCGTGTCCCCGTAGGCGCGCTCCATCAGCGCATCCGCAGGGGTGGAAATCGGGAACTGGAACGGTGAAGTCGACGGGGGGCGGGGAACCTTGTCCACCGACGAGAACCCGCCGTCCGCGAAAGCATTCAGCCGCCGCCCGGTCTCCTGCCAGATGTCCAGCGACCGAGCACGCTTCGCAGGCGACAGGGGGATGTACGCCTCGCCACCCGTCTCCGGTTCGGCCCACACCCGCCACGCCCCAGCGGGGGCGATCTGCGCGACGTGGGACTCCATGCCGCCGTCGGCGTAGTAGGAGACGACGCCGCCGTCAGCTTCGATCAGCCCACCGACACGACCGCCGACACCGGCAATCGGACGCTTGCCGAGGCCGGTCAGAATCGGGTTAATGCCCCCGGCGAGGCTCACCCCGTACTGGGCGGCGATCGCAGCGACCGTCGTCGTGCCCGCCGCCAACTGCCGGGCCAGCTCCGTGACCACGCCAGCGCCAGCGGTGCGACCGATCGCGGCCAACACCGGCGCGGCGATCGTGAGCTGAGCGCCCCACGCGTCCGTCGCCTCCCTCGACCGCATCGCAGTGATGTCGTCGAACCTGTCAAGCTCCGCGTCCGAACGGTTCACCAGATCCGCGACCAGCGGCGCACCCTCCGGACCCATCCGCGACAGCTCCGCCAGCGTGCCCTCGGACACCCGCCCGGCGAGGATCAGCATGTTGGTCTGCCAGTTCGCCTGAGCAGTCACCTGCTCCTCGAGGCGGGCCATGTACTCGTCGAACGAGAACCCTGTGTCGACCACGAAGTCACGCCACGAATCAGCGCCAGCGCCGGCAGCCTCCGCAGCCTTGCGCGCCGCCTCTTCCTCGGCCGCGGCCTTCTCATCCAACATGCCCGTGTAGGCACCCAGCGGGTCGATGAAGTCGCCGAGGGACTGACCGAGCTCGCTCGACGCCTTGATCAGCTCGGCGGTCTGGTCCTCGGAGTAGCCGAGCGCCGCCGCATAGCCCTGCAGGCTGCCGTACGCGACGTTCAGATCCTGGGCGAGCAGGGCAGTCGACGCGGCCTGCTGCTGCGCGGTCTGCGCCGCCAGCTCCTGCTCATTGGCGATGCCGTCGAGCGCCTCCTGGTAGCCCGGCATGAGCTCCATCAGCTCATCGACCGTGCCCCCGCCCTTCTTCCACTCGGCGGCAAGGTGGTCGAACTGCTCGGCGGCCAGATCGGCACTGCCGCTGTCGACCATCAGCCCCAGGGCATCGCCGATGCCGTGCAGCTGCTCGATCAGGGCGGCGCGCTCGGGGCGACCATCCGCCGAACCCAGGCCAACCAGGCTGCCCACCGAGCCGCCGAAGTCATCCAGCCGGTTCAGCAGGCTCGGGTCGGTCAGCTCCCTCGCGGCATCAGCCAAGCCGTTGATGTCTTCGGACCACAGATCGGCGCCGCCGCGCTGGAACATCGCGTCCAGCGACTCCATCGACGTTTCCATGCCCAGCAGGGCCTGGGTCGTCTCCTCCATGGTGGCCGGCGCATCGCCCATGGAGTCGATCAGTCCGCCGATGGCGTGACCGAGCGCAACGACCACACCCGCGATACCGGCAGCCTTGCCGACCTTGCCCAGGCCGGAAGCCACCCCCGGGGCCGACGCGGACAGCTCCCGGAACGACCGGTACGTCTCCATGACCCGCGGAGCCAGCAGCAGGAACGCGCCACCGGCCAGGCCACCCACTGCCGCGACCGAGCCGAGGGCGGCAAGCACCTTCTGCACCGGGTCCGGCAGGTCGGCGAACCACTGCGCGACGTCGGCGACACCCTCAGCCAGACTGGCGAGGACCGGCAGCAGAACCTCACCGATCTCGATACCGGCCTCGGCGATGCCGTTGCGGGCGATCTCCAACTGTGCGGCGGTCGTGTCGTACCGCTTAGCGGCCTCCTCGACCAGCGCGTTGTTCTGCTCCCACGCACTGTTGCCTAGGTCCAGGTTCTCGGTGACCATGCCCTGCGCGCTAGCCATCTGCAGCAGAACCGCGGTGTCCTGGGTGCCCTTGATGCCGAGGTCGGCGAGCATCCCCACCACGTTCTCGCCACGGTCCTTCGCCGCAGCCAGGCCGTCAGTGAACGCGCCGATAGCCCGGATCGGGTCAGCCTCGAACGCCCGCGCGAACTCGGCCGACGACATGCCAGCTGTGCGCGCGAAACCCTCGAGCTGGTCGCCGCCCGTCTGAACGGCGGAGTAAATGTCCTGCATGGTGCGCGTCATGACGCCGCCACCGCGCTCGGCGTTGATGCCCAGGCTGGTCATCGTGTTCGCCAACGCGAGCACATCCGACTCCGAGGCGCCGATCAGCGCCGCCGAACCGGTGATGTAGGAGGCCATCTTGACGATGTCGGCCTCGGTGGACGCCCCGTTGTTACCGAGCTCGACCAGTGCCGCACCGAGCCGCCCCACGTCCTCGGGGGCGGTGTTCATGACGTTCATCAGCTGCGCGAGGGACGTGGCCGCCTCCTCGGCTGACAGGTTGGTCGTCTCACCCAGGTTGACCATCGTGCGGGTGAACTCGACGACGCTGTCGATCTCGACGCCGAGCTGACCGGCCGCCTCAGCGACAGCCGCGATCTCCTGATGGGAGGCGGGCAGAACCCGCGTCAACCCACGCAGACCCTGCTCGAGCTGTGCGAGCTCCCGCTCCGACCCGGACACGGTCTTGGTGACCCCGGCCCAGGACGATTCCCAGTCCATCGCAGCCTTGACGGCCAGACCGAGCCCGGCGGCCATCGTGGCACCGAACCCGACCGCGACCCGGCCGACGTCCTGCATGGCGCGCTGCTGCTTCTGCGCAGCGACCTCCATGGCCTTCTGCTGCTGGTCATACGCCCGCTCGGCGCGCTTGACCGCGCTAACCGTGACGCCCAGCTCGTCGGCGAAAGCCTTCTGAGCCCGCATCGCCGAGTCGTTGTCGCCAATGAGGCGGACGACGATGTCACGAGAGAGTGCCACGACCGCCTCCTGTCTGTATCGTCAGCGGTCCGTTACCGAGGGGGATGAAGTGAGCGAAGACCGGCCGCGCTTTATAGAGCGCCAGGCAGCCGCCCAAACCCCCGAAGAGAGCCGCCAGCGGCGGGCCTTGACCATGCTCGGAGTCGGGGGCGTCGCCCTGCTCATCGGCCTACTGAGCACCATCAACGGCAGCGCGGTCGGCCTGTTGATCGGCCTACTCGGCGTCGGCCTGCTCGTCGGCGGACTGGTGATCCGCCACTAGCCCATCGGGATCGGCTTGCACCGCAGGCAGTCAGCCGCCGAACCGTGCGCCATCACCGCAGACACACCCTCGCCGGCCTTCTTCGCGCCATCCGACTGCGCCAGCCGCTCCCGCTGCTTGCAGCCCTTGCACTCGTCGAGGTGCGCGTGGAACGCCAGCTTGTCCTCGGCCCACTCCTCCGGGTGCGTGCCGCACGACTTGCAACGCCGATTCTCGTGCACCTGCCAGGCCAGCGCGTCATCCCGATCCGACTGCAACCACTCCGGGTCGACACCCGGGCGCACCACCCGACCGAGGAACACGCTGTGCGGAATGCTGCGCGGCCCGCAATAGCCCATCCGACGGGCATACAGCGGATCGCGCCTCAGCCTTTTCCCAGCGCCTCAAACCTCGGCGCGAACACGTTCAGATTGAGCAGCGTCGACGACAGGGACGACTTGTCGCCATCCGTCCACGTCGGGCGGGCAAGCTGCTCAGCCCACCACCCGGCATCCTGCAACTCCGGGTCCGTGCACGACGCCGCCGTGAGCACCGCCAGAATCGCCGACAGGTCGTACTTCTCCCGCGCATCCTCGTCGAGCTCGGCGATCGCCGCCTCCCACTCGTCCTCGGGCAGCGACTGCAACTCGATGTCGACAGTCATCTCCGACCGGCGAGCCTGAGCAGCCTCCAGCGCGGCCTTGATCTTCGCCTCACGGTCCGTGTCAGCCTTCGCCGGATTCTTACCGGCAGCCCTCTTCGCCGCCAGCGACCGCATGTGCTCCACGAGGTCACCGGACAGTTGCTTGATCTCGGCGACAGCAGCGGACGGGTTGCCAACCAGAATCGGGTGGGTCACCGTCCGCCGCTGCTTCGCCTCGATCAGGTCACGAAGACCCATCAGACCATCGCCGGCAGAGTCACAGTGCTCGGCAGGTTCGTGACACCAAAGTCGATGCGCACCTTGAACGAGTCCGAGGTCAGCGAACGGACCGGCACCACAGCACCCACCGTGGCCGGGAACAGCTCAGCCGGGTAGGTGGCGACATCGCCACCATCACAGATCAGCACGTACCCGGAGTCGTCCAGGGTGAGGACCGTACGGACGTCGGTGCCATCCTGCGAGCCGTTGAAGGTCATCGACGAGTCGTCCAGGGACACCCGGCCCGTGATCTTCGGGCTGACCCGCGACGAGGCGTCCTTGGTCTCGATGAACGTCGTCGAGTAGGACCAGCCGGCCCAGTCGTCCAGCTCGGGGGTCAGGTTGGTGCCGGCGGTGATCTCCGCGCGGGTGGGGGCGGCACCAGCGACGGTGGGCAGCCAGTACACCTTGACGATGCCGGGCTGGAAGAAGCGGGTGGAGACGGGAATGGTTGCCATGACTTGTCAGTCCTCCGGGGCGGTGGTTTGTCGGGCAGGGTGGAGCGCGGCACCACCGCAGGGCGGGGCCGGGATCAGGGGTGGCGAGTGCTAGCCAGCCTCGGTTTGGGAGTCCAGTTCGTGGCGCTCAATCCAGGCGGACATAAAGTCCTCGCGTTGACGCCTGACGTTCTCGGGCGCGCCGAGTGGGATTGGAATGTCAGCGAGGTTCTCGCGTAGCCATTCCTCGCACGCCTCTTGGGAGTCGAAGAAGTACCAAAGACAGCCAAGCCCGGCAGAGCCTAGTTGTCCGAAATCCAGAGCAGGCGACCAGACGTAAGGCTCGGTTCCTTCGGGATTCCGTTCGGCGATCCAGTGTGGATTCTCTGCCAGTATCGGCTTCTCGCATTCAGCGCACACAGCTACTCGCTCGCGGCGTCCAGCACGGTCTTGCGGGCCTTGCCGGACTTCTCGGCAGCAGCAACCTGCTCGCGCTCGGCCTCGGGCAGAGACCCGATCGCCGCGACAACGACAGGTGCCGGCTGCTCGCTCAGGTCACCGCGGCGAACCGCGTTGAGCACCCGACGGTTCTCCTGCTCGGTGGTCGGCGTGGACGGGTCCACGGGCTTCCACCCGTTGTCGCGGTAGTGCTTGGTGTCCGGAACGTCCTTGACGCCGAACACCTCGTGACGGGCGCGCATCTTGCCGGGCATGTTGTCTCCTCGATCAGTTGTCAGCGGAACCCGGCGGCGCGGGCGGCATCTTCGACGGCCTGCTCCACGCCACGGCGCAGATCAGCAGCGCGGCCACGCACAGCGGGCCACAAATAGGGGCGCGTGGGCTGCGAAACCCACACATCCTCGTTCCCAAAAACGGGGTGACGAAAGTAGGAGGCGGAACCCTGCTGGCTGATCCCCTCGAACACCCGGCCGTGCGGGACCGACTCCGACACATCGACCCGCAACTCGAAGCCGACACGACCACGACCCATGTCCACGATCGGCTTACCGGTGATCGCCGACGGAATCCGCGACGACCACGCGCCAGCACGCGACCGGGCATCCGACAGCGCCGCCTGACCGACACGCGCGAACACGGCCCGCAACTCCCGACGCTGCACCGCGGTCATCTGCGCAAGATCCCGCTGCAACTGAGAGAACTGGTACGAGGCAGGCAGCGCCGAACGGTTGCGGCCACTCACGACAGCGACACCAGCTGGATCGTGAACCCGATACGCACACCAGTGCCCTTCGCGTCCCGACCCTGCAACCACTGCGCCGACGCCAACCGCGCCAGATGCACCACGCCACCCAACGTCCGGTCAGCCTTCAGCGCGGCGTCGATCGCCGTCAGGATCGTCCCGACCTCATCGCGGAAGTGATCCACGTTGACGTCACCGCCACCCGCATACACCGAGCCCGCCACAGTCAGCGTCTCCGTCACATTCGGACGAGCACCCGACTCGACACGCTCCACCAGCACCGCGTCCTGGTCGTCCTCGAACGCGGCAGCCACAGTGACGGCGCGTGGCGCATACGCACGCTCAGGCGCCGGACCGTCGAACACGGTCACACCACCCACAGCATCCGGCAACGGCAACGCAGCCCGGATGCACTCACGCAACGCATCCACCGCCGACGCCGTCACACCAATCGGCAGCGTCACGCGATCACCGGCCGCATGTACGGCTGCAGCAACTCCTGCGCCCGCGACGGAATCGCATACCCGCGACCGGGGATGCTCGCGTCAGGCACACCATCCACGCCACCGAAACCAGCCGGCGCATCCGACGTGAAGCCAGGACGACGCTGCGTCTCGAACAGATGCGCGGCGATGATCAGCACAGCCAGCCGGATCGACGCCGGCAACGACTCCCGGCCCGACGTGTACGTGACCGTGTAGTCGCCGTAGAAGTATCCGCCGTCAGCCATGCGCAGCACGCCAGCCGAGACGTCGACCTCATAGTCAGCGAGCGTCAGATCCGAGAAGCTGCCGAACCCGGTGGGTCGCCCAGACACCGCGGTCACTTCGCCGGCGGGCAGTCGTCGCAGGAGCAGCGTCGAACCCGAGACCGCGCGGTGAGTCTCAGTGACCTCACTGGTCTCGAGTGGACCGATCATCCCGGCCACGACTTCGACTGCTGCGTCCAGAGTGTCGGCCAGCTCGTCATCATCGGCGCTGGTCGTGATGTTCTGATGGATCTTGAGGTCCGTGAGCGTGGGCAGTGACACGGAGCCTCCTCAAGTTGGGGTGCCCCAGCCCGGGAGTAGCCGGGCTGGGGCGGAACTGCTAGACCTCGTCGGAGAGCGGGTGAGTGCCGCCCTTCTTGCCCTTCTCGTCGCCGCGCTGCTCGACCAGGGGGTTCTGGTGGACGAGCACGACGCGCGGGGAGTTCGGGTCCGACGGGTCGTGGTTGGGATTGACCACCGAAGCGGCGTGCTGCAGGTTGCCGATGAGCTTCGAGTAGTCGCCCCGCTTCGGGCCACTACCCAGCGCGTCCTCTGGACCCTGGGGCTCCGAGGCGTCGCCCGGGAGCATGGGGGCACCCGAGTCCAGAGCGTCGTCACGAGTGGTGACGCCGCCTTCGGGGTGGGACAGCTTGTCGTTCTGAGCCTTCGACGCCTGCGCGCCGTCAGCGACCTTGTCGGCCATTGTCATTCTCCGATCTGCTGGATGGTCTGTTCGCCGCACTCGATGCAGCGCGTGATGCGGTGGGTCGGCTTGGGCCGCCCACCCCTGGCGCCTTCGTCCGCGTAGAAGAAGTAGCTCTCGATCCGAACCTCGGCCCGGTCACCCGTGGGCTGGCAGAACTCCTCGTGCCGGATCTTCGGAACGAGGGTCTTTGTGGGCGTGGTCATGAGCTACTTCCCCTTCGGATTAGGAGGCGAGGACGCCCGACAGTCGGGCGGCCGGCTGCGCGCCGAGCATGGCGAGACCGCAGTAGATCTCGATGCGGCCGAGCCACGAGGGCTTGGTCTCGAGCTGGCGCGGCGGGTCCACCTGCAGACCGCCGTTGGTGATGCCGAGAACGCCGGTGTCGTTCTCGCTGGCCGCGAACTTGACGGCGTAGATCGAGGAGGCGACCGACGAGGAGCCCTGAACCTCGGTCTGGGGGATGACCGCGGTCTGGTCGGCCTTGAGGCCGGCGTCCAGGATCGGGATGCCCTGCCAGGTCGGGACCTCGACGGGGCGGCCGGTCAGCTCATCGACCGTGTAGTTGTTGATCGTCGTGTTGCGGAAGACGGTCCGCAGCAGGGCGATGACCTGGCTGTTGGCGTACAGCGCGTTCGCGCCGGGGACGAGCGCCAGGAGGGCGTCGAGCCGGTCGAGGAACGCGGTCCGGGTGGCGGCGTCGGTGTTCATCGCCGCACCGTTGGTGCCCGAGGACAGCACCTGACCGCCGGTGATGCGGGTCTTGAGGCCGTTGAACGAGTTGGCGTCGACACCCGTGGAACCGTTGATGAAGGTGTCGGAGAACTTCGCCGCGATCGACCGGGCCTTCATGTCCCGCTGCGCCGCCACGAGGGAGGCGACGGAGCCGGTCGAGGTCTGCTCGAGGAAGCGGTCCACGACGTAGTCGCCACCGAGGATGACGAGGGACTCGGTCGCGTTGTTGAACGTGCCGGTCGACTCGGTGTAGCCGGCGTTCACGGCACGGAACGCGGCGGCCGGCAGTGTCGCCTCGCTGTTGTAGCTGAAAGCGCGGCCCGCGATGTTCTCGAAGGGCACGCGGTTCATGATGTTGCTGGTGTTCAGGACGCCGACGACACCGGGCAGGCGCGGGTCCTGCGCGGTGACAGCAGCTTCGGCCAGAGTGACAGCCATGAGGGGTGTTTCCTTTCGGTTGGCCCCTCAGGCGAGGGGAGGGCTAGCGGCGGGGAGCCGCACGTAGGTCGGCCTCGATCTGCATGAGGTCGGCCTGCCGGGGGTTGGCGGGCGGTGCGTTGGTTCGGGGGCCGAGGTCGGCGTTGCCCTTGGGTCGGCCGTCGTCCTTCACCGGGAAATCGCGGAGGATCTCCTCGGCGTCGGCTTCGAGCTCCTCGCGGGTGCCGCCGACAAGCCGCTTGGCCTGTGCGGGGGTGAGGCCCTTCTCGAAGGCGACCTCGAGGCGCTGGGCGCGGGCCTCGTGCTGAGAGGCGGTCCGCTCGGCCTGCTCGGCTCGGGCGGTCAGCTTCTCCAGATCGCTGCGCCCGGCCTCTTCTAGCTCCTGCGCCTTCTTGGCGAGGGGCTCGAGTTCCTTGAGGCGGGCGCGAAGGTTAGCCGCTTCCTGGTTCGCCTTCTTGATCTTCGCCTGAGCGCGCTCGGGGTCGAACTGCTCAGGCTCAGTGCTCGGCGCCTCCTCCGGGGCGACGTCGGGCGCGCTTTCGGGTGCTTCTTCGGACACGTGCCCTCCAGGGGCTCAGTTCGAGGTGGTGCCTGCCGCCCACCAGGGGCGGAAGTAGTTACGCCACAGGGGGCGTGGAGGCGCTCTCGGCGCTGTTGGTGCTCGCCGCAGCCAGCAGCCCCGCTGCAGCCATGGCGGCATTGAGGGTCAGGCCGTCCGACGCCATCAGACTGCGGGCGAGCTTCATGCGGGCCTCAACGTCGGCCGTCGCGCGAGCAGCGGCAGCCTCGGCGGCGCGAGCCTTGATGGCGTCGCGCTCCGTCGGACCCAGCCCGACAACTTCCTGAGCTGCCTCGATGTCGTAGACGCCCGACTCGACGCCCTTGACTGCGGCATCCATCGCCTGAGCGATAGCCGGGGTAGCCGAGTCCTTGAACGCCGCCGTCATCAGCGACAGATCCTGCGGAATGGCGCGCACTGGAACGCCGTCACGGGCGGCCACGGCGAACCGCATCGCCCGGCAGTACCGGGGACCCCACGCGTCCTTCTTCTCGTCAGCGCGGAGGATCAGCACCGTCTCAGCGGCACGGCGAGCCTCGGCCGAAGCCGGGTTCACCTGATTCAGCCCAAGGTCGTCCGGGGGGAGTCCGCCGATCGACGCCAGTGCCGACGTCAGCAGGTTGATCCCCGCGACGAAGCCGGCAAGTTCAGCCTCCGGGAACTGCCCGAAGTTGACACCCTGACCGGCCAGCCACGTCTTGGACTTGGTGGCGTTCTCCCAGTAGGCGGACGCCTCGGCCTGTAGCCGTTCGCGGTCCGCGCCATCGGTGGGGATCTGGATGCCCGTCGCCCAGCGGCGCGGAGTCTGGAAGAACTCCGACGTCACCATCATGTCCGTCGCCAGCTTGTTGATGCCGTCCGCTATCGGGGCGATCGACGCGAGCTCAGAACGGCCGGCTCGGTTCAACAGCCGACCACGGTTCACCATCGGCACGATCGGCACCGCGCCCAGCGGGTTGTTCAGAACCTGCTCGACGACGTAGTTGCTGCCCACCCCGGCCACGTCCGACTTACTGACGTATCGGATCACCCGATCGGCGAGGTACAGCGTGGCGAACGTGCGCCCGTCGTCGTCTTTCCACCGCTTCAACGCGGCCCGAACCACACGGTCACCCGTGCCCGGCTCGTAGATCACAGCGACCTGATGGGCCGACTCGAACGTCATCAGCGGCGTCTGCGGGTCCTCGTCGTTACCCCACACGGAGATGAACCCCAGGCCGTGCACGAGGGTGTCGACCTGGCCGAGCGGGGCATCCTCGTGCATCCCGTTCGCAGTCCAGATCCGCCACAGCTCGGCGTCCGTCTCACGGCCCTGACCGATGCGGAAACCCTCATGCTTCACCCGGCGGTTCACCGAGTCGGCGATCGTCTCGCCCCAGTTGATGACCATCGGCGACAGGCGGTTACCCGTCTGCGCCGCCACCTCGGGCGCCAAGAACGCCAGCGGCTGATCGCCCGAGTAGTAGCGATCCCACTTGTCGTATTCGACGTTCGCCGTGTCCAACTGGCGCGACAACTGCTCGACAAGACGGAGGTACGGGTCGGCGTTCCGCGAGACCAGAGACAGAGGCTGGGACATCTACACGCCCACCATCCATCCGCTGCTCGTAGGTGCCGTTGTCAGTCCGTGTAGTGCAAGCGCCGCGGCGCGAAGAGGTGAGATGTCGACGTCGCCCTTCGCGTCCAGCACGCGGGTCTCGCCCGAGGTCTTCCAGCGGGCGGCGCGCACCGCCGTGTTCAGCGCCGGCTCGTTGCCGTGCCGCAGCGTTCCCGCCAGCACCGCATCCGACAGCGCGTTGTCGGCCTTCGCGCGGTCAGTCAGCGTCGTCTCGGTGGCGTCGGCAACCAGGCCCTTGGAGGCGTGATCCAGCAGCACCCGCGAGCCGTAGCGCGCCTTGAGCTCGGCGTACCGGGCTGGCACCCACGTCGCGTCACGCCGGTAGTCATCGCCCAAGAGCAACTGCACGCTGCCATCAGGGCGTCGCCAGGCCGCGCAGATCGCCGACCACGAACGGTCCGGGGCGGTGGCGATGCCGAAGACGGGGGCGGCAATGGTCGGCTTGGTGTCAATCAGGTTGGCCCACAGGGTCTGGTCGATCGCACCGCGGGTGCTGTTGACGTCAGCCCACATGCCGAGCCGCTCCATAGCGAACTGCTCGTCATCCATCGCCGCACGGTCATCGGCGCACGCCTCGTAGGAGATCCGCACACCAAAAGCCGGGTTCGCCTTCGCCCACGTCTCCGGGGCGTCAAAGTCGTCCGCCGGCTCGGCGGCCCATTCCAGCCACGTGTGCCGCGGCTTCTTCTTCAGCGCCGACTCACGCACCCGCGAGAACGCGAACGCATCATCGTCGGGAGTAGGCGGAGTCCCGAACAGCCACAGTTGAGGATTCGGCCGCGCCGACATCGTCGGAACGATCGAACCCCACGCGCGCTTACCGAGGATCTGCGCCTCGTCCAGCAGAAGGCAGTCGGACGAGAAACCGCGCCCGCCGCTGACCCGACGGGCTTTCAGCTTGATCGTCTGCTTTTCCATGCCCGAGCCGAACGACAAGAACTCGCGGTTGATCGCGTCCATGCGGCCGGTCACCCGAGCCTCGAGCGTCGGATTGGCCTCGACGACGTCGATCAGCCGCCGCCACACCTCGCGCGCCGTGTCCGTCTCATGCGCCGAGATGATGATCGTCTTCTCACCGAAGATCAGAACGCCGGCCAAAGCCCGCGCCACGATCAGCTGCGACTTCCCGTTCTGCCTCGGCGCGGAGATGCCGACGAACTTCGACACCCAGCGACCGTCAGCCCGCTCGCCCATCGCGGCCTCGAGCGCGTACTCCTGCCACTCATCCAGCGGCATCCCCAACGACGCAGCCAGATCAGCGACGTCCTCCCAAGAGTTATCCCGGGAGCTTGGCGCGACCCGAACTCTTGGCGGGTGCGGACCGTCGAGCAGCTCGGCGCTGCGCGATCTCGTCGATGCTGTCACCCACGGCCTCCTTGGGCGTCAACTCGTCGATCTCGGCAAGCGTCGCCCGGTACTGCGCCACAAGCGCGGCCCGGCGATCGGCGGGCGCCTCTTCCATCCAGTCGGCGAGCTGTCCGCGGAGCTTGGTGAGGTCATCCAGACGAGTCACGGCGACCCCCCGACCTCTGTGTGTGCAAGCGGGAACAGAGGCGGGTCATGGAGCCTCGGGCCTTGAGGGTCACCCCCCGGGTCGTCGGCCAAGATCACCGAGCACCCGCGCGCCTCTGACCTGCACGTTTACAGCCGAAGGCGGATCACGTTCTGCCGCGCTCGTCCCGCCTGGGCACCTGCTCGCTGGTTGCAGCGGCGTCGGCACCAGGGGCACGGGCGTCCGTGAGCGAAGCCGAGGTAGTGGGTGCGGTCGTCGCTGTGGTCGAGGTGCAGGCCAGGTCCCATCGGACCGAGTGGGTGTCCACACCGTGTGCACGGGTCGGTCGGGTCGTGCCTCGCTGCTGCTGCCTTGCGTGCCTTGACGTGCTCGTAGTCGTAGCTGCTGGAGCGTGGCCGGCTACGGGACCAGGGCATCAGGCTGTCGCTGTCTCCATGGCCGCATACCGGCGTGCGAGCAGGTGGTCGAGCCGCCACTCGCACAGGTCGATGCAGTGCTGGTTCTCGCCGGTCGGGCTGTGTTCCATGATCTGCCGGGCACCGCGCAGTTCGGCGAGGGCGTCGACGATGTTGGCGTCGAGGGCGGCCATGTCACCGACGGGGCGGAGGAACGGGTCGGCCACGCACTTGTGCTCGGGCTCCGTCATCGCTCCGACCTCATCTCCACGAGGACTCTGACCACGCCGATGACGGCACCGACGGCGAAGCACAGGCCGATCCCGATCGCGGCCTCGCAGTAGGCCCAGGGCACGGTGATGGTCACGGGCGTCTCCGGTGAGGAAGTGTGCGCGCTACCTGTATCGACCCGGCCCGCTGCTGGTCACCACATCACGAGGCCAAGTGGCGGGCACTGAACGTGCGAAAGCCCGCCGGTCGTCGCAGACTCGGCGGGCTCAGGAGACAGGTCTAAGACCTATCGAGGCTTACGTTCGCATGTGGTGGGAATGATTGTCAACTCGACGCGCTCCAATACTCGGCCTCGGCTCGCACTGCCGTCTGCCACTGGATGAGGTCGGCGCGTGCTTCGGAGATCATCCGTGCTCGCACACGCTTCCGGGCGATACTGCGGATCGCGGCACGCTCGAACCAGTTGAGAGTGATCGACTCACTCACGCCGCCCCCTTCCTCTCGCCATCGTTCACGACCACGGTGAGCAGATCACCCAGGCGGATCACGGTGCCAGTGTGGTACGCGATGCGTCCTCGGTGGATGTAGCCACGGATCGACGCCTCGGTCACCTTGATGCCGCCGACGTCGCCCATCATCTGCGCCGCTTCCCGCACGGTGAACAGTCTGTCTCGTGCCTGCTCGAGCAGCCATGCCCTGCGCTCGGCCACGGGATGCTCGGTGGCGCACACTTTGCAGCGCACCTCGGCCGCGTTCGTGCGGGCGTACAGATCCTCCAGGCAGGTGACCAGGCGGCCCTCGTCGTCGGGGTTCTCTGCCATGCAGGGGCCGACGAAGATGCGGTCCGCTGGCCTGTCCACTGCCCGTCGTGCTTGCCGGATGGCGTCGGTGATCTCGTCGACCAGTTCGACCACGGCAGGGTGCCGGCGGATCTCTGGGACGTGGTTGAGCAGGAACGCCGCAGCGAACCGTGAGCTGTCCTCGTAGCCGAGGAGTCTGATCTCGCCGATGTCCCGGGCCCACGTGGTCAGCGTGTTCCCGAGTACGTCCGCGGCCATCATGGCGCCCACGTTGATCGGGGTCCGTTCCCGCGCCAACCCGGGCTGCCCTGCGTTGCCGATGCGGGCCTGCTTGCTGAGGCTGATGTCGAGGTCGGCCACGATGGCGGCGACGTCACCCAGTTCCCGCTCCAGGGCTGTCGTGTCGGCGTGGCAGAGCAGCGACTCGGCCTGCTCGCATCCGCACACGGGGCAAGAGGCGGTCATGGTCGGTGGTCCAGCGCTTGAGCGCGTCGGTCGAGGAAGTTCGCCGCGCAACGGTGCCCATCCGCGTGAGTGCCCTCATAGGTGTCGGGCACGTTGTCGGCTTCGGCTCGCTGTTCCTGCGCCGCTGCTCGTAGCGCCTTCGCAACGAACGCCCGCGCCTTCTCCCGCTCAGCGGCAAGCGCCTCGGCTACCGCATCGCGGACTTCGGAGACCCCGCAGTCGCAGTCGCCCCCGCAGCAGTCGCCATGAGCCTCGCCCTGACACCAGGACGCGTGCTCATGCACAAGGGACACCGCCATCAGCCTGTCGTCCTCCGTCGCGCTCACCCTTCCGCCCCAGTCCGCTTGTGCCGCAGCGCGAACGCAGCCGGCGTCCACACCGCGAAATCCCCGTGCGCATCGAGCGTGATGACGTCCCCCAGGTTGGCCCGTTCGCGCACACCGTCTGGCTGCTGAATCCACATCGTGTAGCCGTCGATGGTGGTGGCGATCCCGTAGTCGGCGAGCCACGCCTGTGCGAGGGCCATGTCCCGCAGGTTGCCGAT